>NZ_JAMYRZ010000023.1:0-101182 GCF_040321675.1 Mesorhizobium sp. M0296
GAAAAATGGACACCCCTCCGCGACAGTCTGAGCGGCGAAACTGGGGAATTTTACTTCGGCACTTTTGGGGAAAATTCGAGCGGCATTGACAATGGGTTCGGCGATGTGTCCTGTGTCGTTTGCGGGAAGGGTTCGGGTCCTGCGGCGTCATCGGGCCGCGGCGCGTATTCGGGCGTGTGCCAGTGCAAATTCCTCGGCATAAGGGCAGGCCGAAGCCATCGCTACCTTGATGCGGCGCACCGAGACCCGGACCTGTGCACCGATCTTCAGCAGCTTCAACCTGATCGTGCCGCAGGTGGCCTCGGCAAGCCGGGTGTGGGCGAGGCCAAGGCGGCGCAAGGCGCAAATGAGCACGTAGGTAAACGACGCGAACCAGAGCCGCAACTGATTGGCGCGCATGGTATGGGCGCTGGTGCGATCGGCGTAGAAGTCGAGCTGGCACTCTTTGATACGGTTCTCCATGTCGCCGCGGGCGCAGTAGAGATCCTCGTAAAGCACCCGTGCCGCCCAGCGCTCTGGCTGGAGGGACGTCACGATGAAGCGCGGATTGGCGCCCAGCGTCGTCCACTCGGCCTTGGCGACGACCCGTCTTCGGCGTGACCAGCTGTCTAAAGTCGACCACAGGAAGTCGCGGAAGACACGGGCGGCCTGGCCGCTTGCCCTGCAAGACTGGCGGGCTTCCGCCAAGGCCGGGGCGATCTTCGTTTCCAGCCGTTCGTTGCGGGCGACCCCGAACACGTAGTCGACGCGGTTTTGCTCGCACCAGGCCATCACCGCCTCACGGGCAAAGCCGGAATCGGCGCGCAGAATGATGCGGACCCGGGGCCACGACTTGCCGGATTCGCGTCACGATCCGCGCGACCTCCTCGACCGCTCCTTTGCTGGCATCGATGTTGGAACGCCTGAGCTTTGCCGCCAGCAGATGCCGGCCGCAGAAGACGTAGAGCGGCAGGTAGCAGTAGCAGTTGTAGTAGCCGTGGAAGAAGCGGCCTTCCTGCTGGCCGTGCAGCGGATCATCGGTGGCGTCGAGATCGAGCACGATCTCGCCTGGCGGCTTGTCATGGGCTTCCAGGAACAGATCCAGAACAGGGCTTCCATCGCCTCCTTGTCGTAACGGATCTTGTGATAGCGCGTCGGCTCCCCGGCGCGGCCGTGCTCCAGCCGGTTCAGCGTCGACTTGCCGGCAAGGACGCCGCAATCGGAGCGCTTCGGCGTCAGGCTTTCCGACAAGAGCGCCAGCACCGGGTCGTGGCGAGGCGTATCGTGATCGTCGACGTCCTCGTATACCGATTGGAGCAGGCGCCACCGAAGGTGCGTGAGATCGCCTGGAAGGCGCAGTCCCGCCTGACAGCCCGCTACCGCATGCTGAGCGCTCGGGGCAAACGGACAACGGTCGTCTGCACCGCGATCGCCCGTGAACTGGTCGGCTTCATGTGGGCAGTCGCAAGGGAGGCGCGCATCACCTGATCGCTCGCCGCGACGGCGCACATCTCGCGCATGGGCGGAGGCGGGACCACGGCAGGGGAATGCCCGTCAGACGCTTTGTGGCCGGCGAACCGCCGACGCCCGCAGTAAGATAGGAACAGCCCCGGACGCACAATCGGGAATGCGGTAGCCAACCCGCGCATCAGAGCTTGATCACCGACGTCCTTCAGTTCCGCCTCCACCCATGCGCGATCATCAGAATGAGCGGCCGTTCCTCGAACGGGCGACCTCCTGCGTTCCTAACCTTGACAGCGGACATCAGAGCGCTGTTCTCAGGCCACGGCCTCGAACTCGGGAGCCCGGATGTAGGCCCAGGGCAGGAGATCGTCGATCTGGCTGTTAGGATGGCCGTTCACGACCCTGGTGAGGACATCGGCGACATAGCCGAGCGGCTCAACGCTGTTGAGCTCGCAGGTTTCGATCAGCGAGGCGATGACGGCCCAGTGTTCGGCGCCGTCAGAGCCTGCGAACAGCGCATTCTTGCGGTTGAGAGCCATCTCGGGGTCATTCTGCCCATGTTGGGCAGGAGGTCGAGGTCCATTACCGTTGGCACCGTATTTCGGACGTCGGCTTCGCTGCGAGAACAGCGAAGAGCGCGCCAACGGCCGGATCATTCATCTCGTCGTCGCGCCCGGGCATGTCATTACCGCTCCGGCCTGGATGATCGATCCCGTGGCTTGCGCGGCGATGGACCTTGGCTCCCCGCGCGTATCGCTTGCCGTGCTGCTTGAGCTTAACGAGCTCTTGATCGAACGCCGTTTCCGGCGAGGCTCTCCGGATGGTTTCACCATCGCGGAGGCGATATGGCCAGTATTTGATTGCGTTTGGAGCAAATCTTCGGATTCATTTGTCACCTCATCAAGGTCTGGCGGCTCGGATCCAACTTCCTTGCAACTGCCGAAATGCTCAGCCCTTTGGCCAGCTCGGCTAACGCAACCAGACCGCCAGATCAGAAAGAGCACGCTTGCGAAATAGGCCAGCTGAAGGAGCAGCGAACAAGCCATCGTCGTGACGACTACTGTGCGGATGGAATGCGAAGCGAAGTAGACCGTCAGTGCGGTGCTGCACAGCACCAGCCCGAGGACGCGACAAAACATTCTAAAGGGCAACGCCGTTCTCCTGGTTTTGTCTCCTCAGATCATGCTTAGACCTGGTCGGCCGCAACATGCGTCTGGCAGTTCTTCGGGCAGACACGCGCGCAGGCTCCGCAGCCAATGCAGCAGCCTTCCTGGTCGACGACCATGATCATGCGATTGAGTTCGCCGTCGAAATCGTCATCCTCATCGTCGCAGGCGCCGAGGATTTCACCCGCGTCATCGACGCCGTAAAGATGCATGACCTCGCGCGAGCAGACCTTGAAACAGCGGCCGCAGCCGATGCAGGTCGTGCCGTCTATAGCGGTGAGATATTCCGGCATCCATCCGGAGCCGTCGCGGGTGGTGAATGTGCTCCTCATCGTAACTTCTTCATTGCAGCGAGCTCTCTCCTGGCACCATCCAACTCGGCAAAAACGGCCGACGCTTTCTCGGCAACTTCGTCTATCTCAGTCCAGTTGATCGGAAGGTTCTCTGCAAGGTCGCGCAATTTCGTCTTGGCAGCTGCCGCGCGCAGCTGAAGCTTTCGGACTTTCTTCCCCATCTCATCTAGCTTTGACATAAATCCTTCCTCGAAATCGGTTTCTTCATGCCCGTGCCACGTCGGGATAGGCTTCGATGGCTGCAGTCGCATCGTCGACCAGTTTCGTACCGGCCTCCGCGAGCTTCCTGAACGTCTCGAAGCCGAACCGGTGGATGTCTCGACAGAGCGACCAACCGCCCGCCCGCGAACACCAGGCGTCCGAAGCCCCCACGGGTTTCATCTTTGTCATTGGCGACGTCATCAGCCCGGAGCGCTCCTCGATCGCGAGCCCGACGGCGGTGTAGAACATGTCGAGCCTCCACAGCACGTCCGGCTCCGGATCGCCGATGACACGCATCGCACGGCGCTGTTTTCTGGTGACGATGAAGTCGGCCAGCAGCTCCGCGCCCGATTTGCATTCCCACGAGCCGTAGTAGTCTTGAGCACGGATCAGCCGCACGAGGCATCTGACGAACGGTGGCAAGGGGCGCCTCGTCCTCGTTGACCGCAGGGCTGATTGCGGTGTCAGACATTTGGCACACTCCTCATTTCAGCCCTCTTCCTCGAAGCACGATGTCAGTTTTCGGGGACGCCTACTTCGGCCACACTTGCGCAGCCGGCGCCCGGCTCGGGCGGCCGATTCCACGCAATGGATGTCCCAGTCGCCGACCTTGAACACGTCCTGGACCGTGGGTCTTCCACGACTGGCCGAATTCGCGTCGACCATCGCGTCCGCAGGGATTCGGCCGGAGGTTATTACAAGATTGAACTCCAACCTGCGGCAAGCGATGCGCCCTATGCTGCAATGGACATACTTACTGCGGGCTCGCCGCAGACAATGGGCGAATTGGCCAGGGTTCAAATTCCAATTGTCATCCCTTTGCGATCTTTGCTCATCAGGCGACTGCGGTTTGATTTTCAGAAGCCTTGTTTTGCGGAACCACGCAAAGATCCGCGTAACAGGCGTTCTCACCCGTGTAATTGGCCAGGGCTTGGAGCAATGGGGTAAGGTAGTGCTGTTTGATGTGATCCGGCATTCGCTCCTGATCACCCAGCGATTTCAGCGCCACCTCGATCAACTCGATCGCGCGATCCTTGTTGCCGCTCTCGTAATAATACTGAGCGAGCGGGACGTACCAAAGGAATTTAAGGGGGCCGTCCCCTTGTGGAGGATTGAGCGTCAGGATCTGTTCCGAGAGCTTGTCGCCCATCGCAAAGCGCTCAGCATGGGGGAGATGGGAGTTGTCCATTTTGGGGTCGAAGAGTTCGTTCAGGACCGCGACCATCCAAGACACGGTTTGGAATTTTTTGTCGATCACGTCATCGACCAACTTTTGCAGGGCTGGCAAGCCGGCCCGCATGTCGCGCAGCTTGTGAAGCAGTAGATTCGCATGAATGAACCGGAACTCCATATTGTCGGGCAAGGCGAGGCCTTCTTCGACAACCGAGAGCGCCGCCGTCCAATCCTCGGCTTCCATCGCCGGCTGTAGTTTGGCATATATCGGCTCGGTGAGGGTTCGTTCGCGCGCTTCGTGTTGGGAGCTGGCAATCCGCTCCTTATCGGCAGCCTTCGCTTCATCGCTGGTGCGCCAGCTGCCGTTAAGGACTTTCGGCAAAACCTCATCGAGTTGCCCCGGATGACCGATAAAGGCGATGTGGCCGTCTCGGTCGACCACGAATGAGGTCGGAATCCCAAGAGAAAAGCTGGGTTCCATCCAAAACTTGTTCATTTCGCCTGTGGAGTCGAACGCGATCCGAAAGTTCAGATTCGAGCACTTTTCGGTCAACCACGCGTCCAACCTGGTTTGGGCCTCGACGGCCGTTGGAGCCTTTTCACTGGCCGCGACACCGACGACCTCAAGTCCACTGTCCGTGTATTTCTCCTGGAGCTGCACCAGATGGGGCATCGCCGCCACGCATGGTCCGCACGAAGTTGCCCAAAATTCGACGATATACACTTTGCCGGGCTGGAAGTACGTCACGGGCTCGCCACGCAGCCAGTTCTCCACTTTGATCGAAGGAGCCGGTGACCCCATCTGCAATGTCATGTTTTTCTCCAAAGCTATTGCCAAAGGCTGCGCGACTTTATGCGCGAGCTTGTTTCCCCCTTAGGGAGGGGCACGGGTTCAAGCAAAGGAGAGTCACGCGCGTCTGCGTGCAGCCAGCCTTCACTCAGTGTTGTCACACTCTCCGCAAAGGCCGTGCCAGCGCGCTCAGCACGCAATAAGCCCATGATTACGCTTGAACCTCCTATGTGCCCAACATGAGGTGGTATTGAACCCGACATGTGCCGCTGTCAGGTTCTGGACACGTATCACGCGCCACGCTCCGCCAAGGAAAGCGTGGCCACGGATGACTTCACATGTTTTCGAGCGGAGGGACGAGTAGATGGACATCATGACTGCGTTGGCTGCCGCCATGCTCTTATCATCGTCCGCTTCACGCCACGTGGCTAGCTTGAGCTTCTTGCCGTTCCGGTCCTCCACGCGGTAGCGAAATCCCGCCATTTGCACTTCAGGGGGCCGCTCCATCCGAGCTGTGCCCTGCTCGCTTGCGCCTTGCGATTGAATTCCTAGCGACGACATAGGAGTTCTTCACGGCGAAGCCGGTCCAGCTGCGGTGGCAATACCGTCATCGTCAGATTGACGATGATGATCGTGGCGAAACGGGCAGGACGAGTGCCGGCATGCGTCGGCCGATGAACTCCCCTGCAGTTCCTGCAATTGTGTCGTTATCTACTGTGTGCCCCGTGCTTAGGCGCTACGGGGACCGCCTGGTGCGAATGTGAGCACTGTCGGAATTGACCAGCCCAAAGACCGCCCGGTCGCCACGCGGCTCGGGCCGGACCGACTGACGCGCTGAACATAGCGGCCGTCCTCGCCGCTGACCCGGCTACCATCCCCAGGCGATGACACGTGATTGATCGCATCGTTCACGCCGAGGCCCGGCAAGAGCCCGACCGTCGGACTCGAAGGTCGGGCTCTTGCCGCTGCATAGTCGTTGCCGTGTTCAGTTCCCGGCCAGTAGTGAGGGAAATGGTGATAACGCCACTACGATGAGGCTACGGTCCGAACGCGGCCTGCCGCGCTGAAACGACTCTCTTTCTCGACCCGACGCCGGCTCGAGTATCGGTGTTTTGAGCGCATTGAGGACGGCTGGGCCTCTGCCCTGCCGTCGGTCTGCGCATTACGCATTATCTCGGCGAGTTGACCCCAGCGCGCGTTAGAGGAGTCCGGGAATGTTCTTCGCGACGGAGCTTGCAAGTTGCTCGAGGAGCTTCACGAAACCTGCTCGTTTGCCGCGACCTTTCTCCGACTCCGCATCAGATGGTGACCCGGTGACTAGAGTTTCGAACAGCGGCGGTGCCGCTTCGGAACCCGTCAGCGGGCCAAAAACAGCGGCAATGGCGGCTTCCCAACTATCATCTCGTCACGCCACCGAAGAGCCGCTCGCGCAGCCGGCGGCTGCCATAGGCACCCATGACAATCATGTGGCAGACGTGTCGATTGCGTGCTGCGCGAGCACCATAGCCACCGGTTTGCCGGCGCTCGGCAGCCGGTCGACCAACACCCCAGCACCATGCCGAGTGAGATAGGCAGCGATGCCGGCTCCCGGCTCGGCGCCGCTTCCGGTGCGGGTCGCCTCGGGATCGACTAGGGCGACACGAACTTCCTCAGCAATCCAGCGCTTCCCGAACCGAACGGGACGCCTCGACTCGCGAATCCTAGCCGACCAGCACTCGCCGTGGAGACAGAGTCGCCTTAGCGCCCTCCGGCACGACAAGCACCGGCTTACCCGTATCGAACAGGCTGCCGTTGATGACGAGAGGTCCGAGACGAGTGTCTTTGAGAAGTGCGGGGCCGATGATTGTCAGGTCGGTGCAGAGCGCCCGCTGTCGCACCGCGTCACCGACGCTGGCCTGATCGCAGTAGTGGGTATCGACGTCATAGCAAAGCTGCACGGCTCTCAGCTGTTTCTGAATTTCCTGGATGTTGTTTCCAGTCTGGCCATGTCCTGTGAAAAACTTTCGATCTGCCTAAACCGTTGTCCAGTCTGGCGATGGCCTGTGCGCGTTGTTCAGGCCACTCCGGGATGCCATCGCCGAGCAGCGGAGAAGGCATAATGAGCGGCGGAGGCGACATGACCAGTCGCCGACTTCGGCACACAAGCCGGCAGCTGTCCTGACATCCTGATCGGAGTGGTCAACTCCCGTCACACTGAATACGCTTTTTGAAGGCCATCTGACTGCTTCTTTCTAAGTATGTCGTATCTGTAGGCGCGTTTCGAAGCCGCAACACTTGCCCTCAGCACGACGGAGATGGGGGTGGCACTACATCAGTTCGCTGTTCAGCCGTCCGGCCACTCGAGCGAGTGGCAGCGCACCGATGCCTATTCACCGTCAGCTTCAGGCTCAACGTCCGCCTCCTCCAGCGAGTAGCCGTCGGACCTGATGGTTCGAATGACGCTCCCGGCCGACGTCCTCTCCAGCTCCTTTCTGATCCGGCTGATATGGACATCGACGGTGCGTTCACCGACATGGATCTTTTCCCCCCAAGCTGCGTTCTTTAACTCGACTCGGCTGAACACCACGCCGGGAGTCTCGAGCAAATGCCGCAGCAGCTTGAACTGGATCGGTCCAAGGTGGATGTCGTGGCCGTTACCACGGACTCGGCGGGCATCGACGTTCATCTCTAGCCTGCCACAGCGGAGCCAGCTGCCGTTTTCGATCCCGTTTGGACCCGGCTTTGGCAGCGCCAGCTTCGTCCGTAGACAGTCGAGCAGCATCGCCGGCCCGAAGGGCCGCACAAAGCTCTCGTCAATACCTGCCTTCAAGAGATCGAGGTGCTGGTTTTCGGCGCCGGGCGCGATCAGGGCAACAACCAACAGGCCTCTGTTCCGGAACTCCGCCTTGAGCTGGGCACAGATGGTGGACCCTGTCGAGCTTACCGGCTGGCAGTCCAGCACCACGGCCTGCGGCTCCCGTTCACTGGCTAGTGCCAGCGCTTCCTCCACGCTTCTGGCCAGTTCAATCCTGAAGCCATCCACCCCCAGAATGTGGCTGTAGTACAGACACAACTCCGCATCTTGCGAACAGATCAGGACCAGTGGCTTCATCAGCGCTACCCCAAGGACCACATCGGCCTCGACCGCCTCGATTGAGAGGGCTGGCGATCGCATGTCCTCGAGCCTGACATGATCCCCTTGATCGAAAATCGGTTCCATCACGCCCGCGCCACCTCGGGATGAGCCTCAATGGCTGCGATCGCGTCGCCAACCATTTTCGTGCCCGCCTGAGCAAGCTTCCGGAGCGTCTCGAAGCCGAACCTGTGGACGTCGCGCAGCGTCTTCGACAGAGCGACCAACCGCCCGGCCGTGAAAAGCACGCGCCCGAAGCCCTCATGGCTCACCTCCATCATCGGCGATGCCATGAGGCCGCAGCGCTCCTCGATCGCAAGCCCGACGGCGGTGTAAAAGATCTCGAGCCTCCACAGTACGTCCGGATCGGGATCCCCGATGATCGGGATCGCACGGCGCTGTTCCCTGGTGATGATGAAGTCGCCCAGCAGCTCGGCGTCCGATTTGCCTTCCCAAGACCCGTGGGAATCATGAGCCCGGACCAGCCGCACGAGGCATTTGACGAACGGGGTGGCAAGGGCCGCCTCGTCTTCGGCGACAGCAGGGGTAACCACGGCGTCAGACATTTCGCCCACTCCTCATTTCAGTCCTCCTCCTCGAAGGACGGTTTCTGTTCGGCGACACCTGCCTGCGCCAGCACCTTGCGCAGCCAAGGGGGAGGACACGTCCTGAGCATCATCTGCGTGCGCAACAGCACCTCTTGGATGCTTTGGGGGTGCGGCACTTTGATCGGATGAATTTTTGCCGAAACAACCTTGGCTGCCGAAGGCCCCCCGATAGCCAGACAAAACAGGAGATGACAGCCCTTCAGCGCCTCCACCTTCGGGGTGATGCGGTCGTCGCCCTCAGTCCGATGCTTCCCGCTCTCGTCGGAAACGTCATCGAAGGCTACGGCTTCGACGAGATTCCACTCCTCGCGTCCCACGTCGTAGACAGCAAAGCGCCTGGCCGAACCGAAATGGGCGTTGAGGTTCTTCATGTCCTGCGTGGCGATCGCCACGCGCAATGCGCCGGCGTGGCGTTCCGGCGTCGGTGCGTGAACCTCGTCAGTGACGAGTGAGAGGCGACGAACGGGGCCCATGTGGCGTTTCTCGCTTGCGGAGGGGATCAAGTTCTTCAGGTGTCGGCGCCTGCCGGTTAGACTGGAAAATATTGGCAACCTCGAAAACCAAGTCGCGGGTCCCCTGGTAGAGGATTGTGAGCTTGTGCTGGCTGCCGAGCCGGTCGAAGATCGGGAAGCCGACCCGCATGAGCGGAATGCCGAGGCGCTGCGCCGCCTTGCGGCCATGAGAATGGGTGACGAGAAGATCAGCGTCGGCGCCAAGAGCTTCCAAATCGCCGAGATCGCCGATCTGAACCGACTGCGCCGGTACTTCCTCCAAAATTTTCGACATGTTGGTCGTGGTGACCGCTGCCGCGATTTCGGAGCCCATGCCGGTGAAGAAGCTCGCGAGTTGGTAGAGTTGGTCTGGTTCAGCAGCGATCGCAATTTTCTTGCCTCCAAAGTGGAAATGTCCGTCGAGCAACGCGTCCTGCAACTGCGCCCGGCGACGGCGCACCCCAGCTGGCGCCCCCGCGCCCGAAAGCGCGGACAGCAGCGAGACGAACCGGTCGGCGTCCTTCAATCCAGTCAGCGACCGGAACAGCACGTAGGGCACGCCGGTCAACCTCTGCAGCAGCTCGGCCGGGCGGCGCATATGCTCACCGATGACGATGCATTGCTCGGCCGTGCCAAGTTCACGGATATCCTCGACACTGGTGCCGCCATAGGTGGTCGTGACCCAGCGGTCGGGCACCGTACCGTCGAGAGAGCCGGAGACGTCCGGCAGGATCACGGGCTTCAGTCCGAAGCTTTCAACCATCTCACGCAAATGCTCGATATCAGCCACAGTGAGGTTCCAGCCAGGCAGGATCACGATCTTCTTCGACTGCCGCGCCTGCTGGCCGGGCGGCGTAATCCTTTCGATCATCGCGGTGACCGCCTTGGCCCAGCCTTCTTCGATCGCGCCGTCGAAATCCGGTGTGTTGGCCAGCACGACCTCCGTACCTGCGAGTTCTTCGGTGCGCTTCAGCCTGATATTGGCGATATCTCCTGCGCAGTCTTCGCCCCGGGTTTCCACCAGCGCCGTCGTGCAGACCCCGATCAGCGTTGGCTTTGTGCGGGCCTTGAGGTTGAGGATCGCCTCTTCCAGATGGTCTGCCCCGCCGAGGATCGTCGCCACCTCGTCCATCGCCGTTGTCTGCAAGGGAATGGCTTCCTTGAAATGCCGCACGAACAGCACGAGCGCAAAGCTGGTGCACCCCTGGCTGCCGTGGAACAACGGGATCGCGCCGTCGACGCCAAGAAAGGCCAAGGCGGCACCCAGCGGCTGCGATGACTTCAGCGGATTGATCGCCGCCGCTTTGGTCTGGGGAAGGATGCGGACCATCGGCTTTCCTCAACACCCCCCGAAATCGCCGGCCGTCGTGCCGGCGAATTCCTGGACAACATGCAAGGTCGCGGTCTCGCTTTTCGTGCTCGGCAGTTCCTCCCTCACCGCAGGCTGGCAATCCCATGGTGCCGGCTCCCGCACCTGGCGCCAGATCGGGTTATGAATGGCGAGGTCGATCTGGCGTACGAGTTCCACCATGCCGTCATAGCCGGCGTAAGGATGTTGGCGCTCCTGGTTGATATCGAGCCAGGGTGTCTTGGCCTTCAGCGCGATGAACTGCGTGCGCCCGCCCGACAGCATAATATCGGCCTTGTGTTCTGAGAGCATGGCGTAAAGCTCGCGCGGCGCCATCTGCTCGAATATGTGGTTGTCGTCCTTGAGGATCTGCTTGATGCGCTCCTTGTCTTCGACGGTCGACTTCTTGACAGAGGTGCCGACGATCTCGATGCCGATCTCCATCAGCGCATGGACGACCGACCAGGACTTCACACCGCCGGTGTTGAGCAGCACGCGCTTGCCTTCGAGCCTCGGCCGGTAGGCCGCGAGCTTCTTCCAAGCGATGGCCTCCTCCTCTGCAATCAATGCCTCGGTGCGGCCGAGGATCTCCGGATCGGCACCCTTCTTCACGAGCAGCTGAGAGATCTGTCGGAGCGCTTCCGAGGTGTCGGTGATGCCGTAGAAGGAGCCTTCGAAAAACCGGATGTCCCAGCGCTGCTCCATCTTGCGGGCGAGATTGATGAGCGCGGTCGAGCACACCATCATAGCCGCCCGGGCGCGGTGCGCGCAGGCAATGTCGAAATAACGCGCGTCGCCCGGAATGCAGGCGCGCACCCGGATGCCGAGCCGATCCAGCAGCGGCTTCACCAGCCAGAATTCGCCCGAGAGGTTGAATTCGCCAAGGATATTGATGTCGTAAGGGCCGGCATCGTCGGGCTCCACGGTGCCGATGACATGATCGAGCAACGCCTCGCCGGCAAGCTTGTTGCCAAGATTCTTGGAGCCGACGAAGCCCGGCGCATTGACCGGCACCACCGGCAGGCCGAACTTTTCCGCCGCGCGCCTGCAGACGGCCTCGATGTCGTCGCCGATCAGCGCCGTCACGCAGGTCGGATAGACGAAGATAGCCGGCGGCCCATAAGCTTCCTTGATCTCGCGGATCGCTTTGAAGAGCTTCCGCTCGCCCTGCCCCATCACAACATCGAGTTCGGTGAGGTCGGTCGTGAAGCTCGTGCGCCACAGCGTTGGCCCGGACGAAGCCGCACCGCGGTTGTCCCAGGAATTGCCCTCGCAGGCGAGGGGCGCATGGATCAGGTGCGCGACGTCGGTGATCGGCTGCAGCACGATCTTGGCGCCATCAAAGGCACAGCCGCCCGCCGCCGCCCCGGGGGTCAGTGGCTTCGAACAGCCCTCCTTGCGCGCCTTGGCATCCTTGCCGCGGTTCTGCTCGCAGGCGGGCTCGTTGAAAACATCCTGGATTTTGGCTCTGAGCGAGGACATTGCGTCGGTCTCCAAAGTCCCTCGGGAAGACGACCGGCCTCACCGATGAGCCGGCCGCCACTCTTAGCGGGTGAGGTCATACGAATAGTCCGTCACGCCCGTCTCGCTTGTCTCGCGATCGAGCTTGTCGAAGATCTTGTCGAGGATCGTCGTCAGGACGCGCAACCCGCCTTGGTAGCCCATAAGCGCAAACCGATGGTGATGGTGGCGGTCGAAGATCGGAAACGTCAGCCGGATCAGCGGCGTGCCGGTGTCGCGCTCCAGATACTTGCCATAGGAGTTGCCGATCAGCAGGTCCACCGGCTCGGTGAAGAGCAGCGAGCGCATCGCCCAGAGGTCCTTGCCCGCCCAGACTTGAGCATCCTTGCCGAAGGGCGATGATGCAAGCAGTTCCTTCAACTCCGCTTCCCATGCCGAGGTGCCGTTGGTGGCGAGGCAATGGGTCGGCTCGCCGCCCGTCTCCATGATGAAGCGGGCCACGGCGTAGACAAAGTCCGGATCGCCGTAGACGGCGTATTTCTTACCGTGCAGCCAGGATTGGCTGTCCGCCATGGCGTCGACAAGTCGGCCGCGCTCCAGGCGGATTGTCTCGGGGATTTGCTTGCCGGAAATCGCGGAGACCTCCATCAGGAAGTCGTCGGTCGCCTGGACTCCGAGCGGATAATGAAACGAGGCCGTCGCCTGCCCTCGCCCCTCGCAATACTCCAGTGTTTTTCGGGTGTTGTAATGCTGTAGCGAAAGTGTCGCCTCGGCGTTGAGTGCTTTCCTCACGTCTTCGATCTTCGTGCCGCCGTCGTACATGCGGTATTCGCCGTCCGACGGCGTGTCGAACTGGTCAGAGGCGTCTTGGATGAAGGTATATGACACGCCCAGCAGATCGAGCAGGCGCTTGAGTTCCCGGTTGTTGCCCACGCAAAAGCCGTCGAAACCCGGAATGATGTTGATGGTTCCCTCGGCTTCCGTTCGCTCCTCGCCTTTCCAGAAGTGCTCCAAAATGCCCTTGACCGTAACGTCGTAGCCATCGACATGGCTGCCGACGAAGGCTGGCGTGTGGGCGAAGGGCACGTCGAAGTCGCGCGGGACGGAGCCTTCGTCCTTGGCGTTCTCGATGAAGCTGTGCAGGTCGTCGCCTATGACCTCCGCCATACAAGTGGTCGAGACGGCGATCATCTTCGGGTCGTAGAGTTGGTACGTGTTGGCGAGCCCGTCGACCATGTTCTTCAGGCCGCCGAACACTGCCGCATCCTCGGTCATCGAGGAGGAAACCGCCGAAGCAGGCTCCTTGAAATGGCGCGACAGGTGCGAGCGGTAGTAGGCCACGCAGCCCTGGCTGCCGTGGACGAAGGACATGGTTCGCTCGAAACCGGCGGCCGCGAACACCGCGCCGAGCGGCTGGCAGGCTTTGGCGGGGTTCACGACAAGCGCTTCGCGAGCGAGGTTCTTTTCGCGGTATTCCCACGTCTTGGTGAATTCGCCTTGGTCGGTAACGACCTGGTCCGGGTGAGGACATTCGAAATTCAGCCTCTTCTCGGCGAGCATCTGCCTGTATTCCGGCTCGCGGAACAGGGGCGCGTGGTCGAGAACTTTTTCAGCCGACTGCGGCATGGGTGGTTACCTCTTCTCCATCTGGCCCGCCATACGGCGGCACAGGGACGTCGAAACGTTTCAGGTCTCCCGCGGACAAAAGGGCCACAGGCGTTCAACGGCCTCCCGGCTTCCGGGAGGCCAGGTTTTCATTCGGCTGCGATCGCCGCCGACGGCTCGGCTTTTTTCTTCCAGGGGGCGTCGTAGAGGTTCCAGACTGGGTTGTTGATGGCCAGATCCATGTCGCGGGCGAAGATGGCGAAGCCGTCGTAGCCGTGATACGGGCCGGAATAATCCCAGGAATGCATCTGACGGAACGGTATGCCCATCTTCTGGACCGGGTACTTTTCTTTGACGCCGGAACCAACGAGATCAGGACGGATCCCCTCGATGAACTTCTCCAGCTCGTAACCAGTCACGTCGTCATAGATCAGCGTGCCCTTCTTCACGTAATGGCCGGTACGCTGATAGTCGTCGTTATGGCCAAATTCATAGCCAGTGCCGACGATCACCATGCCCAGATCCTCATATGCCGTGACGACGTGACGGGGGCGCAGCCCGCCGACATAGAGCATCACCGTCCTGCCTTCGAGGCGCGGCCGGTATTTAGCGATGACGGCATCGACCAACGGCCGGTATTTGGCGATGACCGCCTCGGCCTTGGCCTCGATTTCCGGCCCGAAATGCTTGGCTATCTTGCGCAGAGAGGCTTCGGTCTGGGAGGGGCCGAAGAAATTATACTCCATCCAGTCGATGCCATACTTTTCCTCCATGTGCCGGCAGATGTAGTTCATCGACCTGTAGCAATGGATGAGATTGAGCTTGGCCTTCGGCGCGCGCTCTATTTCGGCCAGTGTAGCGTCGCCCGACCAGTTGCCGACCACGCGCAGGCCCATCTCCTCGAGCAGGATGCGCGAAGCCCAGGCGTCGCCGCCGATGTTGTAGTCGCCGATCACATTGACATCGTACGGGCTGGCCTCGAACTCGATGTCCTTCTTCTCGAACACCCAGTCGCGGATCGCATCGTTGGCGATGTGGTGGCCGAGCGATTGCGAGACGCCGCGGAAGCCCTCGCAGCGCACCGGCACGATCGTCTTTTCGTGCTCCTTGGCCTTGTTGCGGGACACAGCTTCGGTGTCGTCGCCAATCAGGCCAATCGGACATTCGGATTGCACGGTGACGCCCTTGTTCAGCGGAAACAGTTCCTCGATCTCGTCGATGACCTGTTCCAGCTTCTTGTCGCCGCCGAAAACAATGTCCCTCTCCTGGAAATCGGAGGTGAACTGCATTGTCACGAACGTGTCGATGCCCGTCGTGCCAACGTAGTAGTTGCGGCGTTGCGACCAGGAATATTGCCCGCAGCCGACCGGGCCGTGCGAGATATGGACCATATCCTTGACTGGACCCCACACCACGCCTTTCGAGCCGGCATAGGCGCAGCCGCGAATCGTCATCACTCCGGGGATGGACTTGATGTTCGATTTGACCTCGCATTCGGAAAGGACCTCGCTTTCCTCGCCAGCCTCGTCGCCGCTCGTTGCGACGCTCAGGTGCTTTTTGCGGCGCTTCGCCGCCTTGTCAGGATATTGCGACAGCACCTCCTCGATCAGCTTCGCATGGAGGGCGCCGTCATTCTCGTATTCCAGGCTCATGGGACCCCTTTCAAGGTTCAGGGTGACGCCTCACCAACGAGGCGCCGTTCTTTGAAAGGCGCGCCAGGTCAAGGCCGCGCCTCGTTCGGCAGCGGTCGTTACTGTGCGGCCGCCTTGGCCGCTTCCTTGACCTGAAGCTCGGCAAGCATCTGCTCGTCAGTCTTCATGATGCCGAAGTCGAGCAGCATGTCCTCGAGCTCCTCCATGGTGATAGGGGTGGGGATGGTGCCCTGGCCCGAATTGGCATGGATCTTCTCGGCCAACGCCCGGTATTCCCCGGCCTGCTTGGAGTCCGGCGCATATTGAATGACAGACATCTTCCTGAGTTCGGCGTGCTGGACGATGTTGTCGCGCGGCACGAAGTGGATAAGCTTGGAATTGAGCCTGGAAGCCAGCGCTTCGGCGAGGTCGAGCTCGCGATCGGTTTGGCGCTCGTTGCAGATCAGGCCGCCGAGCCGCACGCCGCCCGAATGGGCGTATTTCAGGATGCCCTTGGCGATGTTGTTGGCGGCATAGAGTGCCATCATCTCGCCGGACATGACGATGTAGATTTCCTGGGCCTTGTTCTCGCGGATCGGCATCGCGAAGCCGCCGCACACCACGTCCCCGAGCACGTCATAGGAGACATAGTCGACATCGTCATAGGCGCCGTTCTCCTCGAGGAAGTTGATCGAGGTGATGACGCCTCGGCCGGCGCAGCCGACACCCGGCTCGGGGCCGCCGGATTCCACGCACTTGATGCCTTTGTAGCCGACCTTTAGCACGTCCTGGAGTTCGAGATCTTCCACCGAACCTTCTTGTGCTGCCAGGTGCAGGACCGTATCCTGCGCCTTCGCGTTCAGGATCAGGCGGGTGGAGTCGGCTTTGGGGTCGCAGCCGACGATGAGGATCCTTTGCCCGAGGTCGACAAGGGCGGCGAGCGTATTTTGGGATGTCGTCGATTTGCCGATCCCCCCCTTGCCGTAGAACGCGATCTGACGCAGACCTGACATGTAGCTTTCCTTCTTTGTTCCATTGGCGGCTGCCCGCGACATGAATACCGGCCGACAGCTCTCGCCGCCTCGCACCTAAGGGTTTCAAGACTCGTGCCAACTTGGCTGATTGGGCCGGAGAAGAAAATTTGTGAATGCTTTTCAGAGATTTAGCTTGAGGCCAAAGAAAGGATCATCGGAACAAGCCGTGTAGCGGACCCGACAATGGCGACACAAAGCGTGGGATCGCGATCCTCAGTCACGCATTCGTTCGAACCGCATCGTTGTGTTGAGGTGAGCGAACAGCATCTCGACCCGCTTGCGTTAATTGCGGGATGCTGCGAACTCTTCTGTTCCGGTGAGCTGACGTGCTTGGTCTCGCGTGTCCTCATCGAAACTGCGCGGAATGTTGCGCGCCACGCTGGCATACCATCGATCCACGGCCATCCATCCGGGGCCAAAGGCGATGATTCCGCCATATCACACCCAAGGCGACTCGGCTCACTTATCGGGCAGGAGTTCAGTATCGGCGTCATCGCCTTCACATGTGCGTCAATCCGCTCGAGCACTTTCCCCGCGACAACGTCGCGCTCAGGCAGATGCCACCAGTGCTCATTGACGAGTTCGACGGTCTCGACCACTGCCTTCAGGACTGCCGGCTCCGGAAGCCTTGCGCGGTTCGCAAATGCCTTCCATCGCGGTGCTGCTAGCGCCTTGACGAGCGCTCCCCTCCAAGCGAAAACGCCATGGCGTCGGCGGGAATATATGGCACGGTCGACAAAACGTCGTAGATTGGTGCAAGCACCGGCTTGTCGCCGTTACCGGGATAAATCAAAGACCAGTTCTTCAGGTGCATGTCGCCATTGCCGGTGATGACCGTCAGCACCAGGCGGCGGACGAATTCGAGAGCCGCCGTAGGCGAGACGGCCACGCCAAGAGCCGAGGTTATGTCATGGTAAGCGGCTCCCTCATATTTGCGCGAGGGATAGACACCGAAGACCTGAGCGAAATCCTCGATGTGTATCCTCTCGCCATCGGCGCCGCGATCGAAGCGTTTGACGAGAAGGACCTTGCCCTCCGACAGCGTGTTGAATTCTTCGGGAAAGCCCTCAAAATCGGACTTCTCGACCAGTTCGCATTCGGGAACCTCCATGCCGATTGCTGCGGCCAGCGCCAGGTTGGCGAATTCGTTCTCCGAAACGCCCGGAAACACCGTTGAAGAAAACTTGGCGATGTACCGGCCTTGCTCGTCGTCCATCGGCAAGGTAAGGCCCCCGCCTTTTCCAGTTTCCATTCTGACCGACAGCTTCATCTGCACGCCGGCAAGTGAGAACCGTGCCTTGGGGTCATCCTTTGAAGCATCCTGCGAAACCGCTATCGCGCCGTCACTGGGCAACGCCCGTACGGCTCCCGGCAGATCGGCGCCCAGCGCCGCTAAAAGATCGAAATCATTGCCTGGCCGCACATTGCCTTCATGGTGCTTTTCGCCCCGTCGGCGAGTGGGACGCCCAATGCGTCGCGGCCCCCTACCCGTTCGGCCGTTCCGTCGTACCAGGCGAGCGTCTCGTAGCCGCGAAAGCTGCTCACGCGACCGTTTCGCGATCTCGGCCCGTTCAACGCCGTTCTGGGACGGGAAACCAAGCGAATGGCTGGCGAAACGGCTCCGCCGCAGCCGGCCTCGATCACAAGAACCCGGCGTCGGGCGTGAGCAACTCGACGTCGGATTGCATTGAAGCTTCAGCCAGGGCGGCTAAGTACGGATCGTTGTGAGCGACACGCTTCGGACTCCCATTCGATTGCCCGACTTTGGCTCATGCCGGGACGGGCGGTATTCTGAGGGTGTCTGCGCACCATGTTCATGGTGGCCGACTCTGAAGCGGCGCCCAATCGGAAACATTAGCATCTCCGCGTTTTGGCGTGGCTGCTTAAACTCTTCGACGGTAACCGCCTCAAGTAGCAGGTCCAAGGCTTCGCGCCCCCTCCGACTTATCGGGTCATCGCCCCGCAGGTAGTGATACGCTCGATCTAAATGCACCCGCGCGGCGGAAAAATCGCTTGTCATATGACCCTCTCAGTTACCGCCCGCATTAGCCGTCTAGGAGGTGAGGGAGGCGCAATCGTTAGTATCCACAGACGGATTTGATTTAAATCGCTGATGATCCGGGAGAAACCAGGGCGCTGGCTGGTCTTGATGCGAGAGCCTCGCCGGATGGGTAGTATGCCACGGCTACGGACGGTCTTGATCGAGATGATGGTTGAGGCTGCGGACTTCCCGGCGGACAGCTTCGATCGTTCTAGGCGTCTGCGCCGATAAATCAGGCGGGCGAATGCTCTCAATGTCCGCGTTGACAGCCATGCGAATACCGCTTCGTTCTTAATCTGTGGACACGGACCGAATACTGGCCCCGGCAAGTCGGCCAGTCGAGCTCTAATCCCTTGCCATCACAAAACGCGCATTCACGAGGGGTCATCGCGAATGCCGATCATCATCGGGCTTAGGGAAGCCATCCCTGAGCACTCGTCGTCAACCAGGGCGAGGACGAGATTGTGGCACCTCTCCTGTTAGGGTTCGTTGTCTCTCCCGTCTGTGAACAAGTGGGGTCAAGCTGCGGTCTTCACCCGGCCCGGTTCCGCTGCCGCCCCAAAGTTGATTGTGGAGCATGCGGAAGCGACTGCTAGGTCATGCTCTGGAAATACTGACCGATCACACAAATCTATAGACAAAAAGTCAGTACTGGCAGCCGTGAGTTAACGATCGGCTCGTGGAAGGCAAAAAACGTGCAGCACGAAGATCCTCAGCCGTCCGCTCCAACGACGCTTGCCCCGCTTCGCAATCCGGTATTTCGCTCGATCTGGACAGCCACACAGATTATCCAGCCTCGGGTGGCTCGTGCAGACGGTCGCCATCAGTTGGCTGAAGGCCACCATTTCAGCTTCCGACCTCATGGTCGCACTCGTTCAGGCCGCATCCACATTGCCGGTGTTTTTCCTCTCAATTCTCGCCGGAGCCATCGCCGATAACTTCAGCCGCCGATGGGTGATGTTTGCGGGGCACTGCTTGATAGCATTGGCATCAACGACGCTAATGATTTTGGTCGGCCTGGGATTTGTCGATCCTTGGCTGGTACTCGGACTGGGTTTCCTGGCCGGCTGCGGCTTTGCTTTGAATGATCCGGCCTGGCATGCTTCGGTCGGCGATATCCTCGACAAGCGCGACATACCGGCCGCGGTCACGCTGATGTCCGTCGGATACAACCTCGTACGCAGCATAGGTCCTGCTCTGGGTGGGACGATTCTGGCCTTCTTTGGTCCGCTGGCCGCTTTCGGCTTGGCCGCGCTGAGCGATCTCGCGCCTCTAGGTGCACTATGGCGCACCAAATGGAAAATCCGCTCTTCGCCTCTCCCCCGCGAGAGAATGATGACGGCGATTCACGACGGAGTGCGCTTTACGGCGATGTCCCTGGAAATCAGGGCGGCGATCGCCCGCGGAACCCTTTTCGGGCCAGCATTTCGATCTTGGCGTTGCTGCCTCTCGTCGTTCGGGATCAGTTGAAGAGCGGGCCGATCGTCTACGGTATTCTATTGGCCGGCTTCGGCACCGGGGCTTTCATCGCGGGTATGAGCAACGGCTTCCTTAGGCGGATCACGTCTCAAAACAGGCTGGTGGCGTTCGCCTTTGTCGCTTGTGCAGCATGTTGCGTTTCCGTTGCACTAACATCGTCGGTCCCTGTGGCGGCAGTCGCGCTTGCCTTGGGCGGCGCGGGTTGGCTTATCACCTGGACCGGCATTGACGTGGCGGTGCAACTCGCAAGCCCACGGTGGGTAGTCGGCCGTACACTCTCCATCTACTACGCCTTGAGCGCTGGCGGTATGGCTGCCGGCAGCTGGATTTGGGGTTCCGTCGCGCAGAATTACTCCCTGACCTGGGCTTTGGAGGGCGCCGCCGGGGTCTGTTGCTGCTTGCAGCAGCGGGAATGGTGTTGCCGATACGTCCATGGGAAGAAACGGACCAGGAAAGTTCGGATTTTCGCGCACCGGAGCTGGCACTCGATCTGAAGCCAAGGAGTGGCCCTATCGTCGCCAAAATCGACTATTGCATATCCGAAAAGAATACCGACGCCTTCCTGCATGCGTGCAAAGCGCCACGCTCTTAGCCGCGCCGGTGCGCGAAACTGGACGCTCCAGCGCAACCTCCAAACGCCTTCACTTTGGACAGAGACATTTCGCACGCCAACCTGGATGGACTTTCTTCGCCTGAATCATCGGCTCACGGCAGCGGACAAGGAAGCAGCCCAGCAGCCTCTCGCCTTGCACGATGGAGAGCTTCCTCCACACACAGTCCTTTCGATCGAGCGAACGACCGAGGCAGCTCGTACCCGTGCGTCAACAATCGCTTCTCGTCCTCCGAGGTGACGTCATGATGAAGCTGTCAGCCGATGCCAACCCGCCGCGAAGGGGCCTAGGCTCACTCCCAGGCCCCCTTTCTGGCCTTCGGCTCCACTCAACCGCGCATAAACTGCGTTCCTTTCTCTGACCAGCCAAGGCTTGTCCGACTCCCCCGAAGAGAACCGCCCAAGAGCGCCGGTGTTACTATTTCCACAAGCTCCTAGTCGATAAGGACGCGAAGTCGACGCCATGGAAGGTCGAGCTCCTCGCCGCGCGCGATCAAGGCCATGTGCTCGCTTACCTGCTCGGCAACGGCCCCGGTCAACTCCGGCAGTTCAGTCAATTTTTCGAAGGCGGCCATTCATCTGATCCTTTCGGCAAGGTTGCCACGTCTGTCTGAAGCAAAAGCTCGTCCAGCGTGAGCAGCGGCGAGCGCATCGCCTTGGCATAGGCGTAGTGGAAGCAATCGAACATGCATCGACGAACATTATTCGTCACCACCTGTGAGATCATGGTCGAGCTCGTGATAGGCCTCCGGTTGAACCGGCTTTCGACCTGGCTGAAAAGACAGGCCGTGCTTAACCAGAATCTTTTTCGCCGTTTCTCTCGGGCTTTCCTTGTTCATCCGGTTGCGGATGGTTTCCCGCAGGGCGACAATCACAGCATCGGTGATGCTTGTGCCGTCAATGCGCGCAAGCTCCCGAACGAGAGTATCGGCCTCCGGATTGTTGGCGAGCGGGCGAGCGGAGAACAGGGCAGGATAATCAAGCAATTTTGAGCCGCGATAGCCTTCCACTCGGCCATCGCGCGTAGGCGGTGGTTCCGGGTCAATCTCACCAAGGCGTCGGGGCTCTGAAAGCGGCCCTCCCCTCCCCTGCTCAGTGCGCGGCTGCAGGAGTTTTGTTGTTGAGGTTGGCCTCCGTATCATTGGGCGTTAGAGCACGCAGCACCGCCTCAGGCTCCCGGTCCATGACGCGAAGCAGTGTACGGGCCGCGCCGCTTGGCTGCCGCTTGCCCTGCTCCCACTTCTTGTAGCCGGATGGACTGGTTCCCAGCACGGTCGCCATCTCATCCTGTGTCAGGTCGAGCTTCTTGCGGATGGCTTTGGCGTCGACCGCGCCAACATCGACGCTGTGCACCTTGATACCGGGAACGTCCTTACCCTGCGCGTGCGCCAGAGCTTCCGACATAGACTGGATCAGATCAGCGCCGAATTTTGTCATCTCGCTCATGTCCTGCTCCTGTTCGCTGCCTTAATCGCCTTGGCGAAGGCTGCAACCGCTTTTGCCTCGTCCGGCTTCAGATCGACCTTTTCATTCTTGCCGTACGCCAACAGCGCGTAGATCGGTGCGTCATCGCTGTACCAGTAGTAGATGACCCTTGCGCCACCGCGCTTACCCTTGCCTTTGGCGCCGAACCGCATCTTTCGAACGCCACCGGTACCTGGAATCTCATCACCCACCTGCGGATTGGCAGCGAGAAAGTCGATCAGTTCCTTCCGCTCATCGTCGCTAAACAGCTCCGCCGCCTGCTTGATGAACAATGGTGTCTCGGCGACGGTCTGCATGCACTTCCTATAACCCAATGGGTTATATATGAGCCAGCGGTGGGCAGAGTCAATGGCCGATCTACCGAAACGACGCCTCCAACCGATCGATTATCCTTATCCTCTGGATTTGGAAATCAGCCCCGCAACGAGCTCTCAGGCGCTGCAAATGGCCGCTGACATGCAAAACGTGCTTCCCGTCGACCACAGGGACGGCTGATCGGCTACCTGCTCGGCGGCAACGACCCCGGTCAATTCCGGCAGTTCAGTCGATTTTTCGAAGACGGTCATTCATCTGATCCTTTTGGCAAGGTCGCCACGTCTGTCTGAAGCAAAAGGTGGTCCAGCGTGAGCCGCGGCGAGTGCATCGCCTTGGAATAGGCGTAGGGGCAA
The DNA here is from genome assembly GCF_040321675.1 of Mesorhizobium sp. M0296. Taxonomy (NCBI): domain Bacteria; kingdom Pseudomonadati; phylum Pseudomonadota; class Alphaproteobacteria; order Hyphomicrobiales; family Phyllobacteriaceae; genus Mesorhizobium; species Mesorhizobium sp. M0296. The sequence continues at coordinate 22,700 of NZ_JAMYRZ010000023.1, forward strand.
TCGAACTTGCTGAGGCGCCGCTTTGCTATGCCGTGCTGTCCGGCGACAGCGACCGCGTAGGACAGGACGTGTCGGGGCGAACCGGGCTCGCAGAGCCGAATCTTTGGTGCTGCGAGCCATTCGACGACGACCGCCTCAGCCGCTTTGTAGGCGCAATTCAACTGATCCGGCCGTGAAAGCACGATGATGGCTTCCTAGGCAGCAAGTGTCATGTGAACGGCGAGCCGCATCGAGCGGCGCCGCTTCATAGGCGTCGGCCGTGTCCTCCGCCGCCATCATCGAGACGATCGCACATGCATCGACGAACATTATTCGTCACCACCTGTTGAGATCATGGTCGAGCTCGTGATAGGCCTCCGGTGGAACCGGCTTTCGACCTGGCTGAAAGACAGGCCGTGCTTAGCCAGTGTTTCTTTTGCGCCGTTTCTATCGGGCTTTCCTTGTTCATCCGGTTGCGTATGGTTTCCCGCAGGGCGACAATCACAGCATCGGGTGATGCTTGTGCCGTCAATGCGCGCAAGCTCCCGAGCGAGAGTATCGGCCTCCGGATTGCGAATGTTCAGCGTCATGTGTGTAGCTCCAAGCGCGTAGCGCCCTTTACATCACTGTGTAGCTTGGAGCATACCCGCAGTGTCGGTCGATTAGGCTGGCTCACACTTCGCCGGGGGCTTTGTTCATCCTCCTCTTCAAAACTGTTAGCGGCGAGCCAACCCATCAATGTCACTGAGGCGAATTCCCTCGGGACGGGCAGAGGCTGCCTGCCGCGCGTCCTTATGGCCTTGGCGCTTCGGGGACGGGCCACGCTTTTCGGGCGGCGCGAAGCGTGTCCAAAACCTGACAGCGGCAGACAATATGACACGTTCAGAACAAACAATGGCAAAAATATCAGGTGCATTACAACCGGTCATCTGGGGCACCGGGAGGTTTTTCCAAAGCATGTGCGCGCTGAGCTCGCTGGCATGGCCCTTGCACGAATAAGGGAGCAACCAGAGGCTCCTCTTCCCCCCAACCCGTGCCTCTCTAGGAAGGAAACCAGAGTGCCGACAACCTTACCCTTTGGAAATAACTTTGGACAGCACCCGGTCTTGCAGATGGAGTCCCCGGCCCCTTCGATTCAAGTGGAAACCTGGCTGCGTGGCGAGCCGCTCAGCAGCTTCGAGCCCGGGAAAGTATACATCGTCGAATTTTGGGCAACTTCGTGCGGCCCATGTGTGGACGCGATGCCTCATCTGATGCAGTTGCAGGAGAAATACAGGGACAGCGGCGTTGAGATCATCGGAGTCGCGGCTAGTGAAGACGCTCCAACGGCCGATGAGGCCCGCAGCACTCTGGACGCGTGGTTGACCGAAAAGTTCTCGAATCTGAACTTTCGGATGGCGTTCGACTCCACAGGCGAAATGAAAAAGCTTTGGATGGAGCCCAGCTTTTCTTGCTGGATTCCGACCAGTTTCGTGGTCGACCGAGACGGCCACATCGCCTTTATTGGTGGCCCGACGGAACTCGATGAGGTTTTGCCGAAGGTGCTCGACGGCAGCTGGCGCGCCAGCGATCAAGCGAAAGCCGCCGACAGGGAGCGGATCGCGAAAGGCGAACCCAAAGCGCGCGAACAAGCGCTGACGAAGCCTATCAAGGCTAGATATCGGGCGGCGATGGAGACAAATGATTGGAAGACGGCGCGCTCGGCAATCGAGGAGGGCGTCGCCTTGATGCCGGACAACCTATATTTCCGCGTGAGTCTTGCGCATCTGTTGCTTCACAAAATGCGCGACATGGAGGCCGGCTTGCCCGAAATGCGCCAATTCGTTCGCGACGCGATCAACAGAGAGTCCGAGCACTGGATATATTATGGGCTATTCCTACTCTTCGCGCCGTGCTTTGATTATGCGGGCTTTCCGTCTGCTGAGCGCTTTGCGATGGGCGAAGAGCTGTCTAAACACATCGTGGCACTGCCGCAAGGCCACGGCTCTAAGTTCATGTCTTATCCGATGGTCGCTCAGTACTATCATGAGAGCGGCAACAAAGATCGCGCGATCGAGTTGGTCGAGCAGGCACTTAAGGTGCTGGACGGTCCGGAGCCTATCTCGAACGACCTGAAACAGCACCTTCTACCGGAGTTGCTGCAGGCTCTGGCCAACTACAAGGGTGAGAAGGTTTGTCACGGCACTATCTGTGTAGCTCCGCAAAAGGATTCTCCCAACGTCAATGGGGTGGCCGAGGAGCAAACCTAAGAAGGGGCGTGTCGGAATGCCTTACTGGTCAATTCGTCCACTTTCCTGGCGTGGTTGTGCAAATAGCCGGCCCAGGCGTCCAGCCCAGCCTCGCCGTCATCCGCAAACACGTGACTGACCAAGGAGAAGACGACGTCCCCTGATCACCTCACCAAAACATACTGCCGCTGCGGGTCTCCCGGACCCGTCAAAGATGGCACTGGAGTAAGGCTTGGAACATGAAAAAAGGTTACTAGCCAGCTCGACGCTGCCCACCGATCCACCTGCACCCACAGGCGGGGAAGACGGGGACGCAGCCGACCGCCTGTCTCAGCGCCACGATAGCACTCGCACGCTCCGGCAACGGAACACCATTCAACATCCGCACCAAGGACATCCAAAAATGGCAAAGAATTTCCGGCCGCTGCATGACCGCGTGGTCGTTCGCCGCGTCGACTCCGAAGCGAAGACCGCCGGCGGGATCATCATTCCCGACACCGCAAAGGAAAAGCCGCAGGAAGGCGAGATCGTCGCCGTCGGCTCCGGCGCGCGCGACGAGGCGGGCAAGCTTGTTCCGCTCGACGTGAAGGCTGGCGACCGCATCCTGTTCGGCAAGTGGTCCGGCACCGAAGTGAAGCTCAATGGCGAAGACCTTCTGATCATGAAGGAATCCGACATTATGGGCATCATTCTGACCGCCGAAATCCAGTTCGCCTCTTCCACAGACCTTCGGAGCTAAAAAATGCCCAAAGACGTAAAATTTTCCCGCGACGCTCGTGAGCGCATGCTGCGCGGCGTCAACATCCTCGCCGACGCAGTGAAGGTCACGCTCGGCCCCAAGGGCCGCAACGTCGTCATCGACAAGTCGTTCGGCGCACCGCGCATCACCAAGGACGGCGTCACCGTCGCCAAGGAAATCGAGCTGGAGGACAAGTTCGAGAATATGGGCGCGCAGATGGTCCGCGAAGTTGCTTCGAAGACCAACGACATCGCCGGCGACGGCACCACGACCGCGACCGTTCTGGCACAGTCGATCGTCCAGGAAGGCCACAAGTCGGTTGCCGCCGGCATGAACCCGATGGACCTCAAGCGCGGCATCGACCTCGCCGTCGCCGACGTCGTCGCGACGCTGATCAAGAACGCCAAGAAGATCAAGACCTCGGAAGAGGTTGCCCAGGTCGGCACCATCGCCGGCAATGGCGACGTGTCGGTCGGCTCGATGATCGCCGAAGCGATGCAGAAGGTCGGCAATGAGGGCGTCATCACGGTCGAGGAAGCCAAGACCGCCGAGACCGAACTCGAAGTCGTCGAAGGCATGCAGTTCGACCGCGGCTATCTCTCGCCCTACTTCGTCACCAACGCCGACAAGATGGTTGCGGATCTGGAAGACGCCTACATCCTCCTCCACGAGAAGAAGCTCTCCAACCTGCAGGCCATGCTGCCGATCCTCGAGGCTGTCGTGCAGACCTCGAAGCCGCTGGTCATCATCTCCGAAGACGTCGAAGGTGAGGCCCTGGCCACGCTGGTCGTCAACAAGCTGCGTGGCGGCCTGAAGATCGCTGCCGTCAAGGCGCCGGGCTTCGGTGATCGCCGTAAGGCCATGCTGGAAGACATCGCCATTCTCACCGGTGGCCAGGTCATCTCCGAAGACCTCGGCATCAAGCTCGAGAATGTCGGCCTCAACATGCTCGGCCGCGCCAAGAAGGTGTCGATCTCCAAGGAGAACACCACCATCGTCGACGGCGCCGGTAAGAAGGCCGAGATCCAGGGCCGCGTCGCCCAGATCAAGCAGCAGATCGAGGAGACCACCTCGGACTACGACAAGGAGAAGCTGCAGGAGCGTCTCGCCAAGCTGGCGGGCGGCGTTGCCGTGATCCGCGTCGGCGGTGCGACCGAGATCGAAGTCAAGGAAAAGAAGGACCGCGTCGATGACGCCCTCAACGCGACCCGCGCGGCCGTCGAAGAAGGCATCGTTCCCGGCGGCGGCGTCGCCCTGCTGCGCGCTTCGCTGGCCATTACCGTCACCGGCGCCAATGCCGACCAGACGGCCGGCATCGCCATCGTTCGCCGCGCCCTGCAGGCTCCGGCCCGCCAGATCGCAGCGAACGCAGGCGCCGAAGCTTCGATCGTCGCCGGCAAGATCCTCGACAACAAGGGCGCGACCTTCGGCTTCAACGCCCAGACCGGCGAATATGGCGACATGATCGCCATGGGCATCGTCGATCCGATGAAGGTCGTGCGCACGGCTCTCCAGGACGCGGCCTCGGTCGCCGGCCTGCTGGTCACCACCGAAGCCATGATCGCCGAGGCTCCGAAGAAGGAGTCGGGTGGCGGCGGCGGCATGCCTGGCGGCATGGGCGGCGGCGGCATGGGCGGTATGGGCGGTATGGATTTCTGATCCAGCCAACCTCCAACTACAGGAAAAGGGCGGCAGCGATGCCGCCCTTTTCTCTGGCGCGGATCCAAGCCGGCTGCCCGATCCACAGGCCTGCATGCGGCGCACTTTATGGCGGACACCAATGACTGAATTCATTCTGTTCGCCATAGTCGGCTTTCTCGCCCAGGCAGTCGACGGTGCGCTTGGCATGGCATACGGCGCGATCTCCTCGACGGTTCTGCTTTCCTTCGGCGTTCCGCCGGCGCAGGCTTCGGCCGCGGTGCACGCGGCGGAAGTGTTCACCACGGCCGCATCCGGCACGGCGCACCATTACCACCGCAATATCGACTGGAAGCTGTTCTGGCGGCTTGCACCGTTCGGCATCCCCTCGGCGGCTGCCTCGGCGCCTTCGTGCTGACCTTGTTTCGACGGCGACATGGTGAAACAGCTCCGGTGGTTCCGCAAGATCCCCAACAATCCGGTTCCTACCTGCCTGGTGGCTCCGCTGGGCGCCGCAGGCGCGTTCCGCCACCGGCCGGTGGCGGTGGTTGGGGTCCGATGGTCGGCGGCTGAAACACCGCTGCGGGCAATGTTCAACGGATTTCCTGGCCGAGCACGGCCTGACCCCGCATGGCATCCGCCGGTTCTGGCTGCATCAGGCCAATGCGCGCATGAACGCGATGATCCTGAAGCTCTCCTTCGGCCATGATGTCGGCATGACCGGGCGCCAATGGTGCTGGAGCGGCTCGGCAACACGGCGGCGGCCGGCGCGATCATCGCCTTCAAGGAAAACCACGAGGATATGAAGGCGGGCGATTACGGCCTGCTCTGCACCTTCAGGGCGGGGATACTCGATCGGCGGCGCACTGCTCAAGAAGCTTTGACGGGTTTTGCCCGCTCGTTGGCCGGCGCTCTCATGCGCGGCACACGTGAAGGCTGTTCGCCAGTTTGTCACTCGCCCGACCAACGCTATTCTGGATGGACTGGAGCTTCGGACGGCTTGTTCATGAAGGCAGTGTTTCGCCATGCCGGTTTGCCTTGGATCGTCGGGCTCGCGGGCTTCGCGCGTTATGCTCGACGATCGCGAGACGCCGAGCATAATCCGATCCGTCAACCGCACGGCACTATCAGCAAGGCTACGGCGGGGGGCCGCTATCCTCACGCACCTCGGTCATGCCGCAAGCCGCCCTCGCATTCAATGTGTTAGTGGATTCGTGTGAATCTACATCCACACAAACATGTGCTCCAATATTGATCTCGCCGAAGGGGTTGAGCAGCTGGCGCGGTCGTGATTCCAACGTGTTGTCGAAGCCTGATTGGAGAGACCTGATGTGGACGCCAGCTACTCGCCGCCAGCATAACCGCGGAAGCCTGCGTTACGAAACAGACATGACGGACGCAGAGTGGAGTTTGATCGCGCCACTCATGCCCACGGCGCGCCCGACGGGGCGACCGCGCAAATGGCCATTGCGCGAGATCGTGAACGCGATCTTCTACGTCATGCGCGGCGGGATCGGGTGGCGTCTTCTGCCATCGGATTTTCCGCCGAGGAGCACGGTGTTTCGCTGGTTTTGCTTGTTCCGTGACACATGCCTGTTCGAGAAGATCAACCACAAGCTCCTGATGCTGGATCGCGAACGTTGCGGCCGAGAGGCTTCACCCACGGCCTCCGTCATCGACAGCCAGACCGTGAAGACCTGCGAGAGTGGCGGGCCGCGTGGCTATGACGCCGGCAAGAAGACAAAGGCCGCAAGCGCCATGCGCTGGTCGACACCGCCGGTCGGGCTCTCGTCCCTTATCCGCATCCCGCCAGCATCCAGGATCGCGACGGCGCCGGCCCGGTCCTGAACGCCTCGCGGCGACCATTCCCCTTCATCCGAAAGGTGTTCGCCGACCTGGATATCAGGGACCGCGTGTGGCCGAAGGCACCAGTGCGGTTACCAACCCGCGGATAAGAGCTGGATCAACCGTCGTCTTAAGCCCCATCTCGTCCCCGTGCTGCCCATCAACGAAGGACAAACCTGTGACAAAGGACATGGGGCGGAAAAGCTCATCCATCACCCTTGACCACGGTCCGCTCCGTCGTCTGCTCCGTCGTCTGGCGGATTGCACAACAAAGATTTAGGAAATTTCTCACATTTCCGTCCCCCGTTGTAAGTGGCGCCCGGATCCGGAGCGGTCGTTACCAGGGCCAGCGCGATCGCAGGAAGTATCGGGCGCAGCCAGTCAGGCCGAAATTTCGTCGACGGTTTCGGGAGGCCCGGGGCCGCGACATCTTTTGGTGACGGTGTCATTGTTGCCTTTCTCTCGTTCTTTAATGTTTTGCGGATGATCCGGTGTCGTTTGCCATCTGCGATCGGCACGTCGGACGGTTTTGGTAAGGTGACTGGTTTCATAAGGTCGCCAGTTGTTTGTCCCAACAACAACCCTTTTGGCAGAGCTAGCTGACAGTAGCCTCAAAAGCAGTCAGCGAATTTCACGACGTAGTGGTCGAGGCCGAGATCGTCTTTGGTGCGCTCGAAGCCATTCCTCGACCGCCCAGCGCAGGCGGCGGCACCGGCCAGTTCGGCCAACGCCGTGCCCCAGACCAGATAGTAGGCGAGCTTCTCCGGCTCCTTGCGGTGGTCGGAATGACGCTGCTGCCAAAACCTGTGGCGACGAAGCCGAGATCCCCCGCTTCATCGCCGGACCAGCTCTAGCCGCACACGCCTTTGATCCTATCGAGTGCCCGGTCGCGTCGTAAGGAACATCCTGACAGGCTGCATAAACGACATGAATCTACCAATCTTCAAAACAGGGCCATGGCCGGATGATGACCGGACGATAGATCACCGGCCGGTCCCAAGGATCGAAAGCGCACGCGCTTCTCAGGTCCGCGCGGCGCTCGAGCTCGATGCGCTGCAGACATTCGGCGAAGGCATCGTTCCCGACGAAGCCGTAGGACCGGCATTGCGCCTCGTCCGCGGCACGGCGGTCCTCGTCCGCGGCACGGCGGTCTTCCGCCGTCATGCAGCCTGTGCAGATTGTGGCCAGCGCGACCACCATCGCCGTCTTATACCACATACTTTCCTCCTCGACACAAAAGTTGATTGTAGAGATTCTGGGAGCATTAGATCGCCCGCGGAACCTAGCCCGCTTGATGCACGGCGAAGAGCTTTCGGCGGCCTGAAGCGGCGATCTGGTTTCCTTTGCTGTGCGTTTTCCCAAGCCTCATCAGGCGCCGGCGGTGATCCGTCGTGATGGAAGGCGAGGGTTTGCGGGTTGCGGTCGGCGGGTTCGTTTCGGGGCGTCTGCCCCCATCGTTATGTCGCGAGTTGGGGGATGCGATCGAGGACGATGCGCAGGATGCGCTGGTCGGGGCACCGATGTCGGCAGGTGCAGGCGGATTTGCGATTTCATCTCGACCACCCGCGCAGCGATTTTGATGAGGCGCAATCGCAGCGTGTCGAATTGGGCGACTGCGAAGCTCGAGCGTTTCGGCATTGGGGCGCGCAGGCCCCACATGAGCCAGTAGGCGCCGGCATGCAGGAAGAGCCGGAACTGGTTGGCCGTCGCTCTTGTGCAGGAGGTGCGGTCGGCGGCAAGATGCGTCTTCCACGACTTGATGTGGTTCTCGGCCGCGCCGCGCCGGCAGTAGACATCCTCGTAGAGCGCCAATGGGCATGGAGTGCCTGCCATGCAAAGCGAACGGCAGTCATGATGATATCCTTTGCGAGCTCATAATGGAGCGACGATTTGCGCGACAATGCATCAGGTGTCCTCACAGCATGCTGTACAACAAGTCAGGATGCATGGAAGTAGCCGGCCTTGAGCACGTCCTGGAGTTCGAGATCTTCCACCGGGCCTTCTTGTGCTGCGAGGTGCAGGAACGTATCCTGCGCCTTCGCGTTCAGGATCAGGCGGGTGGAGTCGGCTTTGTGGCCGCAGCCGACGATGAGGATCCTTCGCCCGAGGTCGACAAGGGCGGCGAGCGTGGGACGTCGTCGACTTTGCCGATGCCCCCCTTGCCGTAGAACGCGATCTGACGCAGACGTGACATGTAGCTTTCCTTCTTCTGTTCCATTTGCGGCTGCCCGCGCCATGAAGGCAGCTCGCCGCCTTGCACCAAGGGCTCCAAGACCCGTGCCAACTCGGCTGAGTTGGGCCGGAGCAAAATTTGTGTATTTTTCAGCTGCTTAGCCCGAGGCAACAAGAGATTGGCTAAGCAAACCGTGTGTAGCGGACCCGACAAAGACGACAATGTGTCGGATTCCGTTACTTGCGACCGCTATTGATCTCCCAGGAGCCCGACAACTGGCCGGCCTCCAATCGGGTGATCCATGTTGAACGTTAGCACATGCTTGGTCTTTGCGCCTCGGCTGCGGCCGCATTAGGTAAGCGTCAGCCGCTGGGTGACGTTGACGGCGTAGATTCTTCACGGCTAGACACCCGAAATCGGGGTGTTGGGCGGGTTCGGGATAGGGGAGAGCTTCGCAGTGTGGATCGGCCCGCCGGTTAAGGAATCGTACTCGCTGGCGATCCTGACCGCTTCCTCGGCCGTTCTGCCCGCGTGCAGCGGGCCCAGTGCAAACTCCGTGCCGGAGCCGATCGCGAAGAATGGCGCCTCGAGCGGCCCGGTAAAGCAGGACCAATGGTTCCTGTAGTGGACGGTGCCGTCGGTCCACACCAGCAGCGCCTTGACGCCGATCTTGCTGTCATGGGTGGGGATGGCCTTCGTTGACCACCTGGCTGCACCATTTGGCGAAGGCGTCGGTCTGGCCGCCGTGGCTCGCGGCGTCGGTCTGGCCGACATCACTCGACGAGGACGCGACCAGGGCGCCATTGGGCAGGACGTGCAGGTTTTTCTTGAAGCCGATCGGGCTGCCGTCGCTCGAATAGACGCGGCTGTCCGTTGCCATGATCCCATCTCGGTACACAATGGTCGTCATGGCAATCACCGTAAGCGCCAAGCTGACCCCATCTGGCGCGGCTTGAGGTGATGAGCGAGACATACTGACACTGAAGCAAGGAGCCGAGGAGCTTGCAGTGTCAATTTCTATGTCTGCGCCTATGCCTGATGATAGAAGTTTCCATGTTCTTGAAGCGGTTGCCAACCGACTGGAGGCAAGCCCGCAGCGTCCGCGGCGGCGCTGGTCGGCGGAAGCGAAGTCGCGGCTGATCGAGGCGACACTGAAGCCGGGCGCGAATGTATCGGCCATTGCCAGACAAGCGGGGATGGCGCCGGCCCAGCTGTTCGGCTGGCGGAGCAAGGCGATCAAGAGCGGTGCGGTCACGCCACACAGGGATGCGGAGCGGCTCGGCTTTGTCGAGGTCACGCCGACAGCGTCTGCGTCGGTGGAGATCGAGCTGGGTGGCGTGGTCATTCGCGCCGGTGCCGATATCAATGAGGAGCAGCTGGTGCGGATTATCCGGGCGGTTCGCCAGGCATGATCCCGGCTGGCGTGAAGGTGTTGGTCGCCAGTCATCCCGTCGATTTTAGAAAAGGTCCCGACGGCCTTTTGGCACTGGTGCGCGATGCCGGCTCGGATCCATTCAATGGCGCACTTTATGTATTCCGCGCCAAAAGAGCGGACAGGATCAAGATCGTCTGGTGGGACGGCAGCGGCGTGTGTCTTTATGCCAAGCGGCTGGATGAGGCGAAGTTCTGCTGGCCGCGGATCGGCCACCACCGGGTCCAGCTCAATCATGCTCAGCTCATGGCTCTGGTTGACGGAATGGACTGGAAACGGGTTCGAACGGAGACCGTCAGGCGGCCGCAATCGGTTGGGTAAAACCCTGCGGCATGATGAATCAGGGAGCTGAAAACGCGGGAAAATTGCCCGCGAATATGCTCTGATTTTGGCCATGTCGGCACCCGATCTCGCGCTCCCGGACGACGTTGACGCGCTCAAGGCGATGGTTGTTGCCATGGCCGAAAAAGCCGCCGGTCTGGAAGAGCGTAATGCCGATCTCGAAGCCCACAATACGCATCTCGAGTTGGTCAACAAGAGCGCCGAGGAGCGGATCGCACGACTGACGGCGGTGGTGAAGATGCTGGAGCGGTCGCGCTTCGGCAGCCGCTCCGAAAGGTTGCGGGCCGGTGCGCTGAGCGAGGAGCAGTACGCTCTGGTCTTCGACGAGATCGAAACCGGCGTGGCGGCCATCCAAGCGCAGATGGAGAAGTCTGCGGGCGGCTCGAAAGCGAAGCGCGCCCCGCGCCCTCGCAAAGGCTTTGCGGCCCATCTCGAACGGGTCGAGGTGGTCATCGAGCCCGAAACGCCTGCTGGCTGCGAAGCGCTGGAAAAGATCCTGATCGGCGAGGACGTCTCCGAACGGCTCGATGTCACCCCGGCGAAGTTCCGGGTGATCGTTACGCGTCGCCCCAAATATGCCTACAAGGGTTGGGACGGCGTCATCCAGGCAGCCGCGCCCGCCCGCATCATCGAAAGCGGCATTCCGACCGAAGCGCTGCTGGCGCAGATCGCGGTGTCGAAATACGCCGATGGCCTGCCGCTCTACCGCCAGGAAGCGATCTATGCCCGCGATCAGGTCGAGATCGACCGGTCACAGATGGCGCAGTGGATGGGCAAACTCGGCTTCGAGCTCGAGCCGCTCGCCGATTACGCACTGGCTCGCATCAAGCAGGGGGAGCGGGTCTTCGCCGATGAGACCACGCTGCCAACGCTGGCGCCGGGATCTGGCAAGGCCAAGACGGCCTACCTCTGGACCTATGTCCGCGATGATCGGCCCTTTGGCGGCAGTGGACCGCCCATCGTCGCCTACCGCTTCGAGGACAGCCGCGCCGGCGAATGTGTCGCCCGTCATCTGGACGGCTATCGCGGCATCCTGCAAGTCGACGGATACGCCGCCTATAACCGGCTGGCCCGATCCGATCGGGGCAATGACGGCGTGATGCTGGCGGCGTGCTGGTCGCACGTGCGGCGCAAGTTCTACGAACTGCATGCCGCAGGCTCCTCCGTTATCGCCTCGCAGACGGTGGCGCAGATGGCCCCACTGTGGGCCGCCGAGGAGGCCGTACGCGGCCAGGACCCGGCAGTACGGATAACTGCGCGTCAGGAGAAATCCGCCGCCGTCGTTGCCGCTCTCTTTGCGCTGTGGGAAAAGGAGCTGCCCAAGCTGTCAGGAAAATCGAAGCCCGCCGAGGCGATCCGCTATGCGCTCGGCCGGCGTGCCGCGCTGGAGCGCTTCCTCACCGACGGCCGCATCGAAATCGACTCCAACACCGTCGAGCGCGCCATCAGGCCACAGGCGAAGACCGATTCATTATGCACCTCCTTTTCAAATGGCGGAAAACAGCGATTCCTGGTTGTCGTCGTGGATGCGATGCGGAGTATTGCGCGCCAAATCGGCCTTGATCCGTTCGTCTTCGAGGTCGCTGGCGCGGATCTGGTAGGGTGCGCCGCGCATGACCTGCTCGGCAGGCAAGAGGCCATCCCTGATGAACCGGCGGATTTTGACGTGCGAGACTCCAAGCCGGGCGGCCGCGTCCGACATGGTGAGCCACTCGCCATTCTTGTCGGAAGAGCGATAGCCGCTGATCTTGTGCACCGTGCGCAGCGATTGGACGCGACGCGCGGTCCAGGTCTTTCCCTGACCGGTCTGCATGCCCATGCGGTTGAGTGTGGCAGCGATTTCGGCATCCGACCATCGGGTTGCCATGGATCGCATGATCGCCAGAGCCTCCTCAGGCGTACGCTGGCCATGCTCTCCGGATTTGGGCTTGCGAACCCGTACCTGCGAGTGCTGGCCTCCGTGCCAGTGGATGGTCAAGATCACGTCGCGCGCATCGTCATCGACATCCGCCACGATGTCCTTGATGAGCGCGCGCAGCAGTTGCTGACGACAGCGCATGTCGACACCCGGCGCGTTCCAGGTGGCCTCGAGATCCTGGGCGAGGCCCGTGAAGTCCGGAACCGCGTCGACAGGCTCCACACGCTGGACTTCGCTCAGCCGGGCCTCGCAGGTCTCCACGCGCCTGAGCGTGGCTTCCCAACTCCTCTCGAGCTGGGCCGCAATAAGCCGGTTCTCCGGGTCGCAAGCGGCATAGCGGCGCTCGGCGAGCGATGCCTCATAGCGCGCCTGCTGCAGGTCCATCTCGATCATCTGCCGCCGCCTGGCTTCGCTCTCCAGCTGCATCCGTTCAGCCTCCAACGCCGCTTCGATCGCCATCGGCGCAACCGCCTCCAGCGCTTCGCGGGTCACCGCCGCGTCGGTGCGAAAGCCGTTGAACGACATGCATCGCGCCTGGGCCATCATGAGGTTGCCGCGCTCGCAGCGATATACCGGATAACCTTGGCCGCGTCCGGCATACATGACAACCAGTCTTCGCCCGCATCGACCACAGGAGATGAGACCGGGGAGCAGTGCGCGACCGCCGCGGCCCGACTTGACGCCGCCGGCTTTGCCATAAGCGTTGGCCGCGAGCAGTTCCTGGTTCCGTTCGTACTCGCTCCATCCGATGTAGCCTTCGTGATGGTCGTTGAGCACCACCGCCCACTCGCTAGCCGGCTTGTAATGGCCATAGCTCTTGCGAACGCGGCCATCGACGATCTCAGTGCGCTTCTCGCTCTTACCATAGACATAGGCGCCGGCGTAGAATGGGTTCTTCAGGATCGAGATCACGTTGCGGTAGCGGATCGGAACCCAGTCGAAGGACACCATCTTCTTGCCGTCGGAGGGTCTGGGGAAATGCACGCCATCGTCGATCATCGAGATCAGGACCTGGCGCGCACTGCCGAGTTCGCGGAAGCGCGCGAATATCAGGCGAATGGTCTCCTGCAGGCGCATGTCGGGATCGAACCCGAGACCGTAATCGCGGTGCCAGACATAGCCGAAAGGCACGGAGATGCGCAGTTCCCCGCGCTGTGCCTTGGCGCGGGCGGCCTCGTACATGCGGGCACGCAGCACGCCGAGCTCGAACTCGCTGATGCTGCCCTTCATACCGAGCAGCAGGCGGTCGTTCGGCAATCCCGGATCGTAGACTCCGTCCAGATCGATCACGCGTGCATCAACTTCGCCGCACAACTCGAGCAGCCTATGCCAGTCCGGCCCGTTGCGCGACAGGCGGGACGCCTCCAGGCAAAGCACGGCGCCCACATGGCCGGTGCACAGATCGTCGACCAGGCGCTCGAAACCGGGACGCTCCACAGCCCCGCTTGCGGTTCGTCCCAGATCCTCGTCGATCACCTCTACTTTGCGGAATCCCCAGCGCCGCGCGACGTCGACAAGCTCATATTGCCGACGTTGGCTCTCAAGGTTGAGCTGGACCTGCGCCTGAGTGGACTGACGCACATAGACGACAGCCTTGCGCTTGAGGACGGCAGTCGGAATCAGATTACCGCTCGTCATCGCAGCTCTCCTCCTCCGTTGCCACGCCGGCGGCGGCCATCAATACGTTGGCGAGCCGGACGATCACTATGGTCCGTTGCGCTGAACTCAGCCCGTTCAGCTTCTGCGAGTCGAGCGGCAAGCTGAGTTGGCGAACGACCACGAGAGATCGTGTCGGTGGTGGCAGGGTTCTCATGTTGCGCCTCCGCGATGGTGAAACCATCCGGACAGCCTCGCCGGAAACGGCGTTCGATCAAGAGCTTGTGAAGCTCAAGCAGCGCGGCAAGCGATACGCGCGGGGAGCCCAGGTCCATCGCCGCGCAAGCCACGGGATCGATCATCCAGGCCGGAGCGGTAATGACATGCCCGGGCGCGACGACGAGATGAATGATCCGGCCGTTGGCGCGCTCTTCGCTGTTCTCGCAGCGAAGCCGATGTCCGAAATACGGGTGCCAACGGTAATGGACCTCGACCTCCTGCCCAACATGGGCAGAATGACCCCGAGATGACAATTACCCGAAAGAACAGCCTCTTCGCGGGCAGCGACGGCGGCGGACGGACATGGGCCACCATCGCCACGCTGCTGACCACCGCCAAGATGAACCAGGTCGATCCGCACGCCTGGCTCACCCAGACCCTCGAGCGCATCGCCAATGGCTGGCCAAACAGCGCTATCGAGGCGCTCATGCCTTGGAACTACCACCGCTGAACGGCATCAGCTACCCGCTAACCAATCACCCGAGGTCGACAAGGGCGGCGAGCGCTGGCGATATGGTGCCTTGACCTCGATGGTTCATCTATGCCTTCGTGCGCAAGGAGGCAGTGATCTCGTCGCAGATCGAGGGCACGCAGGCAGCACTCGTGGACCTTCTGGCTTTCGAGGCCGAAGAGGGGCCGGCACCCAACGCCGATATGGAAGCGGTCACGAACTACCTCGACACGCTCGCCTATGCCCGCGACCAGCTTGCGTCGAAGCAGGGGCTGCCGATTTCCATGCGCTCCTGAACGAGACGCACAAGCGGTTGATGCGCGTCGTGCGTTGTTCGAACAAGAAGACGTACGCCGCAGCCAGAACTGGATCGGGGGAAGTCGGCCAGGCAATGCGACCTAGGTCCCGCCGCCACCGGATAAGCTTCCCCAGCTTCCCAGCGAATTTGAGAAATACATCCACGTCGACGATCCGCTAGCGAAGCTGGTGCGGGCAGGTTTTCGCCACGTGCAGTTCGAGATCATTTATCCCTATCTCGACCGCAACGGGCGGATCGGGCGACTCCTGATCGCCCTGCTCTTGGAGCACTGGGGCTTACTAAAGGCGCGGCTCCTCTATCTCAGCCTGTTTTTCAAGCGCCACAGGGAAGAGTACTACCGGCGCCTCGATTTTAATCCGGTGGAAGGGAACTGGGAGGGCTGGATAGACTTCTTTCTCGATCGCCACCACTTCCGGTGAAGCCGTCGCTTCGGCGCGTGAACTGTTCAATCTCGTATCCTCACACCGGGTGCGACTGCTCCAAGCCCAATCCGCCTCCGGCTCCGCAGTCAGACTGTTCGAGCAATCGCCGCGTCATCCGGTCGTGAGCGTTGCCTCGGTCATAAAGTTGATCGGCGTAAGCAAGCGACCGCGATCCGTGCGATCGAGGCGCTGACCGAAGCCAATATTCTCGTGGACACCATGGGGAAGAAGCGCGACCGCAGCTTCGCCTATCGCGCCTATCTGGAATGCGTGCGAACCGGAACGGAATTGGACAGTGGCTGATCGCTACCAACCGCGAAATCATACTCACGCTGTCAATGACCGTGGAATCCCGACCCCGCATTTTCGCGTGCTCATTCCATGAAAATCACACCACGCTGCGCGAACGACTCCTGCAGCCTCGCCAATTAGTGGCGACGCTTCGGCTATCGGAGGCTGTTCATCCAGGGCTGGCAGTGCGCAAGCGTCGTTCACGACGAACACTGACTGCGGCGGATCGGAGCGGTGCGGGACCGCTCCGCAGGTGAGCCGCCAGGTGAATTCGGGCACTCATCGTTCCTGGCCTCGCATCGAGCCGACCAGGCATGGCCGAGGGGCGCCCACTGGCGCCTTGCGCTGATTAGAGCGAAGTCATCGAAAATCAGCACAAGGCGCACTCGGGCCGCAGAACTTTAGCCGCAGCAGTCACTGTCATCTTCTTCGGCCTTTTTTCTTCTTGACGCCTTGTCGGTGAGGCCGACGATGCGCCTGTTGAGACGGCTGGACAATACTCCGGAGTCGCCGAAGACCACCTCCACATCGTCGCGCGAGACAAAATGAGAGCCATCTCGCGCGAGGCTCCGTTGGGCCAGACGACGGACCATCTCCTTGACATAGACCGCGCTGCTGCCGTCTGAGCGTGCGACGGCATCGGCCACCGCTCCGCTCTCGAAGGTGAGAGCACCACCATAGAGCGCTATCAGCCGCTCGCGGCAACCAGCGTCGGGGAGCGGAATTTCAATAGCTTCGTCCACGCGGCCCGGGCGCGAAGCGAGCGCTTCCTCAATGTCCTCCGGCCGGTTCGTCGTCAGGAAGAAAAAGATATCTGTCCCTGACTCAAGACCGTCCATCTCGTTCAACAGACGGTTGAGGAGGCGTTCGGCCTTTTGACCATGAACATCCTCTCGCGACCGGCCCACCAGATCGACGTCCTCCAGCACGACGATGCTCGGCTGCAAGGTACGCGCCAGCGCGATGTAGAACCCAATCGCAATTGTCTGCTCAGCCGTGACCAGAACGGTAGTGCGGCCAGGCAGGTTGGCACAAACATGACGGATGACGTGCGTCTTGCCTGTCCCAGGAGGTCCGTAAAGCAGAATACCCTTTTGCGTCGATTGGCCGAGACGCTTCAGCTCCTCTCGGTGTCCGTCGAAATCGAAGATGTGGGCATCAAGACGCGCCATAGTTGCCTCGGAAAGCACCAGGTCGTTCCGGCATACGGCAGGAAGACCATGAACCCGCATCGTACCCTGCATCCCAGAGGTTCCTGCATCTTCTTCGAAAGAGAGGACCTTGTTGCGATAATATCGTGAGCTCTCGCAGCCCTCCTGGATCTTGCGAAGAAATTCGCGCGAGAAGTCGCATGCCTGCTCGCCGGGCAGAAAAGCGATTTCCACTTGAACGTATGTCATGCCATTGTATGGGGCGGTGAACTGCGACAGAAAAACCGCAACCGGCTCGTCGCCGATCTGGAACAACCACAGGCCGTTGTGCAGAGACGCATAAGGCTCCTCTTCGCCGATGTCGATGTCCTGATATTGCAAGGGTGTTATCGGAACGACGGCATGTTCCTGGCGAATGATAAGGTCTGATAGCTTCATGGGCTCAGAGTCGTAGAACTGGTGGACGCCGACCAGCTTGGGAGACAGAGGCGCGATCTGCTCTTCGATCATGGTTTGAAGATCCGGCAGGAGATGTGGATAAAACCGTCGGTGGGAGCTCGTCAGCTCCATCAAATCATCGGTTTTGAAATGGGCATGAAGTGCCTGCCAGGTAAAGCGAATAACCTCAGTCATGGTGATATCCTTTGTGAGTTCACAATTGATCGACGATTCGCGCGACAATGCATCAGGTGTCCTCACAGCATGCTGTACAACAAGTCAGGATGCTTGGAAGCAGCCGACCTTGAGCACGTCCTGAAGTTCGAGATCTTCCACCGAACCTTCTTGTTCTGCGAGGTGCAGAACGTATCCTGCGCCTTCGCGTTCAGGATCAGGCGGGTGGAGTCGGCTTTGGGGTCGTAGCCGACGATGAGGATCCTTCGCCCGAGGTCGACAAGGGCGGCGAGCGTATTTTGGGACGTCGTCGATTTGCCGATGCCCTCCTTGCCGTAGAACGCGATCTGACGCAGACCTGACATGTAGCTTTCCTTCTTCTGTTCCATGTGCGGCTGCCCGCGACATGAATGCGTTGGCAGCTCTCGCCGCCTTGCACCAAGGTTTTCAAGACTCGTGCCAACGTGACTGACTGGGCCGGAGAAGAAAATTCGTGAATTCTTTTCAGCTGCTTAGGCAACAAGAGATTGGCTAAGCCAGCCTGTGTCGCGGACCCGACAAAGGCGACACAACGTGTCGGCTTCCGTTACTTGCGACCCGCATACCTCGCAGACCGGAAAGAAGTTGGGAATGTCAGGCAGCGAGTCTGAGGCGATTTTGATCGGGGAGACCGCAGCAAGGACGTCGGTCTACGCATACCTCTGTATCGCTCCAGCCTGCCATTGATCTGGGCCGGCCGTTCGCACATTGAGCACGAGCTGGCGCTCAACCGCGACCAACATCTGCCGCTTTTTACAATGCGTTCGTTGACGGCTCGACCTCGCCTGTCTTGTCTTGGCGCACCCTGGTTATCTTCAGATAGTGGTGCCGAGCGGAATTTCTTACACGCCGCCCAAGCGGTCGTTGGGCCGTCGCGCTGGTGTTGTCACTAATCGCACGTATGATGGCACTCGTGCTGCACCCCGATTTGCAGCTGCTGCTGGGCCAGCTTCTGGTGCTCCAATTCGGCTGGAGTATCGCCAATCATGGTCGCCGCGCAAGCCAAGAGGTTCTTGAGCTGTCCCGGAGCGTCGGGTCCTGCAATCGTGACACGCGCCGGGGGTCTCATTCTGAACCGCAGTCGCGTCGGTCCACACGGCGCATATCTGACGGGCACTCGAGAACGCTCAGTTGATTTTGTCGCTTGTCGGAGATGACTGTCGGGCCGCTTAACCGCAATGTTGGATGAGTTTTGCCGGAGCCATACTTTCTAACGCTATCTTTGTTGGTCCAATTCGCCGCAGCCAGAGCACCGGATAAACATCATCTGCATGCGACAAGCGTTTCCCTCAGCACCTAAGGCTCGCAGCGGAACCTGCATGTACGTGTTTTATAAAGAACATCATAGTTCTACTGCGACTATGTCGCAAATCCGACATCGTTGGACAGCGGACAAAACTGACGCGCAACAAAAAGGGAGAAGCCTGCCAAGTGAGGCTGGGCCACCGGCGCTGGCGATCATTCCGCCAACGTTAAGCCAAGAGGCTCGGCTCACTTCTCGGCGCAGGAGTTCAGTATCGGCGTCATCGCCTTCACATGCTCGTCGATCCACCCGAGCACTTTCCCCGCGACAACGTCGCGCTCAGGCAGATGCCACCAGTGCTCGTTGACGAGTTCGACGGTCTCGACCACTGCCTTCAGGACTGGCGGCTCCGGATTGCACGGTTCGCAAATGCTTTCCATCGCGGTGCTGCTAGCGCCTTGAACGAGCGCTCTCCTCCAAGCGAAAGCGCCATGGCGTCCGCGGGAAGATATGGCACGGTCGACAGTAGGTCGTAGATTGGTGAAAGGGCCGGCTTAAAGCCGTTTCCGCGATAGATCAACGACCAGTTCTTCAGGTGCATGTCGCCATTGCCGGTGATGACAGTCAGCGCCAAGCGGCGGACGAATTCGAGAGCCGCCGTAGTCAAGACGGCCACGCCAAGAGCCGAGGCTATGTCATGGTAAGCAGCGCCCTCGTATTTGCGCGAGGGATAGACACCGAAGACCTGAGCAAAATCCTCAATGTGTATCCTCTCGCCATCGGCGCCGCGATCGAAGCGTTTGACGAGAAGGACCTTGCCCTCCGACAGCGTGTTGAATTCTTCGGGAAAGCCCTCAAAATCGGACTTCTCGACCAGTTCGCATTCAGGCACCTCCATGCCGATTGCTGCGGCCAGCGCCAGGTTGGCGAATTCGTTCTCCGAAACGCCCGGAAACACCGTTGAAGAAAACTTGGCGATGTACCGGCCTTGCTCGTCGTCCATCGGCAAGGTAAGGCCCCCGCCTTTTCCAGTTTCCATTCTGACCGACAGCTTCATCTGCACGCCGGCAAGTGAGAACCGTGCCTTGGGCTTATCCTTTGAAGCATCCTGCGAAACCGCGATCGCGCCGTCACTTGGCAACGCCCGTACGGCTCCCGGCAGATCGGCGCCCAGCGCCGCTAAGAGATCGAAATCATTGCCTGGCCGGACATTGCCTTCGTGGTGCTTTTCCATCGCCTCGCGTAGCTTCTCCTCCGGTAGGAGGTTCGCGAAAAAGGCCGGCAAGGCGCCCGCCAGAGGCTTCGGACCTTTCCGCAATCCTCCGGTCGCTGCCCGGAACGACAGGCTGAAAACCGGAAAGCCGCCCGTCGCGCGGTAGGCCTCATCGAAGTTGAATGCATTGAAATCGCCCGGCGTCCTAACGATTGTGCCGATCTTCAGTGCGTTCAAGAGCACGTCCAGCGACGGGATCGTCTTAGGTGCGTGAAAGACTGGAGCCATGATCGTCATCGTCAGATTGAGGAACAAAGGCGGGCAGGTCGTCATCATCATGCGGACGCAACAGAGCCTGGACAGCCGGCACCATGACTTGCGGAACCAGCATCATTTCCAGACCGAGCGCGCGAGCGACATTCATGAGCGTCGTCGCACGCGCCGCCGCGGCCCCCTTTTCGATGTCGCGATAGCGGGGACGGGATATACCCGCCAAACCAGCGACCTGCTGCTGCGTCATGGCAGCGCCCTGCCTCACCTGCCTGAAAAGCCCACCGATTTCGCGCAGAATTTCCGATTCAGATTCCACCATTACCTATACGATTCATTCCAATGCCCCCATTGATATGCAAAGGTATCTCATCCGGCGAGCAAGTTAATTTAATGATCTGTTCGCGTATCATATATGAAGATAATGATATCCAAAGAGATCAGTCCTTCATTCGAGGATCTCCCAGGTTACCGCCGCACAGCGGACGTTCCTCCGAGAACAGCTGCCATGGCCACCGCCCACGGCATTTTCACCGAGCGGTGCGTACGTCGCTGCGAAAACGGCCAACGCAAAGACATTCAGCGAACGGCTAGTTTAACCTCAGCACCGATGCGCCCGACGGGGCCCTATGAACGCGAAACAGACGCGACCGCGGCATCAACCGGCCGGCAGATGCGCCCAATGCAACAAGCGCGCCTGACGCAACGCCGCCAGATCAGCCGAGCCGGTGCAGAAGCAGGCGACGGCCAACTGGCGGATGACGATCTCGAAATGCGCGACAACCGCCTCGGTGGATACCGTAGCCGCGCGCAGCACGCCGGCCGCCTGCCCGGCGATGTCCGCGCCCAGGCGGATGGCCTTGGCCACGTCGACGCCGTCGCGGATCCCGCCCGACGCGATCAGCTTCACCGTTGGCAGCGCCCGACGTACCGCCTGCACGCTGGCCGGGGTCGGAACCCCCCAATCGGCGAACGCCATCGCCACTGCACGGTCGGCTGCATCGCGGGCGCGCTCGCCCTCCACCGCGGCCCAACTGGTGCCGCCAGCGCCGGCGACATCGATCACCGCCACGCCAGCCTCGACGAGCGCACAGGCCACCGAGGCGGACAGGCCCGATCCCACTTCCTTGACCACGATCGGCACGCCCACGCTGCGCGCGGCGCGAGCGATCTGCGCCAGGACTCCGCGCCAGTCGCGGTCGCCCTCCGGCTGTACCGCTTCCTGCAGCGGATTGAGATGGACGATGAGTCCATCGGCCTCCAACGAATCAACCGCCCGGCGCGCCAGGTCCAGGCCGTCGGCCTCGCGCAGTTGCGCGGCACCGATATTGGCCAGCAAGGGAATGTCTGGGGCCAGGCGGCGCAGCGCGCGCGTCAGCCCCTGCGAGTTGCGGGATAGCAGGCTCACGCGCTGCGAACCGACGCACATGGCGATCCCCAAGGCTTGCGCTGCCTCGCTCAGATGCCGGTTGATGGCCTCGGCGCGTGGCATGCCGCCGGTCATGGAGCTGATCAGCAGCGGCGCGCGCATGGTCTTGCCCAGCAGCGAGGCGCGCAGGTCGATCTGCGTCAGGTCCAACTCGGGCAATGCGCAGTGTTCGAAACGGATGTACTCCCAGCCGGCGGCGACCGTGGCAGGGGCCGTTCGCCGATCCAGCACGATGTCCAGATGGTCGTCCTTGCGCCGGCTCAGGGCGGTGTCGCTCATGCTCGCTCCATCCGTCGCATCGGGCGACAGCGTTGCGTCGGATCGGACCGACGGCAGCGCGGGCACGCCGCCGCGTCCCGCGCGTTCAGGCCGACGCACGCTGGCCTCCCCTCGCAGCGTCGCTGCCGTAGCGGCTGGTCGAGGTCTGGTAGTACTGCGCGCGGATGGTCGCCATGGCCTCGATCAACGGTCCCCACGGCGCGGGAAAGCGTTCTTCCGCCATCACCCGGTGCAGCATGCGCGTATGGCCGGCCAGCTCGTCGTTGAGGAACTCCACCACAGGCATAGCCGGATAGCGCTGCAGCAGCAGGATCGCCGCATTGTCGGCCTCGCCGGCCGACCTGTCCTTGTCGCGTCCATGCAGATCGTTCTGCAGGCGCCCTATCGCGGAGATGAGCCGCAGGACCTGGCGAAACGCCGGACGCGCGCGCAAGGCCGCCATGTCCAGCCCCCACAGCAACGACAGGCAACAGAACACGTTCGTGTAGGCGATCGAATCGATGCCGTTGTGCAGGTACTCGGCGTAGGACCAGCGTTCCGCCCCTGCCGCCTGCGCGCGTCCGGCGCGCAGCGCCGCGCAGTAGCACCGGGTATCGTCGAGAAGCTGAGCATAGTCGCGACGATCGTAGGCGAGCGCGGCCAGCGAAGCGCGCAGCACAGCGCAGCCCTCGAATCCGGGGAGCGCGCACGGCCCGCCCTGCCCCAGCGCCTGCTCCACCGCGGCGAGCTGCTCCGGCGCGATCAGGCCAAGGTCGTTGCAATCGTCGAGCCAGAACAGCAGCGCCAGTTCGCGATAGAACGCCACGATCAGCGTTTCGTCCTGCGGATCGCGGCCGGTGCAGGCGCTGGTGTCGCGCAGGCTCGGGTGGATGCGCTGCAGGATGTACTGGCCGCCCCTGACCGCTTCGACGGCATGCTCGTCGGCGAACCCGGTCAGGGAACGCCCCCACTCCAGCACCTGCTGCAGCGCGCGTTCGGTCTGGATCATGGCGCCGCTCCTGCTCCCTCGGCCAAGACGCGCCCCCAGCAAAGCGCCAGCCACAACCCGGCGAGCTCGGCGACGCGCACCACCCGGGTGGGGCAATACAGTTCCTTGCCGATCCACAGCGGCGTCTGCGGCAATGCATGCGCCGCATGGCGGGCGAGCATCCACTCCAGCGCACGCGCCACCGCCTGCGCGATGCGCCGGCGCCCTGTCGGCTCTTCGCTCCCGTCCAACACGTGCAACGCGAACAGCGCATAGGCGGTTTCCTCGAATGTGGACGCGCGACCGGCGCCCCAGCCGCCGTCGTCGCGCTGCGCCTGCAGCAGCGCCGCCAGCGCGCGCTCGTCGCGCCACTGGGGCCTGCCTTGCGCCAGCGCAGCGACCGCATGCGCGGTGGGATACAGCCACGAAACGTGCCATTTTTCGTTGTCCCATAGACCGTGCGGGTTGCGATTGGCCTCAACGTAGGCGCTGGTGCCGGCGGCGGGCTTTCCCAACAGTCGCAACGCATGCAGGGCGTGGATGTTGGTCGACACCGAGGCATTGCGCTCGCCGGGGAAGGTGACAAACAGCTCGCCGATTTCGAAATGGCGCAACGCATCGACCGCCGGGTCGCGGCCTGCAAGGCGCAGGACGCACAACGCAACGGCGGTGTCGTCCGCATCGGCCGCGAAGTGCAAGGCCGGGCCCAGACCCCGCACGCCCAGCCGGGCGTCGAGCTCTGCGACGATCCCTTGCACCGCCTCGGCGAGCGCGGGATGCGCGAACAGCCCGGCCAGATGCAGGGTGTACAGCGACCAGCATGGCTCGAACACATTGATCGGCCAGACGTTGGGAACGACACCTTCGATGCCGCTGCGCGTCGCCCGCGATGCCGCCTGCAGATACGCGTCGGCGCGCCCGACCTGCGGCGTGCTCCCCTGTCTCACGGCGTGCGCACGCCACGCGGCGGTGGCCGCCGGACTGATGCCGATGCTGCCGTCGTCATCCGGGCATGCGGTGGTCGGCGACCTCCCCCAGGCTTCCCAGGAGTGCAGCAGCGGATGGCCGCTCGGCAACCTCCTCACCGCCCCCAGCTTGACCAGGCACGCTTGCCGCAACGGCAACAGCGCCGGGTGGCGCGGAAACGCCACGCCGCCCAGCAAGGATGCGGCGTCGCCGCATAACTGCGGCAGGATCAGCTCCGCGCCGATCGGCGCGTCTTCCGGCACCGCATGCAGGTAGGGATCGGGCTGGCGCTCGAGGAACCGGGTTGCAGCCTGGACTGCGTCGGCAGCGCGGGGAACAGGATCGGCACGCTGCAAAGCCAGCAACGCCGCCCATGTGGACGCATGGCGGAACAGAGGGAAGTCCGCGATTCCCCATCCGCCATCGGCCTGTTGTTGCGCGATGAGCCACGCGTATGCGTCCTGCCGACCGGTGACGTTGCCGTGGAACTGCAGAGCTCGCGCCGTGTCGTAGACGGACGGACCGACGCTGCCGCCGTCGCTCATCTCGCTCAGCAGGTGGCGCAATTCGGAAAGGATCTGTTCGGACAGCGCGTTCACGCGGGATGTTCCTTCTGCAGACGGTTGGCGAAGACCAGGATCGGGCAACCGCTGCGATCGGCGCCGCGGACTCGGGCAAAGAGCAGCATGCATCGCCCGCCGACCGGTCGCAGCAGCATAGGGCGAGTCCATGCGGACGGGCGCGCTCATGCGTATGGCGCGGACAGATACACGTTGGCCCGCTGCAGCATCTGCGCCAACCGTTCCGCACGCGGCCCCAGCGGGACGATGGCCTCCCCGGCGTCGCGCAACAAATCCAGCGCGAACTGGCGCGCTGCCTGCAGCCCAATGATCGACGCGCAGGTCGGCTTCTGCGCCGCCGCGTCCTTACCGGGGGTCTTGCCCAGCGTCGCGGTATCCGCTGTCGCGTCGAGAATGTCGTCGATCACCTGCAACGCCAGCCCGAAACAGGCGGTGTAGCGATCGAGCGCACCGTACAGCCCAGCGTGCGCGGCATCCTCCGCGATGAAATATAGCGCGCCCATGCGAACGGACGCGCGCACTAGTGCTCCGCTCTTCATCCGGTGCATCGCCACGATCCTGTCCAGCTCGGCGTGCTTTCCGACCAGCGACAGATCCATGGCCTGCCCGCCTGCGGCACCCTCGGCGGACACCGCCTGCGCCAGTTCGCGCACGAGCGCGATACGGTTGTCGCCCGGCGCATCCAGGCTCGCCAGGGTCAGGAAGGCGTGCGCCTGCAGCGCATCGCCGACCAGGATCGCAGTGGCTTCGCCGAACTTGACGTGCACGGTCGGAAGGCCGCGGCGAAGCACGTCGTCGTCCATTGCGGGCAGGTCGTCGTGGACCAGGGTACAGGCGTGCATCATCTCGATGGCGGCGCCGACGTCGTCGAGCGTGTGCGCCGGCGTGTCGGCCAGTGCGCCGGCAGCCATACAGAGCAAGGCGCGGGTGCGCTTCCCGCCATTCAAGGTGGCGTAGCGCATCGCCGCCATCAGCTCGGTCTCACCGTCGTCTTCGGCGCAGAGAAGACGCGCCAGCGCCTGTTCGACCCGTTTTGCGCCGTCCTGCATCCAGATCTCCGGCAGCAGCCTGCCGGATGCGCCGCGCGCCTGCGCGCCCAATCCGCCGAGCGCGGAAACGCCAGTTCCGTGGTCGTGTAGCGTGGAACCGGTCTGCATGTCGTTCATGTCCTTGTACCTGACAGCAGACGGTCACGGCGAGCGGCGAGCCGATGCAGTGTTGCCGGCGTCGCACCGAGCGCGCGCGCCGAGTGCAGCAATGCCGCGCGTCGCCGGCGCCGCTGCCTCGCCACACGGGGTATGCGATGCCAGCTCATGAGAATCCGATGCGGATTTTCATGGAGGGTTGTGCTGTCGGGTAATAGCGCCGGCCTTTTTCGGCGTCGCTCAGCAACCGCGGCCGCACCCCGGCCTTGTGCATGGTCAGCGCCAAGGCGATGCTGAACTGCACCAGTTCCAGCCATACTAGGTGGTAGCCCATGCAGACGTGTGGGCCGCTGCCGAACTGCAGCATGTCCACCGGCCCGATCGGCCCGGTGCGTTGCAACCACCGCGCCAGGCGGAACTGATCAGGCGCCTCGTGCAGCAGCGCCGAGGTCGAGAAATGCAGCAGCGGGATGCATAGACTTGTGCCCGCGGGAATGCGCCGCTGGCCGAGTTGTAATTCCTGCGTCGCGCGACGCGGTACGAGCGAGGACGCCGGATGCATGCGCAGCGTCTCGCGGAACAGCGCCTCGGCAACCGGATACTGCGCCAGGTCCGCGTGCCGGGTCGGCACCGCGCCCACGCGTTGCGCCTCCTCGACCAGGGCGTCCCACAGCTCGGGCTGCCGCGCCAGCTCGATCACCATCCAGGCCATAGTCGAGGCGGTGGTCTCGTGACCGGCAAGCAGCAGCAAGCGGATATTGGCGACCAGGACGTCATCGGAGAGCGCATCGTCGCTGCGATCGAAGGCGCTCACCATGTCGTTGATCAACCCGGTGCGCGCGGCATGCGCGCGCGCGTCGCGGATGAACTGGCGTGACTGCGCGTCGATCCAGTCGCGGGCGGCGCGGCCGCGCCGCAAGGGCGTTCCGGGCAGGTCGACCGGGGGCGCGACGATCAACTGCAGCAGTTGCCGGTACTTGCGATGCCATTCCGGCAGGTCTTGGGCGGGGATGCCCATGAGACTAAAGGTGAGCTTGAGCATCAGGTCGCCGGTTTCGGGCAGGATAGTTACTTCACCGCGATGGCGCCACGCCTGCACCCGCGCCCGGATGACGGGCTCGAACAGCTCGCCAATGCCGGCCTCGGTCAGCCCCCTGGGCAGGAACGCCGCCTTGATCCCATCGCGCGCCTGCCGGTGCGCGCTACCGTTCAAAGTGACCAACGTTCCGCCAAGGATTTCGGGCGCGATCTCTGCGATCAGCGCCGAGGACACGTGCTTGTGCCGGAGCAATGCGATCACATCCGGATCCAGGCAGGTCATCAGGTGTCCGGCACGACCGAAGTCCAGCCAGAAGTGACTGCCCAGCGTCCGTTCCGCGCGCTGCAGCAGGCGCGGCAGGTCGCATACTATGGCGGGAAGATGCCCGACCAGGGGGAAAGCGCCGGGCATGACCGGGATGTCGTATCGCAGCCGGCGCCGACGGTTGAGCGGGTTGAGCAGCATGTCCATCACCTCCCTGGCGCAGCGTCCGCTTCGGCGGTGTCGCCGGCTGGCCGCGCGGCGCGGCTGTTGCCACCATCGGCATATGTCGGCACATGCGTCAGCATGCCGCCGTCGATGCACACGACTTGGCCGGTGATGAACGCAGCATCGTCGGAGAGCAGGAACGTCACCAGCGCGGCGACGTCCTCGGGGCGGCCGACGCGCGGCAGGAGCTGGTGCCGGCGTAGATGCCGTTGCATGCACTCGTCCAGCTTGGCGAGGAGACGCTCGGTCATGATAAGACCCGGCGCAACCGCGTTGCAGCGGATCTGCGAGTGACCGTACTGGGTGGCGAGCGAGGCCGACAGCATGTTCATCGCCGCCTTCGAGGCGGCGTAGGACGTCTGCGCGGTATCACCGCTGAGCCCCTGGCACGACGACATGTTGACGATCGCGCCACCGCCACGGGCGATCATCCGTGGGATGGCCTGCCGGCAGCAGAGCAGCGTGCCACGCAGATTGGTCGCGATCGTCTCATCCCAAACCGCCAGGTCCAGGTCGAGAATCGCGCGGTCTCGCGGGGTCAGATGCATGGCGCTCGCGTTGTTCACCAGCAGGTCGACCCCACCAAAGTGCCGCTCCGCCGTCTCGAACAGCGCTGCCACCGCCTGCGCATCGGCGATATCCATGGCTAGGGGCAGCGCGTGGCCCGCTTCGGCCGCGATCCGCGCGGTGCAGGCGACGGCAGCCGAGCCATCAATGTCGGCCACCACCACTCGGCCCCCCTCCCGCGCAATGGCGAGGGCGCATGCCTTGCCGATGCCCGCGCCAGCGCCGGTCACCACGGCAACCTTGCCCTCAAACCGTCCCATCGTGTGCTCCCTGATCATGTTGGTCTTTCGCAGCATGCCGCCCGACCTCGCCGGAGAGGGCGCAGGGTCGGCGCTGGCGCGCTCGTCATCGCCAGGGTGGCTTTCGATGACCCGAATGGCGGCGACCGGGCACTGGCGGGCCGCGAGCCGCACGGCAGCGTGCAGCGCGTGCGGGACCGTCGCCACGCACACTTCCGCCACGCCGTCCGGTTCGCGCTGGCGAAAGGTGCCCGGCAGCGTCAGCACGCACTGCCCGGTGGTTCCGCACAGATCCTGGTCGACCACGACGCGCATCTCAGCCCCCCTGCGCATGCAGCCGCACCGGCAGGGCGCGGAACGTCCTAAGGAACGCGGAGGGCTCCCGGGTCGGCTGTTCGGCCAGTACGAGCGTGGGGAAGCGCGCCTCGATCCGCGGCAGGCTCTCGGCCAACTGCACCCGGGCCAGTTGCGCACCGAGACAGAAGTGGATGCCGTGGCCGAAGCTCAGCATGATCTTCCCGTCGGTCGACATGCCAGGACTGGTGCCGTAGAACCGCGCGGGATCGAAGCGGTCGGGATCGGCGAAGGCGTCCGGGTCGCGATTGCCGGCCGCGATCAGCACGCGCACGTCCGCGTTCTTCGGGATCACCACGCCGCCCAGTTCGATGTCGCGCTGGGCGATACGCGGAATGGAGCTGAACATGGCGGGCGCGTCGCAGCGCAGCACTTCTTCGACGAATGCCTTCACCCCCACGGCATCTCCCTGCAGCCAGTGCCGCTGTTCGGGAAACGCCAGCATCGCCAGGACCGCATGGTCGATGGCCGCAGCAGTGGTGGCGAAGCCGCCCAGCAGCATGCCCCACAGCATGCTGATCAACTCCGCATCCGACAGCATGTCGGCATCGTCGTCGTGTGCGCCGACCAGCATTGACACGATGTCGTGACGGGAATCGGTGCGCTTGTGCTGTATGAGGTCGCTGAAATAGGCCTGCACCCTGGCGCTGGCCGCGTCCGCCGCGGCGAGCTGGGGATCGCTGGCGTGCGGGCTCAGGCCTTCCAGAATGGCGCTGATGCCGGCGACGAGCGCGAACATATCGTCCTGGGGCATGCCGAACAGTTCGCCGAAAACCAGCATGGGCAAGGCCAGCGCGAATTCCCGATGCAGGTCCACCGCCTCCCCGCGCTCCAGCGCGGGCGCCATGCCGTCCAGGCGCGCTGCGACGATGCGAGCGATGGTCGGCCTCAGGTTGTCGATCTGGCCCATGGTGAAATCGCGCGAGATCAGCCGGCGCAGACGCGTATGCGTTGGAGGTTCCTTCATCGCTAAAGTGGACGCCAGCAAACTGAGCGACAGGCTGGTCGCCGCACGCGGGAAATAGCGCGCCAGTTCGCCTGGCGCCGGTCCCCGAAACGCATCGCCCGTGGCCTTGAGCGCCCAGTAGATGTCGGCGTGGCGGCTCAACAGAAAGAGGCCCGACGCCGCGCGATGCACCGGATCGTGCTCGCGCAACCACCGCATGAACGGATACGGATCGTGGATGCACGCTGGCGACGCCAGTTCGGCGAAGGCGTCCCGGCATGCTGCCGTGGTTTCTTGCACGTCCATCTTGGTTACCTGTTGGCTGGCTGATCTGATCGGCGCGCGCCAGGCGCGCCGGCAAATTGCGGAGAACATCGTGATTCCCGGCGGCGTCCGCGCATCACCAGAGCACCGGGAACTCCTCGAACCCGCCAGTGATGATCTCCTTGCGCAACTTCAGTTCTTCGGGCGCCACGGCCAGGCGCAGCGCGGGAAAGCGCTGGAAGATCGAACCGAACACCACCTTGAGTTCCAGCCTGGCCAGCGCCAAGCCGATGCAGTAGTGCGGCCCGTAGGAGAACGCGAGGTGCGGGTTTTCGTCGCGTCCGATGTCGAAGATTTCCGGGTCGTCGAAATGGCGCGGATCGAACGACGTCGCCGGCAGGCCGACCAGCACCTTGCTCTCCGCGGGAACATTCATGCCCGCGATGGTCACGTCGGTCCTCGGATAGCGCATGATGCCGTCCCAGCCCGCGCCCGGCGGGTACATGCGCAGGATTTCCTCCACCGCCTTGTCCACCAGGGATGGATCGCCGACCAGGCGTTCGCGCTGTTGCGGATGGCGGAACATGGCCAGCAGGCCGAATTCGATCTGCGCGACGGTGCTCTCGTGCCCCGCCACCAGCATGCCCGCCGCCAGGCCGATCGCCTCTTCCTCGGTCGCCTTGCCCTGGTCGACCGCCGCGAGCAGATCCGTCAGCACGTTGTCGCCCGGATCCTGGCGCTTGTCCCGCATCTTGCCGCGAATGTAGGCGCGCAGTTCTTCCCAGGCAAAGCGCGACGCGCTTCGCGGGCCGCTTTCATGCTGGTGCGTCATCACCTCGTCGGACAGTGCGGCGAAAAAGGCGTGATCCTCGTAGAGCACGCCCATCAGCGCGCAGATGACCATGGCCGGAAGCGGAAAGGCGAGGTGACGCCGCAGGTCGGCGGGCTGGGGCTGGGCCGCCAGCGTCTCGAACAACTGCGCGGCGATCGCCTCGACCTGCTGCGCGAGCAGCTTCACCCTGCCGTTGCTGAGGGCCGGCGCCACGATCGTGCGTAACCGCGCATGCTCGCCCCCCTCGTGCGAGACCAACCACCCCGGCGAACCGAGAATCACCGAATCCGGGGTGAATGCCGCCGGCGGCATTCCCGCGGGCCGGAAGGCCGCGTCGGACAGCACCGCCTTGGCTTCGTCGTAGCCTGTCACCCACCAGCCTTCGTGCCCGGACGGGAAGCGCACGCGGTGGATCGGACCCTTGGCGCATAGTGCCAACATCTCGGGCGAGGGCTCGATGTGATCGACGCGCCACATCGGCAGCGTCGGCAAGGGTTGTTCGCACATGGTGGCACTTGACTCTCTAAGCGATGGAAGGGCGGAAGGTGACCGGCAGGCGCTGCGGGCATCGAATGACGTAAGACGACATGTAGACGACGTCCTCCGCGGCGTAGCCTGACTCGATTTTCAAGATCGGCCAACGTGTAACTGCCTAGGCATACCCCGCGGCGAGATGCAGAACGTTATCCTGCGCCTTCGAGTTCAGGATAAAGCGAGTGTGGCAGGCCTTTGAGCAGCAGCCGGCCATCAAGATTTCCTGGGCAAGGGTTCGACCAAGGCGGCGAGCCTTTTTTGGTAGGGGCGGTTTCGCCGAGGCCCCCTTCCCATAGAATGCTATTTGATGCGGATTTGACATTTTGCTTTTCTTTCTTCGTTCCATCGATCGCGGTGTCATCCACGAAATGAAGGTCGGTCGGCGGCTCCCGGCCAGCAACGAAGAGGCTTCAAAACTCGTGCCAATTTGGCCGACCCAGCAGAAGAAAAGAATTATGTTTGCTTTTCAGCGACGTAGCCTGAGGCCGGACAAGAGCTCGGCGAAATAGACCGGTGTCGCGGACCAACAAAGGCGACAGAACAGTGTCGGATAGTACGCCTCGGCGACCTTTTGGTCAGGCTTGCGACATTCTGGTCCAGTTTCGAACATAAGAGGGTTGCAAACAGGACACGCTTGGAGAATTCGATCCTCACGGAACCAGGGCGCTTGCCGAAGAGCGTGCGCTCATGGTTGCTGCCACAGGCGTGTGTTCGCAATAGCCGTGCCTGCGCACGCAAGAACACGCTAGCGGCATACGCTACGCAATCGCTGCAGTTCCCGCCGGTGCGAGGTAGTGCATCGGCTCGGCTGCGTTCGTCTTTGCCCAGCTGGGGCGGAAGCGCCGAACATCCGCACCATACAGCACCGTTGTTGAGTGTCGTGACTAGGCGGTTATAGCGCGCGCCCGATCTTGGCGAAGACACCGCCTCCGAGAAAAAGGGGGCGGTCCAAAAGCATGTCTATTTGAAATGGCACGCCGCTTGCTGCTCCTGGTTAGAGCCCATCAAATCACGATGAAAGCGACTTGCGCCATGCCCGACACACGAAGCTCTAGACGGTGGCCTGAAGACACAGTGCCCGTTCCCGCTGAACATCGGTACATCGTCTGCTTCGGAAGTCCGTGCTCGGTAGCCCCTTTGCGCACGGCTGGTCCGATGCCGGCATGCCAACACATGGCGCTCGCGCAATTGCCGTTTACCGGTTGCGATCAGCATGTGAGTGCCCAAGAGCCCCATGAAAGAGCCCCCGAAGCCATGGTCGGCGGCTCACTGGCAAATATCGACGATACGCCGAACCAGCTCAGTAACCCGGGTCTCTTGCGTGAAGTCACATCTGAGGCCGCCACACGCTTCCGATACTGGCTACTTCGGGCCCGCTATCACTTTTTCCCGGGCACGAGCGCGAGTGATCGATGCCGCTTCCGGCGCCATAGCCGTGGAAAGATTGCCCAAGCGGCTCGACAGCCTCCACTCGCTCAGATCGATGGCGTTCGGGTGACGAAGACCAGCAGCCAAGACGTTCCCCTACATCGGGATGGAAAACCGAGGTTGCGAGCCGCGAGGGCCTCATTTCATGCCCGGCAGACGAGCCTTTGCTCGGTATTGCGCCAGCGTCTGCCGGACTCCAGCGCGCCAGTTTTTTCTTGAGGAGCAAGTTGATGACCGTTCAAAAGAAGGTTCCCTTCGTCACCTTTCTCACGCGTGGTCGCGATGAGTCAGTCCAGGGCCCAAATCCATATCGCTGGGAAGAAAAGACATCTGACGACTACTTTGCCGGCAAGCGCGTCATCCTGTTCTCGCTGCCTGGCGCCTTCACTCCGACCTGCTCGACCTACCAACTGCCCAATTTCGAAGACCTCTATGATGAGTTTGAGAAGGAGGGAATTGCCGCGATTTACTGCGTCTCCGTCAACGATGCCTTCGTCATGAATGCGTGGGGGAAGTCCTTGGGCTTGCAGAAGGTCGAGCTCATCCCCGATGGCTCAGGCGAGTTCACACGCAAGATGGGCATGCTGGTCGCCAAGGACAATCTCGGCTTCGGGATGCGCTCCTGGCGCTACGCCGCCCTGATAAACAATGGCGTGGTGGAGCAGTGGTTCGAGGAGGAAGGTTTCTCCGACAACTGCGAGGCCGACCCCTATGGCGTCTCATCGCCGCAAAACGTTCTCGAAACGCTGAAGGCCGCCGCATGACCTAGAAAACGTCTCCTCCCTGGTGCCATTACCCACCCCAAGAAGCTCCTCGACAGGATGTCGCGCTCACCATGCAATCCTCAGCAAGCCTACTTCAGCGCCAGAAGCAATCCATGGTCACATCGCCTCAACTCATTGAGTCGATTCGCTTGCTGCAACTGGCGCATACTGAACTGCATCAGTTCGTGGAGCAGGAAATCGAGAAGAACCCGCTCTTGGAATCTGCGTCAAACGATGACGGGTCTTTTGGCGACGTTTCGATTTCGGGAGCGGATCAGCCTATCGGCCCGCGTGCAAACGCCGTTGACGGACCGACCGGGGCCGGGTCACTCCGCAAGAAGACCAACAACGCGTCGGCTGATGGCCCTTCCCTCGACGAGTTTGCCACCCTCGCCGAAACATTGCACGACCATGTCGCTGGTCAGATCGCCCTCACCGCGTTCACACCAAAGGAGCGGCTGATCGCTGACCAGCTTGCCGCCGATCTGGATGACACTGGCTATCTTCAGACCAACCTTTTGGATCTTGCCGAGAGCCTGAGTGTCCAGGAGGCTGACGTTGAACGGGTTCTCGGAACCTTGCAGCACTTTGATCCACCGGGAATTTTTGCGCGAACTCTCGAAGAATGCCTCGAGCTCCAGTTGCGCCAGCGAGACCGGTTCGACCCGGCAATGGCAGCTTTGGTTGCCAATCTTAAAATGCTTGGGCGACGCGATTTCCAGGCACTGAAGCAGCATTGCGGTGTCGATGAAGACGACCTTCTCGACATGTACCATGAGATTCTTGCGCTCGATCCCAAGCCTGGAAACCGGTTCCAGTCCGGTCCGTTGGAATCCATCATACCAGACGTCTGGGTCATGCCCTCGCCGGAAGGCGGATGGAAGATCGAACTTGATCCGGCCACACTGCCCAAGGTGCTGATCAACCGAGCCTACTATGCCGAAGTCTCGCGTCACACCGTCCAAAATTCGAAAGATCAAGCATTTCTCAACGAATGCTTGGAGACAGCGAACTGGCTGATACGCAGCCTCGATCAGCGCGCCAACACGATTCTTAAGGTTGCGACTGAAATCGTGCGCCAGCAGGATGCCTTTTTGGAACATGGCGTCGCCCACCTGCGGCCTCTCAATCTCAGAACCGTCGCTGACGCGATCGGCGTGCACGAGTCGACGGTAAGCCGGGTGACCTCGAACAAGTACATGCTTACCCCGCGCGGAGTCTTTGAACTGAAGTATTTTTTCACCGTCGCGATCGCGTCCTGCCAAGGCGGCGATGCGCACTCCGCCGAAGCTGTCCGCCATCGGATCAAAGCGATGATTGCCGCAGAATCTCTCGGCGACGTGCTTTCCGACGATGACATCGCTGTCCGGCTGAAGGAAACCGGCATCGATGTTGCGCGCCGCACCGTCACAAAATATCGCGAAGCAATGAACATCCCCTCCTCCGTGCAACGCCGCCGCGAAATGCGCTTGTGTCTTTAATGTGGGTCAACGCAGCCAACCTCATGTTGCAGTGCATCCAAAGTGGAGACTTCGTTCATGACCCGATCCGCGGCAGGCGTCATGACGCTGTTCTGCACGACCCAGAAAAGCCCGACCCACCGTCTGATCCCGCATGGGGTGCGGTCATTTCGCTTTCCTTGGGCACCTTCGGGCTGGTGACGGCAGAGTTTCTGCCTGTCAGCCTCCTCACGCCCCTCGCGCATGATCTCGGTGTTACCGAGGGTGCGGCTGGACAGGCGATGACGGCGACCGCTATCGTCGGGGCGATCTCGGCGCCGACGGTTGCCATCATCACAAAGCGCCTGGACCGCAGGATCGTCATGTGGGCGATGACGCTGCTGCTGATCCTGTCGGACGTTGTGGCGGCCGGCGCGTGGTCGCTGGCGGTACTCCTGACGGCACGCGTCGTGCTCGGCATAGCGCTCGGAGGCTTCTGGTCCATGTCGGCAGCACTGGCGATGCGGCTCGTTCCAAGCCACCTCCTGCCGCGCGCCATATCGATCATCCTCACCGGCGTTTCCGTCGCTTCCGTTTGCGCAGCTCCAATCGGCGCTTATGTCGGCGATATCTGGGGATGGCGAAGCGCCTTCATGATCGCCGCAGTCGTCGGCGCCGCTACACTGCTGGTGCAACTCATAACCATTCCGAGGCTGCCTCCGGTTGGAGTGGCTAGCTTCCGCAGCCTGCTGGATGTGGCCAAGATTCCGATGATCAAGGTCGCGCTTTTGGTCGTCCTGCTGGTCGCTTCCGGCCACTTCGCCGGCTTCACCTATATCCGCGCCTTCCTCGAGAAGGTTCCCGCGCTGGATGTCAAGACGATCTCGCTTGTGTTGCTTGCTTTTGGCATCGGCGGATTCTTCGGCAATTTGGCCGGCGGGCTGCTGGCCGAGTACAGTCTCAAGGCAGTCGCGGCCCTTGCACCGCTGCTCATAGCGATAGCCGCTGTTTCGCTGCTGACGGCGGGAGCATCGGCCTCGGCCTCGGCGGTTGCGGTTGCCGCGTGGGGCTTTGCCTTCGGCGCAGTGCCGGTGGGATTGCAGACGTGGATGGTATGGCGCGCCGCTCCCGAGCAGGCCGAAAGCGCCGGTGTGCTGATGGTCGTAGCGTTCCAAGTGGCAATCGCAGCCGGCGCGATTTTCGGCGGACTATTGGTGGACAATGCCGGGATTACCAGTGCCATTGCCTACAGTGCTGTTGCCACGTTCGCCGCCGCCCTCATAGTGTTCCTGCTCGGCCCGAAGCGCGAAACCTAGACCGCCTGGCAGAAGAGGCCTCAGCAGCGCAGCGGGACGAGAGATGCGATGCACGGCTTCGCCGCCAAACATGCGAACCTCGCCGGCACCGGCCGCGCGTACCTTTCGGCCGCAGACTATCGTTCGGCAGCTTGATGATGGTGACCACATAGCCCAGGAGCTATATATGGCTTGGGAAGTCGTTTTTGGCGATGAGTTCGATGGGGAGTTCGAGGCGTTGCACCAGACAGTCCAAGATGAGCTATTGGCCTCGGCTAAGCTGCTCGGTGTGTTCGGGCCCCAGCTGGGGCGACCGCATGCGGATACCTTGAATGACTCGTCGTTCGCGAACATGAAAGAACTTCGCTTCGACGCTGATGATGGTGTCTGGCGGGTTGCGTTCGCATTCGACCGGAAGCGGAAGGCGATCCTGCTCGTCGCCGGCGATAAGTCGGGCGTGAGGAGAAGCGCTTCTATAAAAGTCTGATCGCCAAGGCGGACAAGCGCTATCAAGGGGATCTCGACCGTTTGGCGGCGGCGAAGAAGGAGAAGAAGTGATGGCACGCAAGCTTGACGACCTAATCGCTGCGCTCCCCGAGGATCGTCGGGAGCGGGTCGACGCGCGTTTCGAAGAGTTAAGGGGAGAAGTCGAGAGTCTCGGCGATTTGCGGCGTGCCGCTGGAAAGGCCCAGGCCGAAATCGCTTCGGTCCTCAAGATCAAGCAGCCTTCGGTCTCGAAGATCGAGAAACAAGCCGACATGTACTTGTCTACTCTTAAAAGCTACGTCGAGGCGATCGGGGGGCAACTCGAACTCGTCGTTCGCCTTCCCTCGCGCGCGCCCCTCCGTATAGAGCGGCTCGGCGACGTCGTGGCTCCCAAAGCCGTCTCCGTGCGTAGCGTTAAAAGAGCGGCAGGTGGACGTAATCGCACAAAGGCCGCACGCGCCGGCTGACCTCACTCTGTTCGGCTAAAGACTACCGATGGGGCGAGATGGTCTCGTCGATGCAAGGAGTAGGTATGAGCAACGTCCTAGTTAAGCCAGCTCGCGGCAAGGTAACGGACGCCGACATAGGTGTGAGCTGCGGATGCCGGCGACTTTGGCTGCTTCCTGGACTGCGCGGTGCAATTGCCTCGATGAGATCGGCGCGGTGAAGCTGCGCCCCGGGGAACAGTCAGCCATGGGGGAGCATCACCCCGCGCCACCTGCCTTCGCGCCACCACAGCCGCAGCAGTTCCAGAAGTTGCGGCGAGAGCATGGCGTGCGGTCCCTGCGTCCCTCGCCCTGTTCGACGCGGATCAGCATGCGTGTCGAGTCGATGTCGTCGATCTTGAGGTGCGCAACTTGGACACGCGCAGGCCCGCGCCATAGGTGACGCCGAGCGCGGCCTTGTACTTGATGCCGGGTGCTGCTTCGAGCAGCCGCGCCGCTTCCTCCACGCTCAGCACCTCGGGCAGCTTGCGCTGATACCTCATGATCACCAGCGCACGCGCCAGATCCCGACGCTTCAGCGTCATGAGGAA
Source organism: Mesorhizobium sp. M0296 (assembly GCF_040321675.1). Classification (NCBI taxonomy): domain Bacteria; kingdom Pseudomonadati; phylum Pseudomonadota; class Alphaproteobacteria; order Hyphomicrobiales; family Phyllobacteriaceae; genus Mesorhizobium; species Mesorhizobium sp. M0296. Next base: position 59,959 of record NZ_JAMYRZ010000023.1, read on the forward strand.
CAAGAACCGCAGTGCCGAGACCGCGCCATTGACCGTCGCAGGGCCGACGCCGCTCTCATGCTGATGCAGCTGGAATCGACGGATGTCCTCAGCCGTCGCCGTGTCGAGCGAGCGGCCAAGGAACTCAGCGAAGCGCCGGACGTGACGAACGTAGTCCTGCTGGGTATGGGAGCCCAGGCCACGCATGAGCATGTCGTGCTGCATGCGCTGGCGAAGCGGAGAGATTGGTGCATCGGTCGACAGGGTAGCCATGGCGAGTTCCTCTCGTTGAAGGGACCTCCATGGTCAGATCGACACCTCTACCCGCTCAAGTCAAATGGCAGTCGCGCCATCTCAGGCCGAGGCGCCCCTCCCGCGAAGCGGGTCGTCTAATCGCTCGGCCCGACGAGGCCGAACGTCTTCCTCAACCCGCGGATTTGATTGGATATCTGCAAACGCATCTTAAGAAGCTGGCGCCGTGCGGTGATCAGCGTGCGGATCAGCATGCTGTCCAAACCTTTGACCCGAACCTCTCGGTAGTGCGAGTCAACCCGCCTAGGTCGAACCGCAGTTTGACAGTGGGCGTGGTCGTTTCAATTTTTAGCGCAATGTGGAAAAGTGGGTGCGGAGGCAATGGGTTGGCCATATTTCGCACATTGCTTCACTGAATAGCAATGTGTAATGGAGGTGAAAAAGTTCATTTAAAACAACCGCCCAACCGCAGCACAATGTGCGCTCTTTTATCCTGCCATCTTAATCGGTCGTATGGTCGTATTTTGAGGGAGTTGATCGCCATCGTCGTTCCGCGTTGAGTTCCGATGCGCGGTGCAGTTTTCCGCGCTCTGCGACGGGGTAGTTGCGCTACTTATTTGCAGCGCTCGAGCCATCGCGGCGCAATATTCCATCGCACTGACGGAGCAGCGTCACCTGGTCTGCATCAGTCTTGACCGCAAAACCGAATTCTCTGCTCAAAGTGCTGCCGCCTTCGTTCAATTGGTGCATCTGCGTTGTCATCAAGCCGCTCATCGACGCGCTTCGAGTAGCGTGCGATCCTTCATATGAGCGCGTTGGGCGTGTCCTGGTTGGTTGACGGGTCCCCATATAGAAGGTCAAGGCGGTCAACATGGCGTGCATCATGACAACCAGCTTGCGCACTACCGTCACGAGTGCCTGGCGACGACAAGAGCGCTTGGCTCCGATGCCCAGCTCATGACTTGTATTTGCCCTCGACACGCTCTTCGCTTGGTCAATGAGCTCGCCACCGTTTAAGGCGGTAACGCAATGTCGGATAATAGCGCTCATTCTATTACATCAAAGCGCCCACTTTTTTTGAGCATGAGTTCTGCCGCTGCGCTTTAGATATCTTGGGTTGGGAAGGCCTGCGGGGCGCGTGCGTGAAACGCCGCTACAACAGGGCGCATGCAAGGTTTGCGTTGCATCGGGAGTAGAGTCGCGTGCACGATGCCGATCCGCGTGTTTCACGTTATCGGTCAGTCGAAGGGCGGATAGACTGGAGGTGGTTGTCCGATGGCAGAGTTTGGTTACGGTGAGCAATTGTCTTCAGATGGCTCCTTGTTGCCTATCAACGTTGTGGTGCTACCGCATGCTGTTGGGTTGCCCTTGCCCTCGTACGCTACTGAAGGCTCAGCCGGCCTTGACCTTCGGGCAGCTATTGGCGAGGACGCTGTTGAGATCGCGCCCGGAGAGCGAAAGCTGATTCCAACCGGTTTAATCTTTGAATTGCCCGTCAGATATGAGGGCCAAATTCGTAGCCGTTCTGGTCTGGCGTATCGCAACGGAGTTGTCGTTCTGAACTCGCCTGGAACTGTCGATAGCGACTTCAGAGGAGAAGTCTTAGTATTGCTTTTCAATCACGGAAAGGATGCGTTTAACGTGCGACGAGGCGACCGTATTGCGCAGTTTGTTGTTGCTTCCTGCGTCCCGGTTCGTCTACGCCAAGCTGTAGCGATTAGTGCCACCAGCCGAGGGTTAGGTGGTTTTGGCTCAACCGGCGACGCAACAGGCGACTGACTCGTGGGAAATTAATGACGACGACGATTGACCTGCTATCGGAAAAGGAACGGTTCTTTCGTCTGTTTCAGGTTTGGCCCATTTCGCAACGATTTGAAACGGAACGTTGGCGGGAAAACTTCACGTCCGATGAGCGTCCTTTTGCTGACAGATTGCTGGATCGGTTTGCATACTTTAATGAAACCATGGTTGACGCTCTGCTTAAAGCAGCTGTTCAACGCTTCCTCAACATTTCCTATTCAACCACAAAGACGGACATCTCTAGGTGCGTTTTTGTTAGCGTGGAAGGAGAAGCACCCCACCCGGCTGACAGCGGTTATGCGTTTCTCCGAAAGGTGAGGAACACGCTCGGTGTTAATGAGGACAAGATCCATACGGCGGATTCCGCTTTACGCCTTCACCCATTCGTCGAGAACTATGTGTTCGTCGACGATTTTGTGGGCAGTGGAAATCAAATGACACAAACATGGACCCGAAAAAGAGTTCAGCCTGATGGCTCAATTCTTTCGTTCGCGGACGTAGCTGTATCTGGAAAACATACTTTCGCGTACTGCCCATGTTTGTGCACCGAGTCAGGAAAGATAAATCTCGAACGAGATGCTGCGCCACTCTGCATCGTTCCCGCTCACATCATATCGGCGAGGCACAATGCCATCCATCCTGAGGCGTTTGTCTGGGAAGGAATGAACATCAACGACGCTCTCCAATTTATGAAGACCACCGGGAATCGGGCTGGTTTCGTCGCACAAGACGGAGGCCAAAACGACTGGCGGGGATACCACTGTCTAGGGCTTTCCCTGGCAGTACACGATTCCATTCCAGACGCTTCGCTCCCCATTTATTTCTCCCAACTGAATGGCTGGAAACCGTTGATGAGAAGAAGTTCATGACAGCTCTGCAGGATCGATCAAATTCCCTACAGAGCCTGTTCGGCAGCTTCAGGGCCGAGTGGCTACAGGAAAAGCTCTTTTCACTTTTCAGCGAGCCCGCATATTTTCCCTCACTCAAGGACCATAGGCCATGCGTTTTGATTGGCGGTCGGGGTACCGGTAAGACCACGGCACTCCGATGCATGTCGTATGAGGGGCAGTTTGCGCTGGCTGGCGACAGATTTGCAGATGTTGCAGCCTCGGATTTTGTGGGCCTCTATCACAAGGTCAATACCACGCGGGTATCCGCGTTTGAGGGCTCGATTCGAACCCCAGAGCAATGGCGCCGCATTTTTTCACATTATACCAATGTAGAAATTTGCGAGATGCTCTTAGCGGCATTCGACTGGTACAAATCTCAATCGGCATCGTCAGAAACCATTGATATCAAAACCTGTAGAAGAGTCGCTGCTTCATTTGGATATGACAATGTCAGCAGCGAAGATGGGCTTCGATCATGCGTCAGCGATGCACTGGCTGCAATTGAACGCTGTATCAACAATGTGTCACTACCAGAGCCAACGCTATCACTGCTACAAGTTCCAATTGATCTATTAGCTTCCGGATTAAGAACTACAAAACTCCTTGATGGTAAGATCTTTTATGTAATACTCGATGAGTACGAGAATTACCTGGACTATCAGCAGCAAATAATGAATACCTTGGTTAAACATTCTAGCGGTTCTTATGTATTCAAAATCGGCGTGCGCGAGCTAGGATGGCGAGTAAGGTCCACTCTTAATCCAAACGAATATCTTGTTAATCCTGCCGATTACGAATTAATTAATATCGAGAACCGCCTGAGTGAGACGTTCCCGAAGCTTGCACGTGAGGTTTGTGAGGCGCGGTTGGCTGCGTGGGATTCTTCATTCACAGAGCATCACGCGTCTCTCGATCGGCTGTTGCCGGCCCTATCTCAGGATAGGGAGGCAGATATGCTCGGAGTTGAAAAACACCTAGAAGGCTTCCGTGAGTACCTATTATCTCGAAAAAACGACGCAGTCTTAAGCCTAAAAAATCTTGAGATGTACGTGTTTCTTTCTTTAAATGAGGGGAATTTTGACGCTGCACTTAAGGAATTGATACTTTACGCCGCAGGTGAAGCACAGCAAAAAGATCGGTATCATAATTATAAATATGCATATCTTTTTTCAATAACAGGAAAAGGAGCAGAAATATCGAAATACTATTGTGGTACTGATGTATTTTCATTGATCTCACGAAATAACCTAAGATTCTTTCTGCAATTGGTTACTGAGAGTCTGGCAAGGCACCTCGCTGGTGGCAACCCAGTGAATTCTTCCATTAGTTTTGAAGACCAGACGAAGGCGGCACGGCAGGTCGGACTTCAATATTTGACTGAGTTGGAGGGTGTAACCGTTCGAGGTGTACAGTTGGTGAAGTTATTGCTCGGACTTGGACGTCTTTTTCAGATCTTGTCCATGAACCCCGCCGGCTCAGCTCCTGAGTGCAACCAATTCCAGCTGCGAAGCAATCGAACACTCTCGCATGAGACCATCGAGTTTGCCTCAGCCCTTTTGCGGGACGGTGTAATGCATTTGGCGCTGGTCAGATCGCCAGGTACCAAACTGGCTACCGATTCGGATATCAGGGAGTGGGATTATTCACCTCATCCGATCTTTGCGCCGTTCTTCAATTTTAGTCATCGCCGAAAGCGCAAACTCGATCTGACAGAGCAAGACATCGCAGACATGGTTAGGCAACCTCAGGTAACTATCAAGCGTCTTCTGCGAGAGAGAAGCTACCTTGCTGAACAGCAAATGCCGACTCAACTAATGCTATTCGACGACTATTTTGGCGCTTCTAATGCTTAAGTCGTGGCCTTCGAGTATATATACGTCGAGTGCGGATGTGATTTTTCTAAGAGGCGCCGCTTTATTTCATGGAAAGTTTTTAGAAGAGAGAAGCGCTATCCCTACTAGCTGGATGAATAACTCCGAACTTAGTAGATTTGAAATTGTGGAGTGCGACGACATATCGCAATTCCGCCTAGGACAGGACGCCCAAGAGATTCGCGGCAATAGTCAGCCTGACGTCGAGCGAATACTCGCTCCAATAGTCGGTCGACCAATCTACATCGATATCACTGGGCTAAGCCACCATGTCTGGATGCCGCTTTTGCGAAACGCGATCGACAGCGGTGCAGACGTTTGGTGCATTTATGCCGAGCCTGAAAAATATCAGTTCACCAACAGCCCACGCCCGAGTGAGTTTTTCGATCTGAGCGAGCGTATTCGTGGAATCGCGCCTATCCCCACATTCGCTAAGCTCTCGACAAACCGAAATTTGAAAATATTGACAGTGCCCCTGCTGGGATTCGAGGGAACTCGATTCCGCTACATGGTTGAGACGCTTCAGCCAGAGGGTAAGAATGTCTTTCCCTTTATAGGCGTTCCTGGCTTTAAGCCGGAATATCCTTTTCATACCTATCAAGGAAATGCGAACACGCTAGACGACACTCGAGCATGGGAGAATGTTCGATTTTTGGACGCGGCATGTCCGTTTTCCGTGGCTGCCGAGCTTGCAAGTCTACAAACACTAGCGCCGAACATCTTCTTGCAAGTCGCATTAATCGGAACCAAACCGCACGCTCTTGGTGCAGCTTTGTATGCGCTTAGGAACCAGAACGTTGAACTCGTCTACGATCACCCAGTAAGAAAGCCGTCACGAACATCCGGTTCTTCAAGGTGTCACGTCTACCACGTTTCTGAATTTCTCGAACCAAACTAAAGCATTTTCGACAGACATCCGTGATACGGCCCCTAGCCGCAGAGTTGGTTTTCCAAGCCAGCTCAGGGAACCCACGTTTTCTTGACGATCTTACGGCTGGCGCCGGTGGCCTAGTAGTTACTGCGACAATAGGGCGGCCCAACTCACCATGGACAACTTGTACTAATCATCGCGTTCGGCCTCACGCCGAGCAGCACGGCCAGAAGCATCACGTCGACCAGTCATTGCGGCTACCTTCGCGGCGTTAGAATCCCTGAATTGCATGTAAGCGTCCTTTATCGCCACGCTCGACGGACGGCCGACAACAAGAGCAAATAGATCGTAATACGGCTTGAACCGCTTTTTATCGGTTTTGAATTTCCAGGTCCAATTCCAACCCCATTCGAATTCCTGTCTTGAATCAATCTGCGCAGCAACAGTACGATCAGTCACGAATTTAAAGATATGATTGTTGCATGTCTTCACAAATACTTGTAGCGCATCAGCAATGTTGTCAAGATCTTCTGTCGATGCGGAAAATAGACCGCCAATGAGATGGTGGTGTTTCGACATACCAAGGTCGTTGGCATTCTTATTGCCAAGGTATCCGAAGCGGTGCACGCAACAGTGGCGGACGTGGCAGATGCTTTCGTAGGTTCCAAGCGCGGCGTCGATCTCCGGCGGAAGCTTGGTCATCCCGATCTCGCCCAGGCGCGCTTTAAGTTCCTTCACCGAGGCGAATGAGTCTTCATAGAGTGCTTCCGCAAGGGACTCACGGGGACGTTTCATTGCCACCGAAAACAGGAGCTGTTTCTGTCCAAGTGCCTCCATAGTCAGTTCGTCAATGTGGGCAAGCCGACTAAGCAATGTTCTGAAATAGGTCTCGACTGCCGAAAGATATCCCAGCAGGACGATGGAACACAGCTCCGGTGAGGGAACCCTGTTTGCAGTGGCGCCAGCCAAAATGACGTTGATGGCGTTGGTGTTCGCAATGAATTTGTCGATGGGGCTCCACAGTTCATTGGTGTGTCTGAAGAGCTGTGTTGTATCGATGGAAGGAAGGGGCTGGACCTCGACAAGGGGACGGATCGCGATTGCCGTCATGACATCATCTCGTCAACGTAGTCCTCAACCTTGGTGAGAATTCGATCAGAACGTGCTTGGGCGATCGAATGGATCTTTCGGAGCTCGGTACCCGGGTCCTGTAGAGCTCGCAGCGCTCCAACCGTCTTGATGTTGGCACTTTCCATTTTTCCGATCAGGAATTCGGTGAGGCCAGGAACGCCGTTGATCTCCATCGCCATAATGCGATTGTAAATCAACTCGTCGACGAGCTTGCTCCCGCAGTTCTGGCAGAATTTCTGCTTCTCAGCATTCCTTGGGGTCTGGCAATTTTGACAGGGAGGGAGATCGAGTTTGAGCGTTTCGTTGATACCTTGAGCGCTGAACAGCGTCGTGAAGTTCCTCCGAACCGGATGCTTTTCGTTAGGCCGGGCGATGAACTCGACGATGTTTCCGAGTGATGTACCCCGTTCACCGGGCGAGAACGCTCGCTCAGCGATCAGAGCGGCTAGGTGCGGGGTGAAGCGCCGATACGTCCGATCGCGTCCATGCGACACTTCTTCTTCCCTGTGAAGCAGACCAGCTTCAGCTAGGAGATCCACCATTCGGCTCGATAGGGGGTCGAATTCCTTGGCCTCGATGCCTAGTACGGTGGCCTTCTCACGCTTGCCCTTGAGCTCTTCATTGCGAGCAGTCATCGCCGCAACGACGCCGTCGAAGAACTTCTCGCCAACGCGGATGAGTGTTTTGAGCTCTACGACCTTCTCTCCCAGAGACCGAAACTCGCGAATTCTATTGTCGCGATGCGCGCGGATCACCTTGGTCACCGTCGATCCCATGCTCGACTTCGTCGGCTTGGCCGCCTGCACCGACCTGAGAAGTGTGAGGTATGCTCGGGGAATACCAAATGCGGCATATTGCAGAAGGGTTCTCGCTTCGGGCGCAATCCCGCTGAGCCCTTCTGGGTAGCGACGCTCCGCAATCGTCTGCATCATGGCGCCATAGCCTGCATTGTCGACCGCAGCCCACGCCGAGACGGTTCTGCCCTCATGGTCAGCGTGGAAGCGGGTTCCAAACACCGTGGTGCCGGGATAGATCGAGCATTTCGGGGCGATCTCAGGCGACTTGATCACCCGGAGAATGTCCAGAAATTCCGTCATGAATGCCGGCGACAGGGTGAGAGCCGCATCGTCCAACAGGAGCACGGTCCGCGTCCGCCCACTCCTCGTAGCTAAGTCCGCAAGGACTCGTTTGACAGCTTCGACGGACAGTTCGCGATGTACCATCTCGTCGACGGGATCGAGCTGGAAGTTACGCTCAAGAGCCTTCACAAGCTTTGCAAGCCGCCCGGCTTCGAGGCCGAACTCTGTGCCGATATCGTAGTCGGACGAGCCGCCGACACGCCTGAAGGTTTCCTGAGCGCCCTCTAGGATTCGCGCGAGCACCCAAGAATGGAATAGTCCGTTCGCATCGGTCCGCGCTCTAGAAAGAGGTTCGAGGCTCAGGTACCTGTTCAAGGATGTATAGACGCTGAAAGGTCGGTCCTTGTGTTCGACACATTCGAGCCAAGCGTATCGCATAAGGTGGGTTTTTCCGCACCCGCGAGGACCTACGAGAAGCACCAAACCGCGTGCGCAAAGGACCCTCACGATCTCGTCGAATTGATCGCCTGTTGCCGTTCCTGACTTGATGACGTTCTCCTCGACGTGGTCGGCTCGCTCTTCGAAAGAATCATCTAAGGTCTCATCAAATTCCTGATCGTCCACGTCTGGTGTTCCGGTCATTGAGCTTCGATCTCCAAATCCAAGAGATCCTCTCTATTCAACATGCGCGCGCCAACGCCTCGTGAAACTCCTAGAAGGGCCGCCTGACCGCCCTCGGACAAAAGGCTGCGAACGACAGTGTCGCGCCATGTAGCCGGTACGCGAATGCGATATATGCAGTCCGTGAGGAGCGCCCGACCTCGTGCCACGACACAAATCTTACGCTGCAGTTCGCGATCAACCCTAGCCAGCAAAATGTCGCCCGGCTCGGCAATGCGTTTGCCAGGGCGATCCGCGCCGAGGCTCTGGCCAGAAAGACGGTATGTGAAGGGCGAAGTTTGATCAAACCCGGTTGTGTGAAAAACCGGCTCGCCGCATGCGCGGGCCGCAGCTGACGAAAGCGAGCCTCTGACGATCTCTGCTTGGATTGCGCGGAGCGTAAAGCCTCGCCTGACAATCTTGGTCGATTTGTAGAAGCTAAAGTCCATCCTGAATGCGGCATCCTCCGCCCGTACAAGGATCGGAGAAGAGATTCCGTCGATGCCGATATTGCTGATTTCGACCGGGTCACCTCGCCCTCGCTCGTTCCGGAAGACGATGACGTGAGCCTGAGCCTCAGTACCTCGGAAGGAGCCACGCGGCAGTTGAACGATGCGCATGACACGGAGGCGTTCGAGCAACGCCTGTCGGACGGCGAGTGATCGCCTAGCGGAGACCAATCCGTCCGGGACAATTACTCCAATCTCGGCTCCGGGTTCTGCTAGGCGAAGGATCTGGGCGACAAACATGATATCGGAACCAAGGGCCGTCGGCGGGACCGCGTGCAGATGGTCCATTCCTGCATCCGCGAGGATGCGCGCAAACCCTTTGCGCCATCGAACCCGCGTATAGGGAGGGTTGCATACCGCCAGATCGAAGCGGGATTGTCCGACCTTTTCGGGAAGATCCTCATCGAGTACATCAGCGACAAGGTGCTCATGGGCTTGATGGCCGGCAGAAGCCATACCAAGTCGGATGTACTTCTCAGCATCGAGGTCGAGGTCGATGGTCTGAATCCGAGCACTCGCCCATCGTTGCGCTGCGGCGACGGTCAGCGAACCGCTCCCCGAACCGAGGTCTAGAATTGAAGTCGCGTGCCGGCGATCGAATAGGCTCACAAAAGCTTGTCCAATCAGGGGATCGGTATAAAACCGTCCCAACGGATCACCTCTCTTTCCCAACCCCTGAAGCATTCTATCGCCTAAACCAACCCGCGCACGAATCGCCTGCTCACTCCGTCGCAATCCCGACACTGCATCCGTGGCAGAGATGGACGCAAGCTGGCGCAAGTCGACGTTTCCCTGAAGCTTCCTAACACAGGCTTCGTCGTGCAAACACCTCGTTCCGAGAACTTCGTCGATGCCCCTGGAGGTTCTGGATAAGGTGTTTGCTCTAGAGGCGGGCATGACTCCTGTAGGAAGCCATTGTCCGGCTTGCACACACACCCGAATCAGACGGTGAGACCGCTCCGGCTCTGTTCCGCCGGCGTTGCCCTTCCTCCCGCCTTCCTAGATGGAGTCTACAATAAGTTGGCGGTGGCAACCGCTTCTTTGCGAACAGCAGTCGCAGGTTCTCGGAAACAGTCCGCTGCTCTGCCCCAGAGATATCGAGTGGACTTGCGACAAAGCCGGGAGTCTAATCGACAGATCAGACTAATATCTGCATCACTCGCGTCGCTACGGCGTCCCAATTCACCTCTGGATAATTGCATCGATCCCAAGGTAAGATTCGGGCATCTCCAGCACGGAAACAGCACTTAGGGAGTGGCGGTCTGGTCCGACCCAAGCCGAGCGGCTTGTCGCCGGCATTCTCCGGCTAGAGAAATACACCAACGTCCATCCGCAGGCGCCGCTCGGAGGCCCTGGCGATGGCGCCGACATCCTGTGCGAGCGCGGGCGCTATTTCTGGGTATGCGCAGCCTATTTTGAATCGATGGACAGATTCTGCGCTTCGGCCATAATACGAATTGTCTACGCTGCATTTGCCTGTCCCCGGCGGATTTGATTGATGTGACTGAGAACGGCCTGCAGATGCTGCGTCTGCTCCATCATGAGATCGGCGAGCTGATTTTCACGGGTTGCAAAGAAGGCCACCTGCTCATCAGCATTCATGGCGATCCTGCACCGCCATCATGACGGCGCCCGCCGAAGCGAGCATGGCGAGTAATCGGACAGCAGGCACAGCATTCAATCCCCGAAGGTGTCCGTCGACATTCGACAAGAGACACATGGCGCGGCGCGAGCGCTGGCGCAGTACAATCTACGAAGCGGTCTCAATCCGAGGCGATGCCGTCCTTGATCCGTGTGAGGCGGCTTTCGCCTTCCTCCGGGCCGAAGCAGCTTTCGAAATCATTGCATTCCCGGCAACTGGGCGCGCTGCACAGCGAAAAACCTTCGGCCTCGCAGAGCTTGCGGTAAAAGTATTTCTTCCATTTCATGTTTTGGGTGTTGCCGGCCGCCAGCGTCGGAAAATGCGAGGCGAGCAGGCGGCCGAGGTCGGTTCGATTAAAAAGGCCAAGGTCCTGCCAGAGATGGTCATTGCGCATGGCACGCCGGGCGATGATCTTGGCGAAGCGAGCGCTCGCCGGGTCGCCCGGCCGGGCATGCGCCAGCAGCAGTCCGCGCAGAAGTTCTTCCTCCAGATCCGGCTCGGGCTCGCTCACCTCTTCCAAGGCAAACGCGTTGATAGGAATAGCAGGGAAACAGCGGGCCAGGACATCGTGCAGCTCGGCGCGCGAAAGGCCGGTTGCCTCCGTCACCGTCGCCTCGCCGGCCTCGCCCTCCTCGAGCGCACGTGAAAGCACACAGGCAAGCACATGCTGGTCGAACCTCCTCTCCAGCTCGATCTGCGGCCATCGGCCGGTGCTGAGCCGGGCATAATGTTGGGCAAATATGGTGCCGTTCTCCTGGTTTGTCATATCAAGTCATGCAGCGACCCGGCCGGCCGCAACATGGGTCGGGCAGTTCTTCGGGTAGAGGCAGTCGCGGATCGCCTCGCGGTCGAGTAGTTCGGTCATTTTCGTCTGGTCCATCGGCTCTGTCGCAAATTCTGTGATTGGAAGAGGTGTTTCGCGAACCCCGCCCTGCCGTTTGCGCCTCATGGGGAACACCTCGGCGCCGGAAATGCCCCCGCGGAGTTGGACGTGGACCGTGCTGGGACAGAGGTCGCGTGCCGTCCTTTCCAGTGCGGCCACATGGTCGACCCCATTCAAGCCCGCTAGACTCTCGGTTGAATGACGTCCGATTCAAAGCGTCCGCGGGTGAGTTCCAGCGCACGTTCAGGACAGGATCGCGCGCCTCGCGATGCAGGCAGCTCCTCCCCTTCCGCAACTTCAATGTCACCAGGCAGGATGTAACCCTCGCCATCAAGCTTGAAGATGTCCGGCGCTTGCGCCGCGCATCGGGCGTGACCCTGGCATTTGGCATTTTGGACGATGATGCGCATGACGCTGCCTCCATTGTCTGTGCCCCGTCTCGGGGCGGGCCTAGGACCAGTCCAGGATCAAATTTTCGATCCCGAATACATGGCCGCCAGAGGTTATGGGTGCCGTACCCTGCTTGATCCTGAAAGCCGGGATGCGCGCCAGCCACTCCTCCAGGCCAACGACAATCTCCCGCCGGGCAAGGTGTGAGCCAAGGCAACGGTGGGGACCATAGCCAAAGGCGGCGTGGCGGTTGTCCTCCCGCTCCAAATCGATCGTGTTGGGGCATTCGAATTCCGCCGGGTCACGATTGGCAATCATCGTGGCGCAGGAAACATAGTCCCCCTTCCGGATCGGCGCGCCTTCGAAGTCGATATCTTTCGTTGCCACGCGGATCAACTGAACGGTCGGATAGACGCGCAGCAATTCTTCGGCCGCGAGCACGATCCGGTCCGGTTCGCTCCGAAGCAATTGCTGATCTTTGAGGTTGCGCGCGAGATAGGCCAAGTCAAAGCCTATAGCTGCTGCGACCGTGTCGAGCCCAGCGACGAAGACAAGCACGCCGATGCCGCGGACTTGGGTGTCCGTCAGCCGGCGGCCCTCGACCTGTGCCTGCACGATAAAGGTCATGAAATCGTCAACCGCCTCCTCGCGCCGCATGGCTGCAAGTTCGTCGATGAATGCCACGATCGTCCGGGCCGCCGCCGGGCGTTTCACATCGTTACCGTGAAGCAGATCTTTCCCCCAGCCGACAAATGTGTCGAGTCGGTCATCCGGCAGCCCCAGAAAGCGAAGGAAGATGCTCACCGCGAAAGGAAATGCAAAATCCTTCATGACGTCGCAGCTTGTGCCCGACGCGGCGATCCTCTCGATCAGCTCGACCGCCCGTTCGCGGACAGCCGGTTCCAAAGCCATCACCCGCTTTGGCGAAAGCAGCGGATTGAGTAGTGTGCGAAAAACGCCATGGGCAGGCGGATCCAGTTCAAGCGGGATCATCGGCCAGTTTTCGCCAAGCGCGGACGCGAAGATGCTGCGATGGCTCGAAAACGTTTCGGCGTCCTGCAGCACCCGGCGCTGGTCACTGGCGCGAGTGATGACCCAGGTACCCCGCCCATCGCGCGTGTTGCAGGGCGAATAGAAGATCGGCGGCCCGGCATGTACGCAAGCGACGGCTGCTTGCGGATCCCCGTTGGGCGTCGGTGACATCCCTGGTGACGTAAACAGGCTGAAGTCCCTCACCATTTCGGGCGGGACATGATCTGGAACGGGGTTGGTCGCCATTTTGCTTTCTCTACATTGGCGTTCATCGCTCGATTGAGATTGCACCGCTGTTCATAAAGTCGATTCCGGCATGGGTACGTCTCTTGTCGGGCGCCTTCTAGATTCTGTCGCCCGATACAGCCCACCTGCACCAGCGCGGATGAGATCGAAGTCAATCAGAAGGGGCATCTCCGCAGCGCTGCGGTCATGAAGCAAAGCCGCCGCTTATCCAGTTAGGGTTGAGAGGCTGGTCAATCACCGCTGAGCTCCGTGACGCACTGCTGACGCCCTGCTGATCAAATTGTCAAAGCAAGTCGCGTGCCGGATAGGCGTTACCCATGGCGCTGCACCAAGCGATGCCAGCCTGCACTGGGCCCGCCGCCGCTAAGTTGATGATCACCTGTCCATCATTCTTGGGACAACGTCCGACAACCGACATCCACGGTCGGTTTTGTCGAGTCCGCGACACCGGGCTGTTCGGCCTGGCTGCTGCTGCACTGCCTTCCGGTCGACTAGCGAGGAGATCGTTCGCACGGCCCGGATTGAGCAACGACGCGATCCCGCGCAAGGATCGGGTGCGGTCCGACAGGACCCGGCGGCGCTTGCGTGCGATGATCGAAATTATCAACAAGATCGAGCCGAGCTTCGGTTCGGCGCTGATGGCGTATGCGTTGTATCGCTCGCAGCCGCTGCAAGGATTTCCGGCTAGACGGCGATGCACTCGTCCGCAGCGGTCCGGCCGACGACGAGCTTGACTGTATCGATGCGGACAATTCCGGCGTGCACACCTGACCGTCCGTATGCGCTACGACGGCAAGCTCTATCGCACATGGACCTATATCTCCTCGCGAGCCGCTGTCGGAACGTGGTGCCGAGTCCTATGGCGGCCGGTTCAATCCGAGGGCCTGTCGGGCTCTACACATCCCTGTCGGTCGGACCGGGAACGCGTGGCAGACTCTCGGCCAGAAACCGCCAGTCGCTGCGCTCGCGTTCGCCTTCCTTGCGCGTGCCGAAGAACTGGATGATCATGTTGCCGTCGGCGCCATAGGCTTCAATGGACGTGACGTGACCGTCCCTCGTCGGCTTGCGCACGGCCCAGACCTCGCGGATGTGATGGGTCCTAAGATGCAGATGGAAGGTCTCGTCGAGCACATTGATCCGCGGCCCGATCTGCTTGACCGACTTGATCGGGCCGGAATGGATCTGGATGCAACCACGATTGCCGACAAAGCACATGATCGGCATCTCGTCTTCGGCCGCCTGTTGGAACAGGGCGCCAACGGCATCATTGTCGAGCAGCCAGGCGTAATCCTCGTCGGCCATACGCATCGCCTGGCAGCGGCTGAGCTTCAGTGTCTTCAACATATGGTAGAACTGATGCACGTCGCTCAGCCGGCTCCAGTGCTCGCGTAGGTCGTCGACCGTGGCGGCTTGGTCTGGACTCACTGCGTTATCGCGCGCCCCGCTCGCCTCGACCGATATGATCGGCTCCTGGTCGGAGGATACGAGCTCTGCCACCAGATTCTGATAGGCGTGCAGGTTCGAGGCGGGCCTGAGATGTACTTTGTGCATCGCCTCGCCGGTGGCATCAAAGAATTGCAGGCTGCGGCGGATCTCGGCTCCTTCGCGCTTCTCGACGGCGAAGCCATACGCCCACGCTTTCGGGAAGATGCGCAGGTCGATGTCGTCGCCGAGCACCATGGCATGCTGGTTGCCGGTGACCACTTTGTCGTAGACACCGATCTTTTCGTGCACGGCACTTTCATTACGGGTGAGCGCCATCACCTCGCCGACCGCCTCGAGGCCGGTCAGCAGATCATCGACGCGCGGCTCGATGCGCACCGCGCCGTGACCACAATGCGCCGCGACCAATTCGGCTTCCGAAATGCCCAATCGAGCGGCGAGATCATGCTCCCGGATTTTCGGATTGTCTTCGCACGCCCGCCGGATTTCGTCCGGCGACGGTTTCTCGCGCTGGTCCATGTCTTACCCCTGCTTCCACCTACGTGTGAGGATCAGCTGCCCTGCCGGTGAATCTTCAGCCGATCGGGCGCGCCGTAATGCTCGACCCTGATCTGCTGCTGGCCCGTGAACAAAGTGTCGCTGGACAGCGTGCGCACGTCGTCGCACCCGCGCGAAAACCGGGGGTGCTATCGGACCGGCGAGACCCGAGTGACACGAGCAGGCACATGCCGATGGAATCTCATCGAGCCGGTCGGTGGCCACCGGGCGGTGGTGAGCGATTGTGGGTGTTGTCGCAATCGGCCAATCGGTCATTCGGATGCCACGGGCGGCGCTGCTTCGCCAAACAAAGCGTGTCTGACCCAGTCCTGACATGTTGCTCCCTTGCTTCGCCGCATCGATCGCGAGGGCACCCACGACACGATTGTGGATCGGCAGTCTCTTGCCGCCTCGCCAGTGGAGCTTCAAAAACCGTGCCAATTGCGTCGAAGCAAGCTCAGAAGGAGTGTTCTGTAATGGTCATTGGTTAATGTGAGTTCAGCCAACCACTCAGGCCCAACATCCCGCGTGGCGGACCCGACAAACCCGACAGTACGTGTCGGTTGGCCGACACCTTCGCAGCAATGGACTCACAAGAAACACCGCAGGGTCAGAGATGCCGCGCTGTGTTGAAACATTTTTTCGCTTTGGCACGGTGCATGCAACGTGATGCGCAAGCAGGTCCCGGACTGAGGAGAATGGAGCCATGATTACGCTCACCGACAACGCTGTTGCCGCCATCAAGACTGCTCTTTCCCGCGCCAGCGAGCCGGCCGAAGGCTTTCGCATCATGGTCCAGGCCGGCGGCTGCGCCGGCTTCAAATACTTAATGGGCCTGGAGAGCGTGTCGCGCGAGGGCGACGCGATCACCGAGACAGATGGGATCAAGCTGTTCGTGGACGCGGGCTCCCAACCGCATGTCGCCGGCATGACTGTCGACTTCCTCACAGGGCTCGAATCTTCCGGCTTTGTCTTCGATAACCCCAACGCGCGCGAGAAGTGCGGCTGCGGCAAGTCCTTCAGTTGATCGCCTGAAGCGCCTGTGCGGGTCCATGAAGCGATTTGCCGCCGACGGACTCATTTGCGGCAGAGGAGGCTTATATGGCCGGCACAACAGATGTCCCTGTCCTCAAGAACAAGGCAAGGTCGAAGCCGATCTTGGGACCGGCAATCGCTTCAGGTAGGATGCAAAGAACGTCGCCTCCCGAAACAGTTCGGTTCCTGGTGGCACCCAAGCTGCTGGCGGCCAAATCGCGCCGCTGCGCCAAATTCGGCTTATCGATAACGTTGTCGTGTTCGGGCGTCCTTACCTGCGGGCTGACGGCGGCGACTGCGGACTGGCCATGTCGACGCCGATCCGGTCTACGTCAAACTCTCGGGCGTCCGCGCCGGCTGCCAGTTCGGGCCCATCATCATCAACGGCATACGCCAGAGGCTCAATGAGGCGGTCGCGCGCTCGCGTCATTCCGGTCAACTGAGGATCGCACATGAAACCTGTCTACCTCGACAACAACGCAACCACACGGGTCGATCCTGAGGTCGTGCAAGCGATGTTGCCGTTCTTTAGGGATCAATTCGGCAACCCTTCGTCGGCGCACGCTCTTGGCGCCTCAGTCAGTGCGGCGGTGAGAAAGGCGCGGAGGCAGTTGCAAGCTCTGATCGGCGCGGAGTTCGACGATGAGATCACCTTCACCTCGGGTGGGACAGAAAGCGACAATGCAGCGCTTCTTTCGGCGCTCGAGGCGGCGCCCAACCGAACCGAGATCGTTACGTCCGCGGTCGAGCATCCCGCCGTGCTGACGCTCTGCGCGCATCTTGAGAAGACCCGCCGCGTCAAGGTGCACAGGATCCCGGTGGATTGCCGTGGCCGGCTCGACCTCGACGCCTATATGGCCGCCCTCACCCCACAGGTGGCAATCGTCTCGATAATGTGGGCGAACAATGAGACTGGTGTGATCTTCCCCGTGGCCAGGCTTGCCGAGTTGGCCAAGGAAGTGGGCGCCCTTTTCCATACCGATGCTGTGCAGGCGGTCGGCAAGCTTCCGATGGACCTGAAGTCGACCGCAATCGACATGCTGTCGCTCTCCGGCCACAAGCTGCACGGGCCGAAAGGGATCGGCGCGCTTTTCGTAAAACGTGGCGTCAATTTCCACTCGCTGATCAAGGGGGGCCACCAAGAACACAACCGGCGTGCCGGCACCGAGAATACGCCCGGCATAGTCGGGCTCGGCATGGCGGCCGAACTCGCCTTGAAATTCATGGACGACGAGACCACACGGGTAAAGTCGCTCCGCGACCGTTTAGAGGACGGGATTCTCCAGCGCATCCCAAGCACCTGTGTCACTGGTGATCCCCTGGAACGGTTGCCCAACACCGCAAACATCTCCTTCGAACATGTCGAAAGTGATGGAATTCCACTTCTCCTCAGCCGCGTGGGCATCGCGTGTTCCTCCGGCTCCGCCTGCACCTCCGGTTCGCTGGAACCGAGCCATGTCCTGAGCGCGATGAAAACGCCACACGCGGCAGTCCGCTTCTCCTTGGCGCGGGACAACGGCGAAGAGGACGTCGACCGGGTGCTCGAGGTCATGCCGGGGATCGTGGGGAAGCTGCGTAGCTTTCCCAGTTCTGGGCCGGGTAAGCGAAGCTTCGAAGACGTTCAATCCGGTACATGCCTGAGCGGCAGCAGAACAGGGTGCCGTTCATGACCCGTCATGTCTTTCTTAACGATACGACCTTGCGCGATGGCGAGCAGGCGCCCGGCGTCGCCTTTACCACGAAGGACTCGCGTACTTATCAAGGGCTCGATCCGGCTCTCGTGGGCCGCTGCCGGCGTATCGTCATCGGCAAGCATTCCGGCGCCACTGCGATTGCCCATGTGCTGAGCGAAAGCGGTCGCGATCTCGACCCGGATCTGGCAGCCGCGATGGTGGCCCGCGTCCGGCGCGAGGCGGCCGAGACCAAATCGACCGTCACTGCAACTCAACTGGTCGAGCTCTACGATGGAATGTGCCGCGAGGCATCCCTCGCGGAGCTGTGCGGGTCCAGGTCAGCCGTGCGCGAGCGCACCGACACCACAGTTTTCCGACCAGGGAGAATGCAATGAATTGTTCCGCTGACAGCCGCCCCATCGATATCACCGACATCCTCGCACGACTGAAGCGCCTGTCGGCTGCGGAGGAGTTCTTCGCAGTCCTTGGCGTCTCCTATGACCCGAAGGTGCTGAATGTCTCGCGGCTCCATATCATGAAGCGCGTGGGCCAATACCTTGCCGAAGAAGATTTCTCCGGTCTGCCCGACCAGGTGATTGCCGCGCGGGTGCGCGCGACGCTCGAACGCGCTTACGAGGACTTCGCGATTTCCTCGCCGCTCACGCATCGGGTCTTCAAGGTGCTCAAAGACCACGATCCGAACAAACCTGCCACGCCGGGCCGCACCTTTGTCCCGTTCGACTCCGTACTGAAGCGGTTCGGACAGGAATGACCGCGACACGGGTTGCGACGCGACAATGTCGAGAAGCCGACAAATCCGGTCATCACCACGGCGCCCTCAGAAGCAACCAACGAAGTTCTAGGAATAGGGGGCAGCGCAAAACAGTTGGCACGAATGATGCACACCAAGGAGATAACCGCCAAGCCCGCATCCGGACAGGAGCCTAGAGAAACCGCCAATGCACATCGTAATCTGTATCAAGCAGGTGCCGGACTCGGCACAGATACGGGTCCATCCGGTGACGAACACGATCATGCGCCAGGGTGTTCCGACCATCATCAACCCTTACGACCTGTTCGCCCTCGAAGAGGCCCTCAGACTGCGCGACGCCTATGGTGGCGAAGTTACCGTACTCACTATGGGTCCGCCCATGGCAGAGGACGCGTTGCGCAAGGCGCTCGGATACGGCGCCGACCGAGCGGTGCTCTTGACCGACCGCTATTTTGCCGGCTCCGACACGCTGGCGACCTCCTTCGCCCTTTCCCAGGCAATCGCGAAGGTTGGCGAGACGTTCGGCACGCCAGACCTCGTCTTCACCGGCAAGCAGACGATCGATGGCGACACCGCCCAAGTCGGGCCCGGCATCGCCAAGCGCCTCGAACTCCTGCAGCTTACCTATGTCGCGAAGATCGCCTCCATTGATATTGCTGCGCGCGAGATCAAGGTCGAGCGCCGCTCCGAAGGCGGCACACAGATGCTGAAGAGCAGTCTCCCTTGCCTGATCACCATGCTGGAAGGCACAAACGAGATCCGCCGGGGCTCGATCCAGGACGCCCTGTGCGCCGCGCGCAGCCAGGTCTTGAAATGGAGTGCCGCCGACGCCGGCATTGAGGATCTCACCAAATGCGGCCTGCGCGGTTCACCGACGGTCGTCAAGCGCGTTTTCGCCCCTCCTGCGCGGGCGGAAAAGGCGGCAAAAATCGACACCGCCGAGATGGCCTTGCGCGATGTCGCTGACGAACTCATCACGGCAATCTTCACCCGCCAGCCGGCATTGGAACATGAGCTCGCCTTCAACGGCGGCGCGTGAGAGGGCAAGGAGCAGACGATGTCGACCGCGAACCGAGAAACCCCTCGCCCTGCCGCCGGCCGTGCCGGCGTAAAGAAGGAGCTGCCCGCGCATTTCAAGGACTACCGGCACGTCTGGGTTTTCATCGAGCTCGAACGCGGCCAGGTCCATCCCGTATCATTCGAACTGCTCGGCGAAGGCCGCAAGTTAGCAGACAAGCTTCAGGTCCAGCTTGCGGGCGTCGTGCTTGGACCGCCGGGAGAGGCCATCGGGAACGCCGTTGCCGAAGCCTTCGCTTATGGTGCCGACCTTGTCTACATCGTCGAGGCGCCGCTGCTCGCCGACTATCGGAACGAACCATTCACCAAGGCGATGACGGATCTGGTCGATACCCACAAACCCGAGATCCTTCTTCTCGGTGCCACCACACTCGGCAGGGATCTTGCCGGCTCCGTGGCGACGACCTTGCAGACAGGGCTCACGGCCGACTGCACCGAACTCGATGTGGATACCGACGGTTCGCTCGCCGCCACCCGTCCGACTTTCGGCGGTTCCTTGTTGTGCACGATCTATACGCTCAATTTCCGCCCCCAGATGGCGACAGTGCGACCGAGGGTCATGCCCATGCCGCAGCGGGCGGATAAACCGGTCGGGCGTGTCATCCGGCACAAGCTCTCGGTAGCCGAGGACGAGATCGTTACCAAAGTCCTCGGCTTCCTGCCGGATAGTCAGTCGGCAAAGGCAAATCTTGCCTATGCCGACGTCGTGGTTGCGGGAGGCCTCGGTCTAGGCGCGGCGGAGAACCTGCAGCTTGTGAAGAATCTCGCGCGAGCAATCGGCGCCGAGCACGGCTGTTCGCGCCCGTTGGTCCAGAAGAGCTGGATGCCAGCTGATCGGCAGATCGGCCAAACTGGCAAGACCATCCGGCCGAAGCTTTACATAGCGGCCGGGATTTCCGGCGCCGTCCAGCATCGGGTTGGCGTGGAGGGGGCGGATCTCATCGTGGCCATCAACACCGACCCGAACGCGCCGATTTTCGATTTCGCTCACCTCGGGATCGTCACCGACGCGATCCGCTTCCTGCCCGCACTGACGGAAGCCTTCACCCGGCGGCTGTCGCCCCACAGTCGCGATAAGCTTGCGAGCTAAGGATGGACATGATTGAGGAACAATTCGACGCCATTGTTATTGGGGCCGGCATGTCCGGAAACGCAGCTGCTTACACCATGGCCAGCCACGGCCTGAAGGTGCTGCAGTTGGAGCGGGGTGAATATCCGGGGTCCAAGAATGTCCAGGGTGCCATCATGTACGCGAACATGCTGGAGAAGATCATCCCGGATTTCCGGGACGATGCGCCTCTCGAGCGGCATTTGGTTGAACAGCGGCTTTGGGTGATGGACGACACATCCCATACCGGGATTCACTATCGGTCGGACGACTTCAATGAAGCGAAGCCCAACCGCTACACGATCATTCGTGCCCAGTTCGACAAATGGTTTTCGCGTAAGGTGCGCGAGGCCGGCGCGACGGTTCTGTGCGAGACGACCGTGACGGAACTCATCCGTGACGCCAAGGACAGGGTGATCGGCGTCCGCACAGACCGGGCCGGCGGAGCCATTTACGCGGACGTGGTCGTCCTCGCAGAAGGTGTCTGCGGACTCCTTGGCACGCGGGCCGGCCTGCGCGAGATGCCGAAGCCGCAAACCGTGGCGCTCGCCGTCAAGGAAATGCATTTCCTGCCCGAAGAGGTCATTGAGCAGCGGTTCGGCCTCAAAGGCGATGAAGGCTGCGTGATCGAGGCGGTGGGCACGACCTCCCGCAGCATGGCCGGGCTCGGCTTCCTCTACACCAACAAGGAGTCGATCTCACTGGGCATTGGCTGCCTCGTCTCCGATTTCGCCGCGATGGCCGAGAGCCCTTACGTCCTCCTCGACGCCTTAAAAAGCCATCCTTCGATCCGGCCGCTGATCGCCGGCTCGGAAGTGAAAGAATATTCCGCGCATCTCATTCCCGAAGGCGGCTACAAGGCTATTCCGCAGCTCTTTGGCGACGGTTGGGTCGTGGTCGGCGATGCCGCGCAACTGAACAACGCCATTCACCGCGAGGGTTCGAACCTCGCCATGACCTCCGGCCGCATCGCGGCTGAGGCAATCATCGAGGTCAAGAGCCGCAACGGTCCTATGACCAAACGGAATCTCGCCCTTTACAAAGCCATGCTGGACAAGTCCTTCGTGGTCAAGGACCTAAGGAAATACAAAGACATGCCGGCCTTGCTCCACACCAATTCCTGCAATTATTTCACGACCTATCCGCGGTTGATGTCGCAAGCCGCGCAGAACTTCATGCGTGTCGACGGGACGCCGAAGATCGAGAAGGAAAAGGCTACGACGGCGGCCTTCATCAAGGCGCGCTCGCGCTGGGGGCTGGTCAGCGACGCGGTCCGCCTTGCATTGGCGTGGCGCTGAGGGGAGACGAAATGACGATCGCAGTGACGAAGTCACGTGTCGAGGACAAGCTTTACCAGAACCGCTACTTGGTGGATTCCGGCCGTCCGCATATCAAAGTGCTACCGCACGAGGCGCCAAGCGCGAACTTGCTCGCGCTGACCCACGTCTGCCCGGCGAAATGCTATGAGTTGAACGACAAAGGTCAAGTGGAGATCACCGCCGACGGCTGCATGGAGTGCGGTACCTGCCGGATTTTGTGCGAGACCAATGGCGAGATCGAGTGGAACTATCCACGCGGCGGCTTCGGAGTCCTCTTCAAATTCGGATGACCGAGGCACGCACCGTATCAACAGGGTCAATCTTGGTAGACCTGAGGTCGCGACCAACGCCAAGCCTATCTTTGCTGGAATCGCCTCGCAACAAGAGAGGCTCGTGAATACTGTGCTTTCAGAATTCAGATTCAAAAGGAGGAGCACTCTGGACGACAACCCCTGAGGTGTTTCCATGGCTCACGTACCGCAAGATCGGGTCGACGAGGTAGGACCTCGGGATACCCGCCCTGAACCGCCCATCAAAAGCATGCCCCAAGCAGATATCGCGCTCAGGGGACTCTACGAGATATCGAAGGTGCTGACCGCCCCCAGCGAGCTGGAGATTACGCTCGCCAATGTCGTGAACATCCTCCCTTCGTTTCTGCAGATGCGTCAGGGAGCAATCGTCGTCCTGGACGCTGAAGGAGAGCCGGAAATTGCAGCAACTGCCGGCAATACCCACGCACCTCAATCAGGCACTCGCCGCGTCACACCACAGGCCGTAACAGATCAAATCGTCGCTACGGGGACGCCGCTCTTCATACCGGACGTCCGCAAGTCCCAACTATTTCAGGCTAACCTTCAAACGTCTTCGGGCAGCGGCACCATCCCAATTGCCTTTATCGGTATCCCGCTAAA
This sequence comes from Mesorhizobium sp. M0296, assembly GCF_040321675.1. Taxonomy (NCBI): domain Bacteria; kingdom Pseudomonadati; phylum Pseudomonadota; class Alphaproteobacteria; order Hyphomicrobiales; family Phyllobacteriaceae; genus Mesorhizobium; species Mesorhizobium sp. M0296. The sequence continues at coordinate 83,069 of NZ_JAMYRZ010000023.1, forward strand.
GGCTGATCATAAGATACTTGGGACATTGTCGATCGACCGGGCCGGAGACGGCGCCACCGACTTTCGCAATGACGAGGACACATACTTCCTGACGATGGTCGCCAACCTTGTCGGCCGGACCATCCGTCTCCATCGTATCCTGAGTACAGATCGTCAGGGGTCTGTCCATGAGCAATGGAGACCGGAGAAATCGCCCAACGAGGGGAGGATCTGCCACCCTGCCCGGCAGGCGGACGTCAAAATCGACGGGATCGTCGGGGAAAGCCCCGCACTCAAGCAGGTGCTCGAAACCGTCTCGGTCGTAGCAGGGACTAATTCCACCGTGCTTCTGCGGGGTGAAAGCGGCACCGGCAAGGAATTCTTTGCGCAGGCCATCCATAAGCTCTCACGTCGGAGAAAGAAGTCTTTCGTCAAATTGAACTGCGCCGCACTGTCTGAAAGCGTTCTGGAGTCAGAACTGTTTGGGCATGAAAAGGGCGCTTTCACGGGTGCTATCTCCCAGCGCGCCGGTCGTTTTGAATTGGCAAATGAGGGAACGCTGCTACTTGATGAAATCGGCGAGATTTCGCCGGCCTTTCAAGCCAAGCTGTTGCGTGTCTTGCAGGAAGGCGAGTTGGAGCGAGTCGGCGGCACCAAAACGCTACAGGTCGACGTCCGCCTCATATGCGCCACCAACAAGGACCTCGAGACGGCCGTCATAAAAGGGGAGTTCCGGGCCGACCTTTATTACCGCATCAATGTGGTGCCAATCATCCTGCCTCCGCTCAGAGAGCGACCCGGCGATATTCCACGCCTTGCGAACGCCTTCCTCGACCGATTCAACAAGGAGAACGATCGCGCACTCGCCTTCGCGCCGTCGGCGCTTGACCTGATCTCGCAATGCTACTTCCCTGGTAACGTCCGCGAACTGGAGAACTGCGTCCAAAGGACGGCCACACTTGCGCGTTCAAGGACGATCACTCCATCCGATTTCGCCTGTAAGAAGAGCCAGTGCCTTTCCTGGCTCCTCTGGAAGGGAGTCGACCGCTCGAATGGCGGCAATGCCATCGACGATCTCGCACGGGTCAACGCAGTGCCGGTCGGATTGCAGCTGCCGGCCAGTCGCATCGGTGCCTCGGCGGGCAAGGTATCTCCCCTTACGGCCGGCGATCCGAACGATCCCGCTTGTCCCCCGCGTCTGACGGAACGCGACCGGCTGATCGACGCGATGGACAAGGCCGGTTGGGTTCAGGCCAGGGCGGCTCGTATCCTCGGCCTCACGCCGCGGCAAGTCGGCTACGCCCTGCGCCGGCATGGTATCGAGGTGAAGAAATTCTAGGCATCCGCTGGTGAAACGTAAGCCCGGAGTAGTCTCCCTCACACTCTGCGCGCCCAAAGGCTGGTAGCCTCGCGACCCTATTTGTTTGTCCACTGTCGGTAGCCCGACAAAAGTGTCCGGGGCAAGCCGACGGAATCCGACACGAAAAGCCAATTCGTGAACCAAAACCGCTCTTTGAGCTGGCATAGCTCTTGCGATTTGAACTGCGACATTCCCAGCAACGGAGCCGTTCGATGTCCGCACCGGCAATTTCGGTTGAGAGCCTCAGCACGACATTAGGTGACCAGTTGCTTGCCACCGTGAAAGCTGGTGGCTGCGCGTCTTCGTCCTGCGGCTCGTCGACAAAGCCGAACGACACGGATCCGGCTATCTGGGAGAAGATCAAGGATCACCCCTGCTTTTCAGAAGAGGCGCACCACTATTTCGCGCGCATACACGTCGCGGTCGCGCCCGGCTGCAATATCCAGTGCAACTACTGCAATCGCAAATATGACTGCGCCAACGAAAGCCGGCCTGGGGTGGTCTCCGAAAAGCTGACGCCCGACCAGGCGCTACGCAGGGTGATTGCGGTCGCCAACGAGGTGCCGCAGCTTTCCGTGCTCGGCATCGCCGGACCGGGCGATGCCTGTTACGACTGGAAGAAGACGAAGGCAACGTTCGAACGAGTCGCCAGGGAAATCCCAGACATCAAGTCTTGCATCTCCACGAATGGGCTCGCGCTGCCGGACCATGTCGATGAGCTTGCCGACATGAATGTCGATCACGTGACGATCACCATCAACATGGTCGACCCTGAGGTCGGTGCAAAGATCTATCCTTGGATCTTTTACGACCATCGCCGCTACGTCGGCATCGAAGCCGCCCGGATCCTGCACGAGCGGCAGATGTTGGGCCTGGAGATGCTGAGTGCGCGCGGCATCCTCACCAAAATCAATTCGGTGATGATCCCCGGCGTGAATGATGAGCATCTGATTGAGGTGAATAGATGGGTCAAGGAGCGAGGCGCGTTCCTGCACAACGTCATGCCGCTGATTTCGGACCCGGCGCACGGCACGCACTACGGACTGAGCGGGCAGCGCGGCCCAAACGCAATGGAGATGAAGGCTCTTCAGGATCGTCTCGAAGGCGGCGCCCAGTTGATGCGCCACTGCCGGCAGTGCCGGGCAGATGCCGTCGGCCTGCTTGGCGAGGATCGTGGCCAGGAATTCACGGCCGACCGGATTCCCGGCGCGGTCACCTACGATGCCAGCAAGCGCAAGGCCTATCGGGAGTTGGTCGTGCAGGAGCGCCGTGATCACGTGACGGCCAGGAGCCAAGCGATCGGAATGGTTAAGGCAGCGGGCCCCGGCAAGCCCCTTCTCTTCGCGGTGGCGACTAAGGGCGGCGGCCGCGTCAATGAACATTTCGGCCACGCGAAGGAATTCCAGGTTTATCAAGCCTCGTCGAGGGGGATCAGCTTTGTCGGGCATCGCAAGGTGGAACAGTATTGCCTCGGCGGCTGGGGCGGAGAAGCCGCTCTCGATGGCGTCATCGCAGCGCTTGAAGGCATAGATATCGTGCTGTGCGCAAAGATCGGAAACTGCCCGCAGGATCAGCTCGCCGACGCTGGAATCCAAGCCACCGACGCATATGCCCATGACTATATCGAGACCGCAATCAGCGCGATTTACGCCGCCGCGTCTAGGACCCCCGCACTCGCGGCGACGGCCTGAGCTGTCTCATCCATTCGGACCAGGAGTTAAAATGGCTTTCAAGATCATCGCATCCCAATGCACCCAATGCGGCGCCTGCGAATTCGAATGTCCCTCCGGCGCGATCAAGTTCAAAGGCGAGAGCTATGTGGTCGACACGCAAAAGTGCACCGAATGCGAGGGAGCCTTCGATACGCAGCAATGTGCCTCGGTATGTCCGGTGCCGAAGACCTGCGTTCCTGCGTGACCGACAATTGGGATGCCGAGATGGTCGGGGCTGCCTCCAAAGCACGCCTGGAGCGCGTTGTTCCCAACCTGCAGCTTCAAGAGAAACCAGGGAACCGACATGTGGCTCGGACGCGAAGAGGAGGTCGAAATCCGCAGGCCTCCACGATTCATGCCGGGAGAGCGGGTTCGTGCCATTCGGCACATAAAGAATGACGGTACCTATCCTGGCAGGGAGATCGGCGAAAATCTCGTGCGGAAGGGCGACGAGGGATATGTGCGCGACATTGGCACCTTTCTCCAGCAGTTCTTCATCTATGCGGTCGAATGGATCGACCGTGGCACGGTCGTCGGCATGCGAGCGCGTGAACTGATGAGCCTCGACAAAGCCGAGGATCCCGGCAGTGCTGAAAGCAATACCAATGAAGGGACGGCCAGATGAAAGTCATGATCCGCAGGACCGATGCTGGCTTATCGGCGTACGTCCCCAAGAAGGACCTCGAAGAGCCGATCATCAAGCTTGAGAAGGAAGAGTTGTGGGGCGGGACTGTGACGCTCAGGAACGGGTGGCGGCTCCTCCTACCCGATCTTCCGCGGGATACGCGTCTGCCGATCACCGTCGAGGCAAGGAAGATTTCCGAAGATGACTGATGCTGCCCATTGATAAGGGGCGTCGCGAGGAAACGAGCATGAACACGATCCCGACATCGGGCCACCTCGTCATCGTGCGGGACAGTTTTGCCGAAAAGCTGCTTGACCTGGCGAAGCAAGCGCTCGCCGCCGATGAGGTGATCCCCTATCTCGGTCCGGGTCTTCTTGGGTTCAACTGTGCGGAACCGCCTGTGCCGCATACGCCGGAGGTCGTTGCCGCGGCACTCAATGCGCGGGCGCCAGCCCCTTCCAAGATCCGCACCAATATGTGGTCGGTTGCGCAGTTCATCGAACAGCGCCGGCATCGCCGGACGCTTCAAGCTTGGATGACCGACATATTCGCAGCACCGGTGGCGCCGACCGTCCTCCACGCCTGGCTCGCAAGGCTGCCGCTCTCCCTCATCGTCGACAGCTGGTACGACAGCGCGATGCGCACGGCTCTCGTAGAGACCGGCCGAACGGACGTCGTCGAGATACAAGGCGTCACGCGGGCGAACGAAATCCGGGACATTTGGACGAAAACCTACGATCTGTCCGGGAGGGAACTCGACCCCCGATCGGGGGCAAAGACGGTTCTCTATACACCTCACGGGAGTATTAGGCCGGCGCAAAACTTTCTCGTCGCAGATTCCGACTATGTCGAAGTCCTGACCGAAATCGATATCCAGACACCGATCCCAGACGTGGTGAAGGAACGGCGCATCACCCGTGGATTTTTCTTCGTTGGCTGCCGCTTCAACGGTCAGATGCTGCGCACCTACGCCAGGCAGATCATGAAGCGCTCCCGAGGTCCACATTGCGCGGTAATGGACGCGGAAACGCTGACCAGAAACGAAGCGCGTTTCCTTGCGGCAAGCGGAATCACGGTGATCGACATGCCAGTAAGTGAAACCGCGGCTCGGCTTATAGGAACGGGCACTGCTGCAGGTGGTGGACAGGATTAACAATGGCGGGCCCCTTTGATGATTGGTCCTTCGGCTTGCCTCGAAGGCGCAAAATGCAGTCGGGAATACACCCGTGAGCAGTGATGCTATCGGCAGCGCAACGAACGCTCTGAATTCGTTGACCCATGTGGAAGCGGCGCGCTGGGGCCGGGATTTGAGTACGCTGTTGCGCATCACCCGTATGAATTTGCGGCATCCCTGGCAGGTCGCCTTCGCTATGGGCTCGACGATCATGGCGGCAATCCTCCAGTTGCTCATTCCCCAGCTTCTCGGCCGGGCTGTCGACCAGACCCAGACAGCCATTGGGGGCGGTGTCGCGGGGACCGCGGCAGGACAAGCGCTCTGGACCCCGGCTCTCCTGCTGCTCGCCGTCAGCGCGCTACGCGGCCTTTTCACGATGGCGCAGAACTATTTTGCCGAAGCCGTCGGGCATCATGTCGCGTACGAACTGCGGCTCGCCTACTACGACAAGATCCAGCGTCTCAGCTTTTCCTTTCACGACCGGGTCCATTCAGGCGATCTGATCACCATCGGAATGCTCGATCTCCAAGGCGTGCGGATGTATTTTTCCACCGCGCTCGTTCGCGTGCTCCTGCTCACCATGCTGATCGGGATCGGCGCCTACATGATGATCTCGACCGATCCCATGCTCGGCCTGGTCGCGCTGAGCTTCGTGCCTTTTGTCGCCTGGCGCTCATCGGCCACACAGCTTAGGCTGCGCGCCACCTGGCTCGACCTGCATGAGCGGCTTTCGGTACTAAGCCGCGTGATGGAGGAAAATCTCGCAGGCATCCGCGTGGTCCGCGCTTTTGCGTCTCAAGCCTATGAGATGCTGAAGTTCGACGGCGCTTCCAAGAACGCGCTCGACCTCGCCCACGACCGAGTTGACATCTACGTGCCCAGCACGTCGGCGATGACCTTGTCCTTCTTTTTCGCAATGGGATTGGTGCTCTGGATCGGTGGCAGCAGGCTCGTCGCTGGCGAGATCAGCGTCGGAACGGTGGCGACCTTCCTGACCTTCATGACAATCCTGCAAATGCCAGTCCGCCAGATCGGCCTCATGGTCAATGCCTTTGCCCGCGCTTCTAGCTGCGGTTCGCGGCTTTTCGGTCTCCTCGACCAGGAGATCACAATCAGGGATGCTCTCGAGGCCAGACCGCTCGAGATAAGCGACGGCACTCTGCGCTTCCACAATGTCTCATTTGCGTACCCCAGCGCCGAAAACCGCGCCATTTTGAAGAACCTCAGCTTTGAGGCCCGTAGAGGCGAGACGATCGCGATCGTCGGTCCGCCGGGTTCGGGCAAATCGACGATGGCTCATCTGGTCCCCCGCTTTTACGACGTGACCGGTGGCGCCATCACGCTGGACGGCCAGGACATACGTAATGTCACCCTCGCGACGCTTCGCAAGGCGGTCGCCGTCGTACAGCAGGATGCATTCCTATTCACCACCACGATCGAGAACAACATCGCTTATGGCGATCCCTGGGCGAAGAGACAGCGAATAGAACGCGCTGGCGAATTCGCCCAGCTCCACAACTACATCCTCGGGCTCCCAGCAGGCTACGAGACGGTCGTGGGCGAACGCGGCGTCTCTCTCTCTGGCGGCCAGCGCCAGCGTCTCACGATTGCTCGCACCATGATGCTGCGCCCCTCCGTCGTCGTTTTCGACGACTCAACGGCCGCGACCGATGCCGGCACCGAGCAGCGCATCCGCGCGGCGATGCGGCGCTTCGCCAAGGATCGGGTGACGATCATCATCGCGCACCGGCTGAGTGCGCTTATGCATGCCGATCAGATCCTTTTTGTCGATAACGGCGAAATCGTAGAACGCGGCACGCATCAAGAGCTTTTGGCGAAGCGGGGACGCTACAGGGCCCTTTACGATCTCCAGACGCGCCCGGGTGATGACATTATGACCCAGTATGGGGACGCCCGCTGATGGCCCAGGGCCGCGCCGGCGAACTCGAAGCCGACCGTGACGACGGCAGACGCCCTCCGCGCGCGGTTGTCGGCTCGCACCGCATCGAGGAGGAGATGTTCGGCCGGGCTTTCGACAAGAGCATCCTCCGGCGCATCTGGGCCTTCGTCCGTCCCTATCGGGCCAGGGTAGTCATCACGATTGCAGCAATGCTGATCTTCACCGGGACGCAGCTTCTCATCCCGTTGATCATCAGCTACGCGATCGACCAGGGCATGAACCCGGCAAGGAACGATCGCTCAGCCCAGCTTGCGGCCGTCGGCGCGTTCGTTTTGGCGATTTTGGTCAATTTCGCTGCCGGCTACATGCAGGAAACCGTGGTTGGGAAAGTGGCCGAAACTGTCCTGTTCGACATCCGCCGCGCCATGTTTGGCCATTTGCAGAAGGTCTCGCTCTCCTTCATGGACAAGACCGAGGTCGGACGCCTCATGTCGCGCCTGCAAGGCGACGTCAACTCCATACAGGAATTCCTCGAAACCTCGGTATATTCCATAGGCGATGTTGCGCTTCTCTTCGGCATCGTTTTCCTAATGCTGTGGCTCGACTTCCGCCTCGGCCTCCTGACGCTCTCGGTTCTGCCGGTCCTGGTGATCGTCCGCATTGTCTGGCTGCCGCGTGCCCGCGCCGCCTTCATGGCTGCACACGAGACTAATTCCGTCGTCAACGGCGCGCAGGCCGAAGCCATTCACGGCGTGCGCACCGTCCAGTCCATGGACCGCCAGCAGGTGAATTTCATCCTTTTTGACGACAAGGCCCATGCCAACCTCAGGACCCACCTGATCGCTGCCAAATATGCACTGGTCATGGTGCCTATCGTCGATGGCCTCACCGGCCTCGCCATGGCCGCCGTTATTGTGGTCGGCGGCTCGATGGTCCTGAATGGCCGCATAGATGTGGGCGTATTGGTTGCCTACCTATTTTACATCCAGCGCTTCTTTGACCCGATCCGCTCACTCACCCTGCAATATTCGGTCATGCAGCGCGCCATGGCCTCAGGCAAGCGCCTGGCCGATGTGCTCGACGTCAAGATCGATGTTCAGGACAAACCCAATGCCGAGGTGCTTTCGCCCGAAATGGACGGCTCGGTCGAGTTCAGGGACGTCACCTTCGGCTATAATCCGAACCGTTCGGTGCTGAAAAATGTTTCCTTCCGGGTCAATCCCGGCGAGACGGTCGCACTGGTCGGGCCGAGCGGTTCTGGCAAATCGAGTGCGATGGCCCTGGTCCACCGCTTCTATGATGTTCAGCAGGGCCAAGTGCTGGTCGGCGGATATGATGTGCGCGATCTCACCCAGGAATCGCTCGGCCGCCAGGTCGCCATGGTGCTGCAGGAGCCATTCCTGTTCACCGGGACGGTCTTCGAGAACATTCGATACCACAAGACAGAGGCCACGCGAGACAAGGTGATCGAGGCGGCCAAGGCGGTCGGCGCCCACGACTTCATCATGAGCCTCGCCGATGGGTATGAGACCCAACTTGGCGAACGCGGCGACAACTTATCTCTCGGCCAGCGCCAGCTTATCAGTTTCGCCCGCGCCCTCGTCGCCGACGCCAAGATCCTCGTGCTCGACGAAGCTACCGCCAACATCGACAGCTACACGGAAATGCAGATTCAGAAGGCTCTGATAAAGCTGCTTGAAGGCCGTACTGGCCTCGTGATCGCCCACCGTCTTGCCACGATCCGGGGTGCCGACCGCATCATCGTGCTTCAGAATGGCCAAGTTATTGCGGCTGGCAACCACGATCAGCTAATAGCCACGGGGGGCCTCTATTCCAAACTCTACAATCTCAACTACGCCTCCTTCGACGACATTCCCGAATACGATACGACCGTACAAGCTGGCTCCCAGACCTGACGTCTTGCCGGCCTTGTGGTACTGGCATTGACTCGGGCGTGCCGGCGGACACTCGGGCCGCCGCAGACGAGGAAGCAGGCAGCATTCATGCAAAGCACTCGCGCGGATCGTGAAGACCGGCTGCGAACGATTTCCTCCAGCGTCGTTATCCGGCCGCGGTGCACGCCGCGACATCGGGCGAACTCGCTCCAGGTGGTGTCGCTCGGCGTAGCAAAGCCGCTCGCGAGCGCGCCCTCACAGCGCCGTAGCGAGTGACGGCTTTGCTACCGCCGAGCCGCTGATGAAGCTGGATGCGGGAGCCGCCACCGGCGCCGCCCCGGTCGAGAAGAACCTCTGCGGCCGGCTATGGGCAATGACTAGCGCGAGCGCGACGAGCAGACGCGTGCCGGCACCGTGGCGCGCTCGGCCATCAGCTCCTTAGGATCGTGCAGTCTCACACCGTGCCCAGATGCCGGCCAACGCACAAACCTGGTAATCTGTGCCGCCGGCTCGTCGCCAGTTTGGCCTCCCTCACGATTTCCCAATCCCCACCACGTGCACGCTCGAGCAATGTGAGGGAGCGCTGTTACAACGATTTACCTTCGGATCAGACCGCCAATTCCACGGTCAGCCAAGTCGAGCCATGATTTCGGATTGAATGGTCGTCGCGGTGTACAGGGAAGCATCTAGCGGCAGATTTCCAAATGCCAGTTGACAAAGCAGGTAGTTGGCACCTGCCTCTTCCAACTGATCTAACAGAGCTTTTCGCACAGATTCTGCTGATCCTACCACGCACAATTCACGCTCTACTGCCTCATCGAAGGTCAGCGGCAGGTTTGGTGGAGTCGGGATGGCATTAAGGTCGTAAAGGAATTGGAAGCTCTTGAGCCATCGTTCGTAAGCAGGTGCCGCGAGCGAATAGGCATGTGTGTCACAACGCCCAACCACGACCATGCGGAGCAATCCAATAAATGGCGCTTGATCGCCCGCGCCAGCCTTGTCCTCTTGATAGGCGCGGAACGCATCAGTAGTTTTGCGAACAGAAGAGGAAGGTCCTACACACGCGATATTTGCTCCATTCGCAGCGGCCCAGGCTGCGGACTCGGGTCGATTGGCGGCGACCCATGTCGGCGGATGTGGACGCTGATGAGGTCTTAGCGTCAAAGGAACGTCATTGAGCTCAAAATGGCGGCCTTGATAGCACAGCGTGCCAACCTTCATGGCATTAACAAGTATTTCAACAAGAATTTCGCTGGCTTCCGCATAGCGGCCCGGCACCGCGTCCGCACCAATCCCGAAGTAACCCAATTCGATCGGGAGAGCACCGCGCCCTATGCCCAGTTCGAGCCTGCCACCGCTCAACTGGTCCAGCATACAGATCTCTTCGAACGCACGCAGCGGATGATAAAGCGCAAGCAGCATCACCAAGGGTCCGAGACGCAGGCGCCGGGTGCGCTGGGCGACGCTCGATAAGAACAGATTCGGCGATGGACCTCTCCCATGGGGGGTACAGTGGTGCTCTGCGAGATGATAGGCATAGAACCCTAGCTGATCGCACGCCTCTGCTAATATCAGGCGATCTTCGTACTGCCGGGCGATATCGAGGCCGTCCTCGTCCAGATGATCGAAGATGCCGAAGGCTAGGTTTGAAGGAAAGACGTTTGTCACTCGATATTGTCCCCGATTTTAAAGAAAAATGTTGTCGTGCTTGGGTGACCAAGCAAGTCTAAAGATAGCAATGTGTGATATCGGATTAGCGTCAGCGTACCGAACGAGCAGAGCCTGACGCTCCCCTGCCCGTGGTGCTTGGTATGTTTAAGCTTCCAACTATATCGCGAGCGGCAGCAAGAAATGCATCCAATTGCTCTTTTGTGCCGATGCTGACGCGGATGCAATGTTCCAAACCATTGTCCGGAAAGTAGGCAACGAGTATCTTTTGCCTTTCCAAGGCTGCTTGCCACCATGAGCCGTCCTGTCCCGCTGGCACACGGGCTAGCAAGAAATTTGCGTGGGAGGGCGTTACGGAAAATCCAAGTTGCGACAGTGCGGCTGTCACTCGCTGTCGTTCATGTCTGATGTGCTTGTGGTTCTCTGCGTAGGCGCCGCGATGCGCAAGCACGCTGATACCAACCGCATGCCCGATCACGTTCATGTTGAAGACGTTCTGGATGTTGCGCAGCCTGCCAATAATCTCAGGGTGACCGAAACCGAAACCGACGCGAATGCCGGCGGCGGCATAGCTCTTCGAAAATGTTCTCAAGATCAGAAGGTTCGAATAACGGTTGATGAGGCGCAGCCCGTGATCGGGTGCAAAGTCGACGTAGGCCTCATCAAGGACGACCAGGCGATCCGATTGTGACACGAGGCGTTCGATATTGCTTATCGAGAGGAATGTTCCGGTCGGATTGTTTGGATTGGCCACCAGAATGAACTTGGCGTCTTTTGCCGGACCGGAAAGCAATTGCTCCATTGGCAGCGAATGAGTTTGACATCCGATCTCGAGAAACTCAGCACCATGCAACATGGCAAGTTTGCGGTTGAACGAAAACCCTGGCGATATCATCGCCACCTTGTCGCCAGGGGCGAGGAAAGCTCTGTAGATGAGTCCGAGCAGTTCAGACGACCCGTTGCCTGCGATGACCTGATCCGTGGATACGCCATAGGTATTGGACGCTGCTTCCCTCAAGCTGATGTTATCGTCGTCCGGATACAGATACTGGCGATTGAGGGCCGCCACTGCACTTTGCATTATGATTGGCGGCAACGGAAACGGGTTCTCATTCGTATTCAGCTTGACAAAACTTCTGTCCGGCGCTGGTCCGTTGGACGGCAGAGCATCTAACTGTCGCGTCCCTTGCGGAAGTGACGAAAGCACAGCTTGCAGTTTTGCATCGGACATATTTTATCTCCGTTTCAGTCGCACAGGTTCATCCGTATGAGCTCGCAACGAGAGCAACATGGCGGACGGATTGACGATGGCAGCGTCGCCTTTCACAAGATGGTCGCAACGCCAGCTGCCACGGGAATTCGGCCAGGCTGTCCTCGGTCGGATCGACTTGACGCGGACGCGGATCTGCATCCCTGCGCGGGCCAAGCCGCTAAGCGGTCTCAGCTAATCCGCCTGAGTCATGCTTTCACAGACGCTTGACCTCGATGCCGTATTTCCTCAGCACGTAGCCAATCTGGCGCGGGGTCAGTCCAAGCAGGCGCGCCGCCTTTGCCTGCACCCAGCCACATCTTTCCATGGCAGCAATGACGCGCTCGGCGTCGGTGGTCCTCGCGCCCAATGAGTGGGTTGCTCCGGCAGGCGGGACTGTGGTGGCGGCCGAACGAGCGGCCGCATCCGGAGGCGTGGCCGGATTCACTGCCTCTGGCAGGATTGGCGCTGGTTGCAGCGCGGCCTTGCCCGATCTGCTCTTCCGCAGCGCCTCGGCAAAGCACTGGTCGTGGGAGCACGCAAAGTCGTTTCTCCCGATTGATAGTCCCTCCGCCAGGATCGCTGTCCGGTGCACGCAATTTTCAAGCTCGCGAATGTTGCCGGGAAATTCACATTTCATCAGTACTTCAATCGCACGCGGATCGAAGGTCAGCGTACGGCCGTTCTCATCGTTGAAATTCTTGAGAAACTCAGCTGCGAGGAGCGGAATATCGCTGCGCCTTTGGCGTAACGCCGGCACCAGCAAGGGAACCACGTTGATGCGATAATATAGGTCGGCGCGGAACTCATTCCTTGCAACCGCCTCTTCAAGGTTCCTGTTCGTGGCGGCAATCACGCGAACGTCGACCTTGATGGTCTGGTTGCTGCCGACGCGCTCAAACTCCTGCTCCTGCAGCACGCGCAGTAGCTTTGCCTGGAACGAGGCCGAGATCTCGCCGATCTCATCCAGAAACAACGTCCCCTTGTCGGCGAGCTCAAAGCGGCCCTTGCGGGAATTGAACGCGCTTGTGAAGGCACCCTTCTCGTGACCGAACAATTCGGATTCCAGGACTGTCTCTGGCAGCGCTGCACAATTGAGTTTGATGAAGGGCCGCTTGGCGCGCGGCGACAACTCGTGAATTGCCTTGGCGACCAGCTCCTTCCCGGTACCGGATTCGCCTCGCAACAGAACCGTGGTCTTTGCCTTAGCTACCACTGCGATCTTCTCGAGCAGCGCGCTTAGCGCCGGACTATCGCCAATCATGCCCTTGACGTGAACCTTCTTGCGCTGCGGTGCAGGGTGCTTGACATCAGAGAATTGCGTTTGCAGCCGATCTTCCACCTCCGTCGGTCGTTCGCGGTCGCCCGCGGAGAAGCGGTGCAACTTGACTGTCTGTCCCACCATGTTGGCTATCATGGTGAGCAGCCGGACATCATAATCGAGCCCATACGTTGACCTGCTGTCCAAGGCGCGGTCGATAGTCAGCGTGCCTACGGCGTTCCCATCAATACGAATGGGAACGCCGATGAAGGACACGGTGTCGGAGGCCCCAAGCACCTCTACGTCAGCGGCAGTGAAGGCCGAATGCACCGCTATGTTCTCGGCGACGAGCGGCGTGTCCGTCGTCACAATCAGATCGATTGCCTTGCGCGGCAGGCGCATCCGGGAGCGCTCATCGCTGTTCTCGTCGCAGCCGGTGACTACGGTGATGTCCAGTACGCCCTCAGCGTCGAAGAGAGCGATGATGCCGTGCCGCATCTGCACAAACGAGGGCAGGAGATCGACGACCTTGGCCAACGTGACTTCGAGCCGGGCGGGGTCGGTGAGTACTTTCGATATTTCGAAGATGCCGGTAAGCGCGTGCTCATGCGATGGCACAAAAGGGACCGCGGTGTTCATCTCGGACTTTGGGTAAGCCCTTTTCGCATCCGGAAGCGAAATGCGGCACTCGCTGGCATTTTGTTCTGATTTGGGAATGTTGTGGTGCATATGATCCTCGATCTCGCGTCATGAAATGCATGCCGGCGGCATGTGCGCCCGCGACGTCGCGGGCAAGCGCGAAAATGCTCTGACGTGAACTCGTGCCACCGCCGTGTGGTCGAGTGCAAAGCGGGTCGACCCCTGACGCATCGCTTGGCTCTCCCTCCACGAAGCTTGGCCACGTTCTCGGCTTGCACGGGGGCAACCACACGTTGATTTTCAAAAGACTGGAGCGAGGCGGGATAGTCAATCGAGCTTTCTTTCATTCGTGAAAGAAAACCTCGCGGCCTATGATAGAATTCATCAGTTCTAATTTTTGTCGGCGATGTTGAACGACAGAAATACGGCGCCGGCGATGCGGTGCCCGAGCGGCTGACCGCGCCGAGTTGCCGGGCCGTGCCAGTCACCAGCGCCTGCGAACCAGGGGCGGGAGCGATAATCACTGCCGACGACACTGGTCGGTCGCGGCAACCGCCATTTCCTCGATATTGATGACGCAGATAAGGCGGCGGCGTCGCGTGTGAAGGCGCGAAGGTGGCGGTCGAGCGCGGCTTTCTCGGCGGTGCTCGGAACTTCTGAACCGCATCGTCGCGGTCAGCACGAGCGGCGTCAATCCCTACGTCTCGACGTCGCTTTCAAGCTGTCGCTGCAGCGGGAGCGCGGCAAAGAACACGGCAATTCTGCGCCCTGGTGCCAGCGATGCGGCCCTTCCCAAAGTCGGCAAACCGAGGAGCCCGCCACGATGTGCAGCAAAACCGCAAGCCAGAGAGATCGACCGGCAATCTGCCGGAGAACATCAAGCGCGTGCTGGACGGCGGCCTTGTCATTCCCGTCTTGTGCCACCGCATTCATCCCATCATTGGCGAGCCCAACGTCAGTTCAGGTCATGCGGATCCATTTGGCATGGGTATTGCGGCGGCGTTGGTGCAGCGTTCGACCGGAGCGCCGCGATAGGGAGAAGCCCGGGAGAAGTCACGCCACCTCGATCCGGTCAGGGAGAGAGAAACAGTGTCAGCTGCACAAGTCCGCGGCGCGACTCCCGCGCCCCGCAAACCCTTCTATGCCAAGCTTTACGCGCAGGTGCTTGCCGCCATCGCCCTCGGCGTCGCAATTGGCTATTTCTATCCGGGGACCGGCGAGAGCCTGAAGCCGCTGGGTGATGCCTTCATCAAGCTGGTCAAGATGATCATCGCGCCTGTCATCTTCCTGACAATTGCGACCGGCATTGCCGGCATGAACGATCTTCACAAGGTCGGCCGGGTCGCTGGCAAGGCAATGGTCTATTTCCTCACTTTCTCGACGCTGGCGCTGATCGTCGGCCTCATCGTCGCCAATGTCGTCCAGCCTGGCGCCGGCCTCAACATCGATCCGGCCTCGCTCGATGGCCAGGCCGTGAATACCTATGCCGCAAAGGCCCACGAGCAGTCGGTCACCGGCTTCCTGATGAACATCATCCCGCCAACGATTGTCGGTGCCTTCGCGGAAGGCGACATCCTGCAGGTGCTGTTCTTCTCGGTTCTGTTCGGCATGGCGCTCGCGATGGCCGGAGAGACGGGCAAGCCTGTCGTTTGCTTCCTTCAGGCGCTCATCGCGCCTGTCTTCAAGCTCGTTGGCATTCTGATGAAAGCCGCGCCGATCGGCGCTTTCGGCGCAATGGCGTTCACCATCGGTAGATATGGCATCGGTTCGGTCGTCAACCTCGCGATGCTGGTCGCGACGTTTTATTTCACCGCCTTCCTCTTCGTGTTCGGGGTTCTCGGCGCGGTCTGCCGCTACAACGGCTTTTCGATCTTTTCTCTCATTCGCTACATCAAGGAAGAGCTGCTGCTTGTGCTCGCAACGTCCTCCTCGGAGGCCGCGCTCCCCTCGCTCATGCAGAAGATGGAGAAGGCGGGCGCCAGGCGTTCGGTTGTGGGTCTCGTCATCCCGGCCGGATATTCGTTCAATCTGGACGGCACGAATATCTACATGACCCTGGCGGCCCTCTTCATCGCGCAGGCGACGAACACGGACCTGTCAATCGGCGATCAGGTGCTGCTGCTGCTCGTTGCGATGCTTTCCTCCAAGGGCGCTGCAGGTGTGACAGGTGCGGGCTTCATCACCCTGGCTGCTACGCTCGCCGTAGTTCCGAGTGTTCCCGTTGCTGGGATGGCACTGATACTCGGCATCGACCGCTTCATGTCCGAATGCCGGGCGTTGACTAATTGCGTTGGTAACGCAGTGGCATCCCTCGTCGTCGCCCGCTGGGAAGGAGAATTGGACCAAGCGCAGATGAAAGCCGCCTTCTGCGGTCATCAGCTTGCCGAGGCATCAAACCGGCTATCCTCCGCCGAGTAAGGTCGACGCACCGCGACCGGCTTCGCCAAGCTGGTCACATGACCTGAACGATCGACTCGCAGGCTCTAAACGGCGCCTCACGGACCATGTATCAGAAGCGCTAAATGTGTGAGTGCAAATCATCGCCGCCCTAAGCGAATGAACCTTCCGTTATACCCGGCCGGTCTACGTCTGGAGTAGTCCAATACGCTGTCGATCATTCAGTATGCGGGCGTCTTCACTTTGCCCAGCCGAAACCATTGTCGAATCGCGCTAGGTGACAGAGAGCCAGCCTGCGTCAAAAACCAATCAGAATAGGACCCATGACCAAGCGCCCCACAATTGCCGATCTCGCCCGCGAATCCCGAGTCAGCGTAGCAACGGTCGATCGGGTTCTGAACGCCCGCCATCCGGTGCGCGAGGAGACCGCGCGGCGGGTCCACGACGCCGCCCACGCGATCGGCTATCATGCTGCCGGGCTCATCAAGCAGCGCTTGCGGCGAGACCTACCGTGCTACCGTCTGGGCTTCATCTTGAGAAAACCGGCCCAGCATTTCTACCAAGACTTTGCGCGCGAGGTCGAAGCGTCGGTCAATTTGGCCCAGTCCTTCCACGGCATTCCGCTCATCCAATTCGCCCCGTCACATATGCCGAGCGACCTAATCGCACCGCTCAAGGATTTGGGCGCACGCTGCCATGCGATCGCGATGGTGGCACCGGACCACCCAAAAATTACAGCAGCGGTTGAGGACCTCAAGGCCAAAGGCATTCCGGTTTTCTCGCTGCTTTCCGACTTCGCCGCCGGCGTGCGACAGGGCTATATCGGCCTCAACAACCGCAAGGTGGGGCGCACGGCCGCTTGGATGGTGTCCAAGGTCGCAAAACGGCCCGGCAAGGTGGCGGTGTTTGTCGGTAGCCATCGTTTCCAGGGGCACGAGCTCCGTGACGTCGGCTTTCGCTCCTATTGCCGTGAGAACGCGCCGACGTTCGAGGTGCTCGATCCGCTTGTGAACCTGGAGAAACGGCAGGTCACCTACGAGGCAACGCTTGATCTCATGCAGCGGGAACCCGAGCTCGTCGGCTTCTATGTCGCCGGGGGCGGCATGGAGGGCGCCATCTCCGCGGTCCGGGAAGAGGGTAAAAGTCGCGATCTCGTCGCGATCGTGAATGAAATCACGCCGGAATCTCGGGCGGCACTCGCTGATAACATCATCACGATGGCGGTCGCCACGCCAATGCGCCGGCTTTCCCAGGAGCTGATAACGCTGATGACGCGGGCTATCGAGACCGGCACTGCTGAAACACCAGGACAGACATTTCTGCCGTTCGACATTCATCTGCCGGAAAATATATGAAACTGATGGCTTCTATCGTAAGCGGGGAAGTTTCCTTTCATAAATGAGAGAAAGTTGATTGATGATCCCATCCACGCGGGGTAGCCGCACCCCACAGGCCTCAGCCGCGGCCCAGGATGAAGCGCCAATTGGGTGAACGGATCGGCCACGCGTTCAGGCGGAAGCGCGAGGTCGCGACCGGCTTCATTGCCAACATCTCGACGTTGTCGGTCCAGGGCGGTGTCGTCAAGGATGCCTCACGCCAGTAGCCGAGCGAGGCCGGCACAGTCCATTGGGATTGACCTCGTCGACCGGCATCTCCTCGCCTGCCCGCGCGTGAAAAGCGGCGGCAAGGCCGGCAAAGTTGGCATTTGAGTGGGGCTAGAGTCTTTCACGTTTTGACGGAAGCGTATCCGGCGTTTGCGAAGTAGTTTTTGCATTCGCCGGGTTCGATCGTCGCAACGAGGTGGCCGATGTGGCGCCAAGCGTCCTCGACGGTACGCTTCTGAGCTTGTCGCATCCAATGCTTGATCTTGGCGAAGGCCTGCTCGATCGGGTTGAGGTCGGGGGAGTAGGGTGGCAGGTACCAAAGCCTGGCGCCGGCAGCCTTGATCATCTGCCTGATCGCCGCCGACTTATGACTTCCCAGATTATCCATGACGACGATGTCGCCGGGTTTCAGCACGGTGATGAGCTGCTGCTCGACATAGGCGCGGAAGCATTGGCCGTTGATTGGCCCGTCGAAGACGCAAGGTGCCGCGAGCCTATCGCAGCGCAGCGCGCCGAGGAAGGTCAGCGTGCGCCAGTGGCCGTGCGGGGCCAAGCCGCGCAGCCGCTCGCCCTTCGGCCCCCAACCGCGCAGCGGAGCCATGTTGGTCTTGATCCAGGTCTCGTCGATGAAGACCAGATGCTGCGGATCGA
>NZ_JAMYRZ010000024.1:0-99854 GCF_040321675.1 Mesorhizobium sp. M0296
GGGCCCCCCCACCCCGCGTGCTGGTGGGGGTGGCTGCGGCCCCCCCGCTGCGCTGTTTGTGGGACCCGCGCCCCCCCACCCCACCCTCCGGGCCGTCCCGCGCCCACCTCTCCCCCGCTTCGCGGTGGGCGAGGAACCCAGGTCCTGAGAGTTCGAGGATCACCCCACCTCGCAGAGGCGCGTTTCGACCATTTCGCACAAATGGTGATAGAGGCACAAATGCCCCTGCTGGATGATCGGCGTCGAGGTCGACGGTACGTTGAGCAGGATGTCGGAGAGCGGCTTCAGCTTGCCGCCGGTGTCGCCGGTCAGGCTGACCACCGTCATGCCCATCATGCGCGCCTGTTGGGCGGCGGCGAGGATGCTTGGCGAATTGCCGCTGGTCGAGATGGCGAGCAGCACGGCGCCCGCCGAACCATGCGCCTCGACCTGGCGCGCAAACACCGTGTCGAAGCCGTAATCATTGCCCCAGGCGGTCAGCACCGCCGCGTTGGCCGGCAGCGCGATGACGTTGTAGGCCTTGCGCTCCCTGAGGAAGCGGCCGACCAGCTCGCCGGCGATATGGATGGCGTCGCTGGCCGAACCGCCATTGCCTGCTATCAGCAGCGCCTTGCCCTGCGAAAGCGCGGCGACGACGGCGCTGACCGCCCGCTCCATCTCGCTGGTCAGGTCGCGCTCGACCATCGCCGAAATCGCGGCCGCTGAGCGGGCCAGGTAATCGTTCAGTTCGGACATGAAACCCTCAGTTCCCGGCGCGCAATCTGCCGATGGTGCCGGTCGTGCTCTTGCCGGCGACGAGGTCGACCAGCACGACGCGCCCGCCGGCCTTCTGCACGACATCGGCGCCAACCACCTGATCGACCGTATAGTCGGCGCCCTTGACCAGTATGTCGGGGCTCAGCGCCTCGATCAGCGAAAGCGGCGTATCCTCCTCGAAGATGACGACGGCGTCGACCGAGGCAAGTGCTGCCAGCACGCAGGCCCGGTCATGCTGGTCGTTGACCGGGCGCCCCGGCCCTTTCAGCCGGCGCACCGAGGCATCGCTGTTGAGGCCGAGCACCAGCCGGTCGCACTGGCTGCGCGCCGCATGCAACAGGCTGACATGGCCGGCATGCAGGATATCGAAACAGCCATTGGTGAAGCCGACGCTCAAGCCCTCGTCTTTCCAGGCCGAAACCATCCGCGCGGCGGCGGCGGCATCGAGGATCGCATCCAAGTGGGCGACCGGACCATGCGAGGCAAACAGCGCACCGGTGAGTTCCTCGATCGTCAGCCGCGCCGTGCCGCGCTTGCCGACGACAACACCGCCGGCGGCGTTGGCGATCGATCCGGCCATGACACGATCGGCGCCTGCTGCAAGAGCCAGCGCGAAGGTCGCGATTACCGTGTCGCCGGCGCCCGAAACGTCGAACACTTCGCGCGCCTGCGTGGCGATATGGCGGGCGTCGTCCGCACCGACGACGCTCATGCCCTTTTCGCTGCGCGTCGCGACGACGAAATCGAAACCGTGCGCCGAAATCAGCTGGCGTGCCGCCGCCTCGATTTCGTCGTCGGCAAACACTGCGCGGCCGACCGCCTCGCCGAGTTCCTTGCGGTTGGGCGTGATTGCCGTCGCGCCGGCATAACGCGCATAGTCGCGGCCCTTCGGGTCGACCAGCACCGGCTTGCCCGCTTCCCGACAGATCGAGATCAGCTCGCCGGCGACGCCGTCGAGCAGCACGCCCTTGCCATAGTCGGACAGAATGACGATGTCGGCCCGCGCCAGCGCTTCGCGAAAATGCCCGACCAATGTCGCGCGCTCGGCATCGCCCAGCGGCTTGATTTCCTCTTCGTCGAAACGCAGCACCTGCTGGTTGAGCGCGCTGAAGCGGCTTTTGGACGACGTCATGCGATCGGCATCCTGCGCCAGCCCGCCGGTGTCGACGCCAAATTCGCCGAGCATGCGCATGAGGTTCTTGCCGGCCTCGTCAGCGCCGATCACCGAGACCGGTATGACGGCAGCGCCGAGCGAAACGATGTTGGCGACGACATTGCCGGCGCCGCCCATCGCCAGCGTTTCGCCGCGCCCGTGCAGCACGGGGATCGGCGCTTCCGGCGAAATGCGCTCGATCACGCCATTGACGAAACGGTCGAGGATGAAATCGCCGACCACCAGCACGGTGACGCCGCCGAAGCGCGAGACGGCGCGGTGAAGAGGTTCGGGAGAGGGCAGCTTGATCATGTCAACGCGCGGGAGGGCCGATTTTCAGTGACGGGAAATTCGATTGGCAGGGCCGGCCGTTCATGGCGATGCCGATATACCGCAATTTCAGCCGACGCAACGGCAGGCCTTCGACCGATCGCCGCGGCGAGACAGTGCGTCAGCTTTTCTGCAACGCGACATGCACGCCCAGTCCGACAAGCACCGCACCGCCGGCGCGCCGCATCAGGCGCTGCGCCCGGCTCGACTGCCGCAGCCTGGCGATCACCGCGCCGGCCAGCACCACGCAAACAATATCGGCCGACGAGAACATCAAATTGACGATCGTTCCAAGCACGACGAACTGCAGCCAGACCGGAAACGCTGCCGAGGCATCGATGAATTGCGGCAGGAACGCCATGAAGAAAATCGCCGTCTTGGGGTTGAGCACCTCGACGGCAACGCTCTCGAAAAAGGCGCGGCGGGCGGATTTCGGCTGAATTCCCGGCAAGACAACGTCGCCTTGCGCCTTGGCGCGAAACAGCGAAACACCGAGCCAGATCAGATACAGCGCACCGACCAGCTTGACCGCCATGTAAAGCACCGGCACGGCATGGAAAAGCACCGACAGGCCGACAGCGGCGGCGAAGACGTGTACGTAGCCGCCGAGATGAATGCCGAGCGCCGCCATCAGGCCGGACCAGCGGCCGCGCGCCATGGTTTGCGCGGCGGCATAGAGCATGGCGGGACCGGGGATATAGGCGAAGATCGCCGTGGTGGCGAAAAAGGCGACAAGCAGTTCGGTTGATGGCATTCTTTGTCCCTGACGATCTCACCGGGTAGCGAATCGACTGAAGCGGCAACTTTGCGGCCTCACTGTGGCGCAGGGCAATCGCCCCCTTGCCCTTCTTGCAGGCGTCGGCGCCGCCCCTCATCCGCCTGCCGGCACCTTCTCCCCGTGTAGTGACGGGGAGAAGGGGGGGCTTGCCCGCGATCTCAGCGCTCGTCTGTAATGTTGGCGATCGGCGAAACCGTCGACGAGAGCGCCCCTCTCCCCGTCACTATACGGGGAGAGGATGCCGGCAGGCAGGTGAGGGGCGGCGCCGACTAGATAATCGATGTCTCCGCCAGAAGTTGGAACTGCATCCACCCGAAGCAATTGCTCTCTGCTGCTTTATCGACAGCCCTATCGACCTCCCCTATAAGGGCCGGAATCGACAAGCGAGACCAGAGGCTTTCATGATCATCGTCACGGGCGGCGCCGGCATGATCGGTTCCAACATCGTCGCCGCGCTCAACGCCGAGGGTTTCAGCGACATCCTCGTCGTCGACGACCTCACCGACGGCCACAAGATCGCCAACCTCGCCGATCTCGAGATCGCCGATTATCTCGACAAGGACGATTTTCTGGCGCGGATGGAGGCCGGTGACCTCGGCCGCATCGAGGCGGTCTTCCACCAGGGCGCCTGCTCGACCACCACCGAATGGAACGGCAAGTTCATGATGGAGGTCAACTACGCCTATTCGAAGCGCCTGCTGCACGCCTGCCTGGCCCTGCGCGTGCCGTTCCTCTATGCCTCCTCCGCTTCGGTCTATGGCAGCGGCGCCGAGTTCCGCGAGGAGCCGCAATGCGAACGGCCGCTGAACGTCTATGCCTATTCGAAAAAACTGTTCGACGACTATGTCCGCCGCACCGTTTTCGATACCGATCACTCGCCGGTCGCGGGCCTGCGTTATTTCAACGTCTATGGACCGCGCGAGGCGCATAAGGGCGCCATGGCCTCTGTCGCCTTCCATCTGTTCAACCAGGTCGAGCAAGGCCAGAACCCGAAACTGTTCGGCGCCTATGGTGGTTTCGGGCCCGGCGAGCAGAGCCGCGACTTCATCCATGTCGGCGATGTCGCCGACGTCAATCTGTGGCTGTGGAAACGCGGCTCGAGCGGCATCTTCAACTGCGGCACCGGCAAGGCCCAGCCGTTCCGCGCCATTGCCGAAACGGTGATCGATACGCTCGGCCAAGGCCAGATCGAATTCATCGAGTTTCCCGACCACCTCAAGGGCAGCTACCAGAGCTTTACGCAAGCTGATATGTCCCGCTTGCGCGCAGCCGGTTACAATGGCCAGTTCCGCACAGTGGAAACCGGCGTCAGAGACTATGTCGAATGGCTGAAAGCCCAACGATCCTCGTGATCGGCCCACGCTGGGTGGGCGACATGGTGATGGCGCAGTGCCTGTTCCAGGCGCTGAGGGAGCTTCATCCGGATGCCGCCATCGACGTGCTGGCGCCGGCCTGGGCAGCACCCCTGGTCAAGCGCATGCCCGAAATCCGCCAGCAGATCGACCTGCCGCTGAATTCCGGCGCGTTCGAATTCCGCGTCCGAACGCGCTTCGGCCGCCTGTTGCGCGGCCGCTACGAGATGGCCTTTGTCCTGCCGGGAAGCTGGAAATCGGCGCTGATCCCGTTCTTTGCCGGCATTCCGCGCCGCGTCGGCCATCTCAAGGAAATGCGCTATGGGCTGCTGACCGACATCGTGCCCTTGCCCGATCGCCTGAAACGGCGCACCGCGCAGGCCTATTTCAGCCTTGCCCGGGGTGGCGCCTTCCAGGCGCCGAAGCTCGCCGTCGATCAAGCCAGCCAGGCGGCACTGCTCAGCCGTTTCGGGCTGACGGGGGGGAAATTCGTGGCACTCATGCCCGGCGCCGAATTCGGCCCGGCCAAGCGCTGGCCGAGCGAACACTATGCCGGCCTTGCCCGTGAGATGATGGCGAAAGGGTTTGGCGTCGCGCTGTTCGGGTCGAAGAACGACGCTGAGGTGACGGCGGAAATCGCCGCGCTCGCTCCGGGCGCCGTCGATCTTGCCGGCCAGACGCGGCTCGAGGATGCCATCGACCTGATCGCGGCGGCGAGGCTCGCCGTCTCCAACGACAGCGGGCTGATGCATGTCGCCGCCGCCGTCGGCACGCCGGTAGTCGCCGTCTACGGCTCGACCTCGCCGCAGAACACGCCGCCGCTCGCCGAGCGCCGCGAACTGGTCTGGCTCGGCCTGTCCTGTTCGCCCTGCCACAAAAAAATCTGCCCGCTCGGTCATCTCAACTGCCTGAAGACGCTGGAGGTCGAACGCGTCGTGGCGGCGGCGGAGCGGCTGCTGGAAATGCCGGCCGCCGCATGAAAGTGCTGATCGTCAAGACATCGTCCATGGGCGACGTCATCCACACCTTCCCGGCGATCGAGGACGCGCGCCGCGCTCGGCCGGATATCTCCTTCGACTGGTGTGTCGAAGAGGCATTTGCCGGCATCGTGGCGCTGCATCCAGCCATCCAGACCATCCACAGCGTGGCGATCCGGCGCTGGCGCAGGAAGCTGCTTCAGCCCGGCACATGGCGGGAAGTGATCGGCTTGCGCCGCGCCTTGCGCGATTGCCGCTACGACCTCGTCCTCGATGCACAAGGCTTGCTGAAATCGGCGCTGGTGGCGCGGCTGGCGGCAGCCCCGATCGCCGGGTTCGATCGGTCGAGCGCCCGCGAGCCTTCGGCGAGCCTGTTTTATGGCCATCGCTACGCCGTGCCGCGCGGCCTGCACGCCATCGAGCGCACGAGACGCCTGTTCGGGCTGGCGCTCGGCTACGAGCCGGATTTTTCCCGGCTTGAATCGGGCATCGTGCCGCCGGCCGGAAGATCGATTCTTGTCGGTGAAAAGACCGCCTTCCTGCTGCATGGCACCAGCCGCGAGGACAAGAAATGGCCGGTCGATGACTGGATCGAAACCGCCCGCCTGCTGGTGGACAAGGGGATGACGCCGGTCACCACCTGGTCGAACGACCGGGAACAGGCGGTTGCCGAGGCGATCGCCGGTGCCGTTTCGCAGACCGTGGTGGTTCCCAGGTCGTCGCTAGCCGAGATCGCCGCCGTCATCGGCGGCTCGACGCTGGTCATCGGCGCCGACACCGGCCTGACCCATCTCGCCAGCGCCTTCGGCCTGCCGACGGTGGCGATATTCCTCGCTACCGAGCCTGGCCTGACCGGCCCGCGCGGGCCGTATTCGTCGACGCTACTGGCCGCGCCTGGGTGCAGCGTCACGCCGCCGGAAGTGATTGCGGAAGCCGAGAGATTGCTGGCGCTTCGGGAGACCGGTCAGGCCAAGGTCGGTAGGGGATAGTCCTGAAAGTTGGCGCTGCCCCTCATCTGGCTGCCGCCATCTTCTCCCCGTATAGGGGCGGGGAGAAGGACGCCTTCACCGAAGATTTCGCCAATCAGTAACGTTGCAGAAACGGCGCCGAGGTTCCGGATGGCCCCTTCTCCCCGTCACTATACGGGGAGAAGTGCCCGGCAGGGCGATGAGGGGCGGCGCTACCTGACGGGATTAGGGGCTCGCCTCAGATTCCTCAGATAAATTGCACCTGGACGATCTCGTAGCCCCTGGCGCCGCCCGGTGCGTTGACCTCGATGGCGTCGCCGACTTCCTTGCCGATCAGCGCGCGCGCGATCGGCGAGGAGATCGAGATGCGGCCGGATTTCACGTCCGCTTCCTGGTCGCCGACGATCTGGTAGGTCTTTTTCTCCTCGGTATCCTCGTCGACCAGCACCACGGTGGCGCCGAACTTGACCTTGTCGCCGCTGAGCTTGGTGACGTCGATCACCTCGGCCCGCGCGATCAGGTCCTCGAGTTCGTTGACCCGGCCCTCATTGAGGCTCTGTGCCTCTTTTGCCGCGTGATATTCGGCATTTTCGGAGAGGTCGCCATGCGAGCGCGCTTCGGAAATCGCCTCGATGATACGCGGCCGCTCCTGTTGCTGGCGCCAGCGCAGTTCTTCCTTCAATGACGCGAACCCCTCGCCTGTCATCGGGACCTTGTTCATAATGCCTGACCTTTCCTGCCGCCGCCCCCGCAATCGGGAGCGACCTTGTCGATGGTACAAAAAGAAAACGGTCCGGCAGCCTCGGGCTAACGGAACCGTCTCACCACAATTTCGCAAGATATAGCAATCTTCGCGGGTTTTTCACGTCCAAAAAGTCGGTTTTTGAAAAATCATCCACCGATTGCGCGGCTGACCCCACGTCAAGCGGGGGTTTCCAAGATCGTATCGTGTACCGTGATGCCAAATCTCGGTTGTGGCCAACATGTGCAGCACAGCAAAAAACCGGCTGCGATCGCTCACAGCCGGTTATGAGGAGCGTTCCGCAGGATCAGCTCCTCATAAAATGATCGATCTGCTCCGACAGCATGCCGTATTCGCGAGACCCCTTGCCCGTGCGCTTCTCGATCTCGCGGAGCTGTTCCTGGGCGCCGGCAAGATTGCCGATCTGCAGGTGCGCCTCGCCGAGATATTCGCGCACCAGCGTGTAGTTCGGGTCGATGCGCAGCGCTTCCTCGTAATAGCCGAGGCCGACGGTGACGCGGCCGGAATGGCGGTGCGAATAGCCGAGATAATTGAGGATGCGCGGATCCTGCTTGTTGGCGGCGAGGCTGAGCACGGCGATCGCCTCGTCGTAGCGTCCATCCATCGCCAGCGCGCGACCGGCATCGTAGATGCTGTCGTCGTCCAGCATGCCTTGCTTCGGGGAGACGCATTTCTTCTGTTTCTTGTCCCACGCCTCCCCCTTCTTGCACTGGGACTGGCCGCCGCCATTGCCGCCGCCATTGCCGCCGCCACCGCCACCTCCCCCGCCTTCACCAGCCGAAAACGCCGGAGCCGCAATCAGCGGCAGGGCGGCGATGGCCATGGCGTAAATCAGCAATCGTCTGCGCATCGAATTCTCCTTTGAACCTGACAATGCAACACTAACGCCGGGCCAACGCCGTTTCGTCCCGGAAAATGTCATCCTATCTCAAAACCGCGATCTCTCCCAGCAAGGCCATCTTATCCCGGGAAGAGTGGGCATCGGAAATCATGCTTCACGATCAACGCCGCCGCGCAAGATAATGTGACGAGCGCTGCAAATCCGCTATCATCGGGCCGACCGAGCACGAAGCAGGGAGACGGCCGGTGCAGCAACGCGTTGAACGAGACTGGGAGCTTTCGATCGGTCCCGACACCGTGCGCCTGTTCATCCTGAAGGCGAAGGCGCTCAGCGCCGCCGTCAACGAAGACTATGCCGACGGCGCCGAGCACGAGGTAGAGCTCGACGGCAACGCGCATGACAACCACCATCATGACGGCCTTGCCGAGGAAAGCTCCGAAGATCTCACCGAAGAAGAACTGCGCGAGCTGATCGATGATCTCAATGTCGACGAAGCGGCTGAACTGATTGCGTTGGCCTGGGTCGGCCGCGGCGACTATGACGCGACGGAATGGACGGACGCGCTGTCCGCCGCCCGCGAGCGCGCCAACAAGCGCACGGCAAAATATCTGCTCGGCATGCCGCTGCTGGCGGACTGGCTCGAGGAAGGCCTGGAAGCGATCGGCGCGTGACGGCGCGGTTACCGATTGTGATCGGCCGCCCCCTCGCTCAAGGCAACTTCCCTGCATTCTGGCCGTTGCGATGTAATGGCGGCGTTTGGCTTTTTCAGATTGGGCAGATTGCTGCTGGCCGTTGCGGCTACGCCGCTGGCGGGACCCGTTTTAGCCAAGGCACCCGACCTACCGCAAACTGCACCGGTTCCGCAGCTCAACCAGCAAGTCACTCCGCCCCCACCAACCGAGATCCCGGTCCCCGAACCGCGCCCGGAGGATGCTCCGGAGCCGCCGGCGATTGCACCGCAGCCGCCCGAAAAGCCGGCACGGGCTGAGCCGCCGGCAAGCCCACCAGGCGCGCCACCAATCCCGGCCGAGGCAGACGAGAAGGCGGAGCAAAAAATCCTTCCTGATCCTCGATCGGCCGCCATTGCCGGGAAAGAAATGCCGGCCGAGGAATTGGCCTGCCGCAGGCGGCTGAAATCAATGGGCGTCGATTTCGAGGAGCGCAAGCCCGAGCATGATACGGCGGTCGGTTGCTCGATCCCCTACCCGATCGTGCTGAGGACGCTCGGCAAATCCATCGCCATCGGCCCGGAGCCCGAGCTGAATTGCCAGATGGCGGAAGCGGCCGCACGCTTTGCTGCTTCGGTCATCCAGCCTGCCGCAAAGGCCGAGTTCGGCGCGGATATTAAATCGATCGGCCAGGCCTCCGCCTTTGTCTGCCGGTCGCGCAATGGCGGCGGCAAATTGTCGGAGCACGCCTTCGGCAACGCGCTCGATATCGCCAGCTTCAAGCTTTCGGACGGGAAGGAGATCGATGTCGGCCCCGCGCCGCCGGAAAAGGACGCGAAATTCCTGGATACAGTGCGCAAGGCGGCCTGCGGGCCGTTCAAGACCGTGCTTGGCCCCGGCAGCGATGCCGATCATTCGCTGCATCTCCACTTCGATCTCGAACCGCGCCGCAATGGCGGCACGTTTTGCCAATGACCTTGCCTATGGGGGCGCCGCAATTTGGCCGCAGGCGTGAACGGCGCCGCTGATTTTTCCTTTACTCTTCAGGTTTAGAGTCTGTGCCATCTAGGGACAGGAACCCTTCCGATGGCCGGGCTATTTCGCGCTGCGCTTGCCGCTGTGCGGCACACAGAATGCGCGCGCATAGCCGGCAGGCTTGCCGCCCTGCTTGCCATTGCGGGGGTCTCCGCCTGCAATACCGGCAGCGTGCTGTCGCTGCAGCCGGCCGTCGATGTCGGCAGCCAGACCGCTGCCGTCCCGCCCAATTCCGACCCGCAATATTCCGGCGCGCAAGATTCCGGGCCGCAATATTCGGGTATGCAGCGCCTCGTCCCGTCCAATCCCTTTATGACGGCCGCCTATCCGCGCCTGGACAACCCGATGTCGCCGGCCGAACAGATGCCGGCCACAGAGATCGATTGCCGAAAGGAGCTGAAACGCCTCGGCGTCGTCTACACCGACGTTGCACCGATCCATGAAGGCCAGTGCGGCATCGACTATCCGGTCAAGGTCTCGGCCATCGGCAGTGTCGAGATGAAGCCGGCCGCGACGCTGACCTGCGACATGGCCGCCACCTTTGCCGGCTGGACCAGGAACGAACTCGTGCCGTCGGCCCGCTGGCGCTATTTCTCAGGCGTCAAGACCATCCACCAGGGCTCGAGCTATTCCTGCCGCAGGATTGCCGGCGAAGGTGTTTTGTCGGAACACGGCAAGGGCAATGCGCTCGACGTGATGAGCATCGAGCTTAACAATGGCGACGACATCGACGTCCGCAAGCCCGGCCTGTTCGCCTTCCGCACGCGCGGCTTCCTCAACAATGTCCGCGCCGATGGCTGCCAGTATTTCACCACCGTGCTCGGCCCCGGCTACAACTACGACCACCGCAACCATTTCCATTTCGACATCAAGAACCGCAAGAACGGCTATCGCGCCTGCCGCTGATTGCAGCCCCTGCCCAAGACTTGCTGCGCCGGTTAAGATGGTGCGCAGACGCTTGGGTGGTGCCTCTTGAGCCAACGAAGCCTTCGACGACGTGCAACGACCTGGCTGGTGGCATGCTGTGCCGCTTATCTTTCGCTCGCCTATTTCGCCGCGCCTGAGTTCTGGACGTTACGGGACCGCAATTTTCGCAATCAGCAATTCGAGATGGTGACGCACACGCCGCAAGGCATTCCGGGCGATCCGATCAATGTCGGCCTGGTCGGCATGAAGAAGGAGCTTGTCCATGCTTTTGCCGTCGCCGGCTGGGATACGGCAGACGCGATCACGCTGAAGACGGCGATCGAGATCGGCGAAAGCGTGCTGTTTAACCGCCCCTATCCCGACGCGCCGGTCAGCCGGCTGCTGTTCGAAGGCCGCGCCCAGGACCTAGCCTTCGAAAAGCCGGTCGGCGACAGCGCCGATCGGCGCCACCACGTCCGCTTCTGGCAGACCGATGCGACCGGAGACGACGGCCGGCCGCTTTGGCTTGGCTCTGCAAGCTTTGACCGCGGCGTCGGCCTCAGCCATGACACCGGCGCGATCACCCATCATATCGGCCCCGACATCGACGCCGAGCGCGACG
Organism: Mesorhizobium sp. M0296; assembly: GCF_040321675.1. Lineage (NCBI taxonomy): Bacteria > Pseudomonadati > Pseudomonadota > Alphaproteobacteria > Hyphomicrobiales > Phyllobacteriaceae > Mesorhizobium > Mesorhizobium sp. M0296. The sequence goes on from NZ_JAMYRZ010000024.1 coordinate 11,150, forward strand.
GGCTGATGCGCGACCTCTCCGCCGCCGGCATGCTGATCTCGACCAGCGAGATACCAGGCGTCGGCGCCACGAAGACCGGGCGCAACGGCGAAGGCGATCCCTATTTCACCGACGGCAAGGCCATCATCGGGGTCCTGCTGCAACTGCCGTAGGCGCGCAATCGGCCTTCCCGTCTGACAGCCATTTCGTCCCGACGGGTTCAGGGCACGGTGATCACGATCTTGCCGAACGGTCCTGTCTCCAGACGCTCAAATGCCTGCGGCACCTCGTCGAAGCCAAACACCTTGTCGATCACCGGCTTGATGGCAAGCGTCTCGATCGCCTGGTTCATTCGCTCGAAAGCGCGGCGGTGGCCGATCGATATGCCTTGTACGACGATCCGGTTGCGCAGGAACGGAATGATCGGGAAACTGAGCTCCATGCTGCCGAGAAGGCCGATGAGCGACAGCCGGCCGTCGGCGCCCAGCGCATTGAGCGAACGCCGCGCATTGTCGCCGCCGACCATTTCCAGCACATGGCTGACGCCGGCCCCGTTTGTCAGCTCGCGCGCGGCCTCGTCCCACGCCGTCGGGCTGCGATAGTTTATCCCTTGCCAGGCGCCGAGCGCCTTCGCCCGTTCGAGCTTCTCGTCGCTGCTCGAGGTGACGATGGCGCGCAGGCCGAAGGCGGCGGCGAACTGCAGCGCAAACAGCGACACACCGCCGGTGCCCTGGATGAGAACGGTTTCGCCCGGGATCGGCTTGGCCGCCTCGACCAGCGCGAACCACGCCGTCAGCGCCGCAATCGGCAGCGTCGATGCCTCGACGTCGCTGAGCGACGGCGGCGCCGCCACGGCGGCATCCTCATGAAAAAGCACATGCTCGGACAGCATGCCGGGCAGTGACGAACCAAGCGTATGCTTGTGCAGCACCGGCGGGGCGTCGCCGTCCGGCCAGTCGGCGATCACCTGGCCGAGCACGCGCTGCCCGATGCCGAAGCGGCTGACTTCGCTGCCGGTGGCGACTACTTCGCCTACCGCGTCCGATGTCGGCACGAACGGAAAGCTGAGGTCCGGTATCAACACGCCATCGACGATCATCCTGTCCTTGTAATTCAGCGATACCGCTGTGACGCGTACCAGAAGATCATGCGGCCCGGGTTGGGGCAGCTTTCCACCAGCCGGCTTCAACCTGGACAGGCCGAAACCGTTCATCTGCCAGGATCTGTTTTCGGTGCTCATTTGGTTCGCGCTCCGTGGTTGATGATTGCGCGAGACATTTACGCCGTTTCACTATGGAGAAAAGTGCTTCCATGTGGCATGTTCTGCAACAGATTAAGGAGCAAAACTCTACAATAGGAGCGCTTCATTGGAATCGGCCAATTTGCAAGGCATCGTCGCATTCGTTCACGCGGTGGAGGCCGGCAGCTTCACCGGCGCTGGCGCACGGCTGCATGTCACCAAATCGGCGGTCGGCAAGTCGATCGCGCAGCTGGAACAGCGATTGGGCGTCCGCCTGCTCAACCGCACCACCCGCAGCCTCAGCCCGACCAGCGAGGGCCTGAGCTATTACGAAGCCTGCGTCAGGGCACTGGCCGAGATCGAAGCCGCGCAGTCACTGCTGGCTTCGCGCAAGCAGGTGCCTTCCGGGCGGCTGCGCGTCGACCTGCCTTTGGCCTTCGGCCGGCGGTGCGTCGCCCCGGTTCTGTTCGACATTTCCAAAAAATTCCCGGACCTGACGATGGAAATCTCGTTCAACGACCGGCGCGTCGACCTGATCGAGGAAGGCATCGACCTGGCGGTGCGCATGGGCGACCTCGACGACAGCTTGTCGATCGCCGCGCGCCGCATCTATGCCCAACGTTCGGCCATCTGCGCCGCCCCCGCCTATCTCGACGCCCATGGCAGGCCGCAATCGATGGAGGACCTGGCCAGGCACAGCCTCATCGGCTACGGCCGCGACGGCACGGTCCATCCCTGGACCGTCAGGCATGTCGACGGCCGTCTCGAAAAATTCGTGCCCAAGGCGCGGCTGGTGCTCGGCCACGGCGAACCGATGCTCGATGCGGTACTGGCCGGCTGCGGCATCGTCTACCTGCCGACATGGCTGACGGCCGACAGCATCAGGCGCGGCGAGCTCGAAATGGTTCTGTCGGACTGTCTTGTCGAAAACACCTTGGTGCATGCCATCTGGCCGGTAACACGCAATCTCGCGCCAAAGGTGCGCGTCGTCGTCGACGCCCTGATCGAGCATTTTTCCGCGCCGCCCTGGGATGCGGCATGGGTGCCGCCTGATTGCCCGGCTCGCTAAATTTAAAAAGCGCGACCGTCCTATTTTCGAAAACCGCGCGGCAATGCTATGGACCCGGCATGCTTTATGCTGAAATTGCCATCGTGGTCGTCCTCATCTGCGTGAACGGCCTTCTGTCGATGTCCGAACTCGCCATCGTCTCGTCGCGGCCGGCGCGCCTCAAGACGATGATCGACCGCAACGTCAAGGGCGCCGGCCGGGCCCTGGCGCTCGGCGCCAATCCGGGAAAATTCCTGTCCTCGGTGCAGATCGGCATCACTTTGGTCGGCGTCTTGTCCGGTGCCTTTTCCGGCGCCACGCTCGGCGAGCGGCTGGCCACCTCCCTGGCGTCGGCCGGCATCCGCGAAAGCCTCGCCGATCCGCTCGGCGTCGGCATCGTCGTCGCCCTCATCACCTATGGCTCGCTGATCATCGGCGAACTGGTGCCCAAGCAGATCGCATTGCGCGACCCCGAACGGGTAGCCGTCAGGGTCGCCCCGGCAATGACCATCCTCGCCAGCGTCTCGGCGCCGCTGGTCTTCCTGCTCGATTTTTCCGGCCGCGCCCTCCTGTGGCTGCTTGGCCAGCGCGGTCAGAGCGAGGATAAGGTCACCGACGAGGAGATCAAGATGCTGGTCGCCGAAGCCGAGCACCACGGCACCATCGAATCCGACGAACGGCGGATGATCGCCGGCGTCATGCGGCTCGGCGACCGTGCCGTGCGCGCGGTGATGACGCCGCGCACCGAGGTCGACTGGATCAATCTGCAAGCCGACGAGGCGGCCATCAGGAAGCTGCTGATGGACACCCAGCATTCGCGCCTGCCGGCCGGCGACGGCGGCGTCGACGCCATGATCGGCGTCGTCCAGACCCGCGACGTGCTGGCCGCAATGCTTGCCGGCCGCGCTCTCGACCCGCGCCGGCACGTGCGGGCCGCGCCAATCGTGCATGACCAGGCCGACGCTCTGGACGTGCTTGCGACGCTGAAGGAATCCGACGTGCCGATGGCGCTGGTGCATGACGAATACGGCCATTTCGAAGGCATCGTCACCCCGGCCGACATACTGGAAGCGATCACCGGCGTATTCCGTTCCGACCTCGACGCCGGCGACGAGGAAAACGCGGTCAAGCGCGAGGACGGCTCATGGCTGCTCGCCGGCTATATGCAGGCCGACGAGATGGCAGAGGTCCTCGGCATCGACCTGCCTGAGAGCCGCGATTACGAAACCGTCGCCGGCTATGTGCTGTCGCATTTGCACCATCTGCCGGCGACCGGCGAATGTGTCGACGCGCAAGGCTGGCGCTTCGAGGTCGTCGACCTCGACGGCCGCCGCATCGACAAGCTCATCGCCACCCGCCTGCCCGGCCGCCACCGCGAGGTGGTGCGGTAACGATCGACGCGACTTATGGGCTATATGCTGGCGGCGACACCGCTCGCACGTCAAAGTTGATTGGGAATACCGCCTATGGTCGACCACCTTTTCGCCGACCCATATCTCGCTGCCGTCTACGATGCCTGGCACCCGAGATCTGCGCGCGACGACTATGATTTCTACCTGCCCCGCATTCTAACAGCAGACGCGGTGCTTGATGTCGGATGTGGAAACGGGCACCCTCCTTCACGAGGCACGCTTGGCCGGACATTCAGGGCGGCTCTGCGGCATCGACCCAGCACCCGGCGTGTTGGATCGCGCAGGAACGCGCGCGGATATCGAATGGGTTCTCGGCGATCTCCAATCGGCCGGCTGGACAGCCGAGTTTGATCTCATTGTGATGACGGGGCACGCATTCCAGGCCCTTGTCAGCGACGAAGACCTGAGGGATTTCATGGCGGCTGTCCGACACGCCCTTGTGCCAGGCGGATGCTTCGCGTTCGAAACGCGGAACCCTTCGGTGCGGGCGTGGGAGCACTGGACACCCGAAAATGCGGTGGTCGTTGAGCTGCCTGACGGGTCGCTGGTGCAGATCACAGCAGAGGTGATCACGCCGTTCGATGGACAGACGGTGACATTCACCCACAGGTTCGGCGGAAAGCATCCGAGCCTTCCGCAAGTTAGTCGCAGCACCTTGCGATTCCTCGAGACGGACGCCTTATCGAGCCTGCTGGGGAACGCGGGGCTACGGATCGAACAGCAATTCGGCGGCTTTGACGGCAGCCCACTTGGCCCTTCGAGCCTAGAGATCATCACGTTCGCGACGAGATGAAAAGGAGCATCCGCTCTCCAGCCCTGCAAGCAACGACAACTCGCGGACCCATTGCGGACGTGGAGCCGTATTTCGCGGGGACTGCCGCCGACCGCAAGTCAGAGCCAAGCTTGGCAATCGCAGGACTCAGCGATCAATCGATTGCCTCGATGCCTTGTGCCTTCAGCCGTTCGAGATGGTCCTTCATCTCTTTCAGCCGCTCGGGCGAGTGGCCCTGCCACTCGGTGACCTCGCCGGTGATCCTGAGCGGCTCGCGGCAGCGATAGGACTGCGTCGGATTGCCGGGAAATTTCTTGTCCGTAAGATTGGGGTCGTCCATGATCGGGCCGGTTGGTTCCACGATGTAGATCCTTTCGCGTCCGTCACCGGCGGCCAGTTCTGCACCCCAGATAGCCGCATCCAGAGTGCCGGTTAGATAGACCCAGGCTGCTTGCTTTCGCACGCCGTAATTGGAGCTGTAGCCGGCTTCGATCAGGTCTCCCGGCTTAAGATCGGCCCGGGTGCCGTGGTAGAATTGGCGCGGCTTCGCGGGGGCTGTCATCGGCTCATCCTCGCTGTCTCAGGCGTCATGGTGTTGTGGTGCGCACTATTTCATGCACGTCATCGAATCAACCGTCTGGCCGTGCGGTTATCGGACGTCCTCTCATTCCGGTCGTCCCGCCCAAAGTACGCTACCAGTCGGCTGCCGGTGCGGGTATTATCGGCGCCCTGTACGTCACTATGGTGGAAAAATGGATCTGCAAGCCTTCAGGGATTCGATTGCAAAACCACAGCCGCCAGCCGGCTTGAGCCCTGCCCTGGAGGCGCTGTGGTGGGATGCAAAGGGCGATTGGGCTAAGGCGCACGAGTGCGCGCAGCAGCGCGACGATACGGCGGGCATGCACGTGCATGCCTATCTCCACCGCAAGGAAGGCGACCAGTCGAATGCGGAATATTGGTATCGCCGCAGCAACGCGGCGCCGTCGACCTTAACGCTTGACGAGGAATGGCAAGAGCTGGCACGTACACTTTTGCAGCAAAGCTGACGCTTGCTCAGTCATCGTAAAATAGCCGGTCCTGCATCCACTCTCCGGGGTTTCAGCTGGCGCCCTGTGGCTTGTCCCTGCCGTTCCATTCCGCATTGCGCGCCTGCGCCTCTTCGGCGATCAGCTTGAACTCCCGCATCTTCGCAGCTTCGATGGCGAATGCGCGGCTTGGCAGGACGCCAGGGTCCTCCTGACTGTTCTGAAACTGAAAACGGGCCTCCAGTTCGGCCCATATTCGCTCGGGTGCCGTATCCTTGCTGGCAAGCAGCGCAACGACCAGCGCCAGAGTCTCGCGCTGGGCGTTCAGCCGCCCTTCGATCTCTTCATTCGGCAATTCGGACATGCGGGTCGCTTCCGGTTTCTGGCTCAACGGCAAAATCGCACCCTTGTTCCGGAATTCGGGGCTGGCGCGGTCCGGCTGGGCAGCAGATGCTCGCAATCGCAATCGAGATGACCTCTCCTCCTCGATCCTGTTGACTCGGCCGATGGCACTTCTCGCGCCGCTTGCGTCCAGCCTCTTCGAATGCAGCATGCGGACAAATCTTGAGAGCCTGAAGCGAATTGTCGAGATCGCAGCAGGTGATGCTTTGTTGCAGACTGACCCGCAGCCGACGCTCGGCGGTCTGCCCCGCAACGATCAAAGCCTGTCATCGAGAACGACCATAGGCTGCTGCGAGCACCGGAACAGCTGAGAAGCCTTGGCGTTGTTGGCATCTGGGATCTCGAGCGGACGCTATGAAACCTTCTGATTTTTAAGCCGTTATCGCCGGATGCCCGAGGCTAAATTTAAGCTGAAATCGGTTGACGGCGCCCAATCGCGCGATGCCGAGAAGTCGCGCCACGAGAAACAATCGCCTGTCGAAGTCGCGTCCGAGGTCGTCGGCGAGCCCGCGCCGCCGCCGGATGTCACCGAACCCGATCCTGAGCTGACACCTGAAGAGGCCGAGCGGGCGCGCAAGAGATACCTGCTCAAGCGCTTCTGGATCAGCGCGCGCGGTTACTGGGGCGGCAGTGGCGACAAGGTCGCCTGGCCGTTGACGATCGGGCTGTTGGTCCTGATCGTCGCCAATGTCGGCTTCCAGTATGGGATCAATGTCTGGAATCGCGCAATTTTCGACGCCATTGAGCAACGCAATGCCCACACCGTATATTGGCTGAGCGCCGTATTCCTGCCACTCGTGCTCGGAAGCGCCAGCCTTGTGGTGGCGCAAGTCTTCTTTCGCATGAGGATACAGCGCCGCTGGCGTTCCTGGCTCACCACCGCGGTCATCGCGCGCTGGCTCGCAAGCGGCCGCTACTATCAGCTGAACCTCGTCGGCGGCGATCATAGCAACCCCGAAGCCCGCATCGCCGAGGATTTGCGGATTGCCACCGAATCGCCCGTCGATTTCATCGCCGGTGTCATCGTCGCATTTCTGTCGGCCTCGACCTTCATCGTGGTGCTCTGGACGATCGGCGGCGCCCTGACCCTGACGATTGCAGGTTCGACCGTCACCGTTCCCGGCTTCCTGGTCATCACCGCAGTGCTCTATTCCGCGATCACGTCCACTTCGATGGCGGTCATTGGCCGCCATTTCGTCCACCTCTCCGAGGGAAAAAATCAGGCGGAAGCCGAGTTCCGCTACACGCTGACGCGCGTGCGGGAAAACGGCGAGAGCATCGCATTGCTCGGCGGCGAGGAGGAGGAGCGCAGCGGCGTGGACAAGACATTTGCCCATGTGCTCAGGCAATGGGCGCTCCTTGCAGGTCAGCACATGCGCACGGCGCTGGTGTCTCAGGGGTCGAGCCTGTTTGCGCCTGTCGTGCCGGTCTTGCTTTGCGCTCCAAAGTTCCTCGAAGGCAGCATGACACTTGGACAGGTCATGCAGGCTGCCTCGGCCTTTGCCATCGTGCAGGGCGCGTTCGGATGGCTGGTCGACAACTATCCCCGTCTCGCCGATTGGAACGCCTGTGCACGGCGCATCGCCTCGCTGATGATGTCGCTCGACGGGCTCGAGCGGGCGGAACAGAGCAACACGCTGGGACGCATAAAGCGCGGCGAGACCGGCGGCGATGCGATGCTCAGCCTGAACAATCTCTCCGTGTCGCTCGACGACGGCACCGCCGTGGTCAAGGAAACCGAGGTCGTGATCGAACCAGGCGAGCGGGTGCTCGTCGCCGGCGAATCCGGCTCGGGCAAGAGTACGCTGGTGCGGGCCGTCGCGGGTCTGTGGCCATGGGGTAGCGGCAGCGTCAACATCCGCGCCGACAGACGGTTGTTTATGTTGCCGCAACGGCCCTACATCCCGACCGGGACGCTTCGCCGCGCTGTCGCCTATCCAGGCGCCGCCGACAACTGGACGCTGGATAAGATCAAGGCTGCCCTCGACAAGGTGGGACTCGACTACCTCAACGACCGGATCGAGGAGGACGCGCCATGGGACCAGATCTTGTCGGGTGGCGAAAAGCAGCGCCTCGCCTTCGCGCGTCTTCTGCTGCACCGCCCCGATATCATCGTGCTGGACGAGGCAACGTCGGCACTCGATGAGAAGAGCCAGGACAAGATGATGGAGATGATTATTCGCGAATTGCCGAAGGTCACCATCATAAGCGTAGCGCACCGCGCCGAGCTGGAGGCCTTCCACAGCCGCAAGATCACATTGGAGCGGCACAAGGGCGGGGCAAAACTTGTCAGCGATATCGAACTCGTCCCGCGCAAGGACAGACGGAACTTGCTCATGCGCCTTCTGAGGCAACGGCGCGCCAACGGAAAGCCAGCGCGACCTTGAGCAAAGCGGCGCTGCCCTACGCAAAGAGTGAGGCCGCCAGTCGGACCAGGCGGACGATCGCCGGTTCGAGTCACTGCCCGCATCTGGTCCTGAAAGCACCAGCCGTGGTACCTTATTCCGGGCAGCTGCTGCTGTCGGAACGTCGATGGCACGAGCGCATTTCCATGTCCGGTGCAACGCCGAGGCCAGCTGTGAAAAACCCGGGTTGATTTCAAAAGCCCAGATTGATTTCGAAAGCAAAGGGACCAGCAATGACAATCGCCAAGAACACGATCTGCCTTTGGTACGACAAGGACGCCGAGGCTGCGGCCCGCTTCTATTCCGAGATTTTTCCCGACAGTTCGGTGAAATCCGTCCACCGCGCTCCCAGCGACTACCCGTCCGGCAAGGCAGGCGACGTGCTGACGGTCGAGTTCACGGTCGCCGGCATCCCCTGTCTCGGCCTCAATGGCGGGCCCGCGTTTAAACACAACGAAGCCTTCTCCTTCCAGATCGCCACCGACGATCAGCAGGAGACCGACCGCTATTGGAACGCCATCGTCGGCAATGGCGGCCAGGAAAGTGCCTGCGGCTGGTGCAAGGACAAATGGGGCATCTCCTGGCAAATCACGCCGCGCGTGCTGACCGAAGCGATGGCCGCCGGCGGCGATGAAGCAAAGCGCGCATTCGAGGCGATGATGGAGATGAAGAAAATCGACGTTGCAGCGATCGAGGCGGCGCGGCGCGGCTGACAGTTCGGGGGTGGCCCGACGCGAAAAGATCAGGGCAGAGCGGCCGGAAATGCTGCCGGCCTATCATCTCCAGGCAGGCGTGCGATGGTGCTGAACTGCGCTGCGTTTTACGACGCCGAACTGCGACGGCACAACGAGGTCTTCAGGGCTGCGGTCAAGGTGGGAACGCGCGATCGCGTGCTCGATATCGGATGCGGTTCGGGACAATCCTCTCGTGATGCTGCCCGTGTCGCGGTGGAAGGCAGCGTGCTCGGCGTGGACGTATCGGCGCAGATGCTCGAGATCGCCCGGAAGTGTAGCGCGAAAGAGGGATTGCGAAACGTCGCCTTTGAGCGCGGCGATGCGCAATTGCTGGTATTTCCGCCTGCCCGCTTCGATCTGTGCATTAGTCGATTTGGAGTGATGTTCTTTGCCGATCCGGCGGCGGCGTTCGCCAATATCGCCCGGGCGATGCGACCAGGGGCACGTCTTGTGTGGATGGTATGGCAATGCCAGGACCGTAACGAATGGGCAACTGCCATTCAGCGGGCAATTGCGCCGGGGACCGCCATATCGAGGGGCGCCGCCACCCCGTTTTCGCTTGGCGACCCCGCCATCACCGCGGAAATCTTGCGTGCATCCGGTTTTGTTTCGGTCGACTTTGCCGAAGTGCATGAGCCGGTCTTCTACGGCCAGGATGTCGATGCGGCCTATGACGCTTTGCTTGGCCTGCAACTGGTCAAGGATCCGCTCGCCCGCGCGGATGTGGATGTCGACGCGGCGCTGCGGCGGTTGCGCGATCTGCTCGACGCGCATTTGACCGCGGACGGTGTGCTTTTCAACTCGCGTGCCTGGATCGTCACCGCGTTTCGGGCGAGCGGATAGTAACCACTCGATGTAGACGATCCTGTTCTCTCGGCCTTCCCGTCAGTCCATTTGCGGCGTGACTTCTGAGAGCAGCCAATCCCGAAAAGCCTTGACTTTGCGCTGACGGATCGCCTCTGGCGGGTAGACGAAATAGAAGCTGGAGGGGGATTTCAGGGCGTGGCCGAAGGGGCGGACGAGTCGCCCGGCGGCAAGGTCGGCCGCAACGAGCATGGTCCGGCCGAGCACCACCCCCTCGCCTTGTGCGGCCGACTCCATGGCAAAGGTGGCAGAGTCAAAGGTAATCCCACTCTGCGGGTCCACGCCCTCGACCCCGGCGCTTGCTAGCCAGGTCGCCCAGTCGATCGGAAAGCTGTCGCGGATCAGCGTGTGGTGTTTGAGGTCCTGAGGCGTGCGGAGCGGATGTGCACCCTCAAGAAGCTTTGGGCTGCACACTGGAAACACCTCCTCGCCGGTGAGGAACTCCGACGTGAGCCCCGGATAGTTTCCGTTGCCATAACGGACGGCGACATCGATGCCGTCGCCGAGGAAGTTGGTCAGCTTCCCGCTTGTCGAAACCCGCACATCGACGTCGCCATGCGCACGGTGAAAGCGATAGAGGCGCGGCACCAGCCATCTCCCCGCGAAGCCATCGGAGGTGCTGACGTTCAATGTCGAGCTCGAATAGCGGGCTGTTGCTGCAGCGGTGGCGGTGGCCAACTGCGCGAGCGCCTCGCGCACCGCCCGCGCATAGGGCTCGCCAACGGCTGTCAGACTCACCGAACGCGTACCGCGCTCGAACAGCTGCACACCGAGCTGATCCTCAAGATTCTTGATCGCCCGGCTGATCGCACCGTGGGTGACATGAAGTTCCTCTGCCGCCTTGGAGAAACTCAACAGGCGCGCCGCGGCCTCGAAACTTGGCAAGGTGGTGAGGGGAGGCAGCTTCCGGGGCATGGATCGATACCTATACGTGTGAGTGATGCTCACACATTGTCGCCGATAAGTCGTTTGTCGTCCAGGCCAGAAGCCGGCATATTTGCTCGCGTAATCAGTCATTCACCGCCGCTGCAAAAGGCGAGTTTGATGTGACTGATACTCTCGCTGACGAAAGTCGCGGGGCAACTGCTGAAACCAAAACTGCCGCCACTCTGGGAGAGCACCATGAACGCCAAACGAGTTGAACCCATCGTCGACGTCCTGACCGGCATGGCCGGCCGCATCCTCGCCTCGAGCCGCCGGCGCCGGACCGGGCGGCAGATTGCACGCTTCTCGACCCGCCGGCTCGAAGACCTCGGGTTTGCCCGCGACTGGGACGGTTCGGTCTATCGGCCGTCGGACCACCGCTAGCCTGAACGAAAGCAACAGCGGACAGGCTCTTCGCCAAAGATCGCTGTCGCAAGGAATTAATGGAGAACGGACATGGCCACCATCCACCCATTCCTCTGGTTCAACACCGACGCGGAGCAAGCCCGCGATTTCTATCTCTCGGTCTTCAAGAACAGCAAAGCGCTCCAGACCATCGAATACACCGACTGGGTGTCCGGAACCAACAAGACGGTCCCGCATGCCACCTTCGATTTCGAGCTCGAAGGACTGCACCTTACTGCGCTCAATGCCGGGCCGCAGCCGCCCTTCAACGAGCGGCTCTCGCTTTACATCGAGACCAGGGACCAGGCCGAGACCGACTACTACTATGAGGCGCTCACCGCCGGCGGCGGCAAGGCACAACCCTGCGGCTGGCTCACCGACAGATACGGCGTCTACTGGCAGGTCATCCCGGAAATCCTGCCGCGGCTCAGTGCCGATCCGGATCGCGAAAAGGCCAACCGCGTCCGGCAGGCGATGTACGGGATGCGCAAGATCATCATCGCCGACCTCGAAGCCGCCTATGCCGGCAAGGCCTGACCCTCACCGCAATCGCAACGAACGGAGAACCCTCATGACATCGCTCGTGGACAGGAAAGTCATCGTCGTCGGCGGTAGTTCCGGCATCGGTCTCGGCGTCGCGGAAGCTGCTCTCAACGGCGGAGCGAAGGTCGTGATCGTCGGACGCTCGCCCGAGAAACTGCTGGCTGCCGAACGGACGCTCAATGCGGGCCGCGTGACCAGCGTGGTCGCCGACATGACCGACGAAGCGGACGTCGCTCGCCTGTTCGACGAGGTCGGTCCCTTCGATCACCTCGTATCGACCGCCGGAACACTGCCGCCCGGCGATCCGATCGGCAGTACCGACATGGAGGCTGTGCGAGGCTTCGTCGATAACAAGCTGATTGGCGCTGTCATGCTCTCCAAGCATGCTGTGCGCACCCTGAAAGCCGGCGGCTCGATGACCTTCACCTCGGGAATAAATAAGGATCGGCCGCCGGTGCCGGGAGGCTCGGTCGTCTCCGCGATTGCCGGTTCATTCAGCTACTTCGCCCGCGCCCTGGCGCTCGAACTGGCCCCGACGCGCGTCAATGTCGTGTCGCCCGGATGGGTCGATACACCGATGTGGGACATTGTTGGAGAAGCCAAATCCAGCTTCTTTGCCGACATGGCTGCCCGGTTGCCATCGAGAAAAATTCCGACCGCTGCGGACGTCGCCGCCGCCTACCTCTACCTCATGGAAAGCGACTTCACGACCGGCGAGACGATCCGCATCGATGGCGGCCATAACCTGATCTAGCCGCCATTTGCACGCCGCCTGGATGGGCTGAGCCGGCATGACTGCTAGACCGGTGCACTGCTGCCGAAGGCGACGAACGCCGGCGGGTCATGCCGGCGTCGCGCAATCGGGGTTTACATCGGCAGCCAGGTCCCTAGTTTTAGCGTTTCGCGCCGCGCACCTAAGTGTGTGGATGATCGAGGACGGGACCGTGAGCTCTGGCCGGCCCCTCGAAACTTTCAAAGGATGGCTATCATGACACAGGCCAAGAATGGCGACACCGTGCGCATCAATTACAATGGCCGCCTGGCTGACGGCACTCAGTTCGATTCTTCCGGCAACGAACCGCTGCAATTCACGTTGGGTGAAGGACAAGTGATCGCCGGTCTCGAAACCCATGTCGAGGGTATGGAGGTGGGCGCGAAAAGCACCGTCACCATTCCCGCCGACGCCGCCTATGGCCCCCACCGCCCCGAAGCGGTCATGACCGTCGACCGCGCCCGCGTACCAGACAACATCAATGTCGATATCGGCGCTCGACTGCAGGTCAGAACCCCGGAAGGGCGCCCGATGCCGGTAACAGTCGTCGGCGTGGACGACACCAGCGTCAAGCTCGACGGCAATCATCCGTTGGCCGGGCGCGATCTCGTGTTCGACGTTGAACTGGTCGAGATCGTTCAGGCGGCGTAGGGCACGGCAAAGCGCGTGACGGCCATGATTTTCGGGTGACGCATTTCGACCGGCGGTTCCGGCGGTGCGTCACCTGTTTGGAGGCAAAGACCGCGACGGCGGAAATCGTGTAGCGTGCAGCAACCCATAGAGACATTCGGCATCTGGAATGTCCAATTCAGCGTCGCGGTCTCGAGGACCTGTGGAAGGGTAGTGTCTCAGTTTGAAATTAAGACGACGGTCCATCGTAGTCAGGCGGTGGCGGCGTGCCTGGCCACCGAAGCACGACTTCCTCGCAGGAGTCTTGCATGCGCATGACGCGGACGGCGTTGCCGATCACATCGGCGGGGCGCTTCTGGCCTTTAGGTCCGGTGGGCAATTGCTGCCTCCTGAATTGGCCAGCGCTTATACGCGACGACCCAGAGAATGATTATCATTCCCAACGGGACCACAGAGAGAAGCACCCACGCCCGAGACATTCTTAGTCGCCCAAACAGCACCCACGCGGGGATTGCTGTGAGGACTGTCAACAAGGCGAATGGTAGCAACTGAATCGGATCTGACATTGGGTGCCTTCCATGCTTTCCGCTGAGCACATAGGCGGTTTCGCCTAGGCGAGCAAACCGGGATAGGCGCTTTCGCATATTTCAAATTTCAAACTGAGACACTACCTTTGGAAGACCTCGCTTGACAGCCGACTTCTCGTGACAGCAAAGTCTCGTGATGCGGGCGATTGGTTGGAATAGAATTGCGCGTGCCGGGGCAATCGTGCTGATGATTGGCACAAATGTTCCTGCGCCGGCACGTTCCGACTCGCTCCTTCTCACAAGCCCGTCCCAGCCAGCCAATGTCGGCGATGCGATGCTGGCGGCTGCCAATTATCATGATTCCGGCGACTATGACCGCGACCTTGCCGCTGTGGCGAAGCAGGCAGGCGACTGGGTCATCAAGCGCGCAATGGAGGTGCCTCGCCCCGCACTGGTGCTCGATATCGACGAGACGGCTTTGGCCAACTGGGAAGTGATCACACGTGACAATTTCGGCCGCCCGATCGGCGGCGCCTGCGACATCGCAATCGATGGTCCCTGTGGCTGGGCCGCCTGGGATCAGCTTGCGAAGGATCCGGCCATCGACGCCGTGCTGGAGGTTTTCCGGCAGGCGCGAACGGCGAAAGTCGCGGTGTTCTTCATCACCGGACGTCCGGAGGACCAGCGTCAGGCAACCGAACAGAACCTGCAGTCGGCCGGCTATGCCGGCTACGAGCACCTTTACATGGTCCAGCCTGGGGCCAAATACGGCTCCGCCGCAGATTTCAAGGCACCCATAAGGGCCGAAATCGAAAAGGCCGGCTACACGATAATTGCCAATGTCGGTGACCAGCCATCCGACCTGTTCGGGGGGCATGCGGAGAAGCTGTTCCTGCTGCCAAATCCGTTCTAGCGGGTTCGCTGACGGCCTGTACGGCACAACCCCGGATCCTTGCGGAGCACCTACTAAGGTATCAAGACGACCTTGCCGGTCGCGCTGCGCTCCTCCAGCAGGCGATGCGCCTGGCTGGCCTGGTCGAGCGGGAAGCGGCCACCTTTGGTCACCACAAGCTGACCACCAGCGGCCAGACCGAAAAGCTCCAAAAGGCCGTCACGGAGCCCGTCCGTAGACAGCAACGGCAGCAGGGCAAAACCCTTCAGCGACTGGTTGCGGCCGATCATCGCCTCCATCTCCGGGGCGCCGAGCGCGTATCTGCCAAGTGCTGCAAACACCAACTCTCCGCGAGGTGCCAGAGCCTCCAGCGCAACCGCCGTCAGCGGGCCGCCGACAATGTCGTAGATGATGTCGACGCCGGCGCCGTCTGTGGCTGCCCGGACGTGCACCGGCCAATCCGTGTTGCTGTAGTCGACGGCAGCATCGGCTCCCAGCGACAAAGCAAGGTCGAGCTTGGCCTTGCTGCCGGCTGCCGCGATGACACGGCTCGCGCCGGCGCGCTTGGCAAGCTGGACGAGCAACGAACCGACGCCGCCCGCGGCAGCGGCGACCAGCACCGATCTGCCGGCCGGCGGGCTTTGCCGCGATAGATACAATGCCGTCAGTCCTTGCACCATCAATGCCGTCGCGTTTTCGAACGAGAGCGAATCCGGCAAGGGCACGGCCAGGCTTGCGTCGATCGTCACATACTCGGCATAGCCGCCAAACGGGCGGCTCGAGGCGAACAACGGCGCGGCGACGCGCGTGCCGAGCAAGGAAGCGTCCACCCCCTGCCCAAGCGCCTCCACGATCCCGGCGGCCTCGACGCCAGGGATCATCGGCAGTTGCGGCGTCACCGCATAGCGATCCGCGCGCATCAGCACTTCGAAGAAATTCACCCCGGCCGCATGAACGCGGACCAGGACCTCGCCGGCTTGCGGCTCAGGCTTCGGCACCGTGACTATGTCGAGAACGTCGGGCCCGCCGAAGCGGCTCAGTTGAATGGCTCTCATCGCATGCACCGATAGCTGTTGGCATCGGCCGCTGTTTGCCACTATCTGCCTGGCTTCGACTACACACCAATTTGTCCGCTGCTGACCGGGAGGTGACCATGGCCAAGCCGATCAAGAGACTGCCGATGCTGCCGGCGGAGCGCGCGCTGAAAGTGATTTCGGGGCGCTGGAAGGCGGTCATCCTGTACCATCTCTTCGACGCGCCCCGGCGGCTGTCGGCGCTGCAGGCGCTGATGCCCGATATCACCCAGAAAGTGCTGATCCAGCAGCTTCGCGAAATGGAAGAGCACGGCCTCGTCCGCCGCGAGATCTTTGCCGAGATACCTTCGCGCGTCGAATATTCGGCGACGCGGCTCGGCCTCAGCCTCGAGCCGATCCTGCTGGCACTTTGCCAGTGGGGCCAGCATCACGCCGACGAGCTGAATGAGATGGACCGCCTTGCCGATTGCATCATCAGACCACGGCAAGCGCAGGACGCCCATGCCGTGTAAACAAAAGGGGCGGCGCGTGCGCCGCCCCAACGCTTGGGAGAATTAATCCTTGGGAGGACTGCTCGAACCTGTGCTCAGGCCGCCTTGACTTCCTCGGCGACGGCATCGGCCTGACGCGCCGTCTTCAGCACCCTGGCCCACCATGCAATGTCGTTGACCAGCGCGGTTGCCGCCTGGTTGAGGTGCTCGAACTCATCGAGCTTCTTGTCGCCTTGCTTGACGGCAAGGAAATCGGCCCAGGCGATGTGTACGGCGGACTTCACCGGCGCCATCTGCAACTCGACCGCATGCAGCCTCAGCTGCTCGACCGCGCGCGCGCCACCGACGCTGCCATAGCCGACGAAGCCGGCCGGCTTCTTGTTCCACTCGTTGGCGGCGTAGTCGATGGCGTTCTTCAGCACGGCCGTCGGGCCATGATTGTATTCCGCGGCGGTGAAGATGAAGCCGTCGAATCCGGCGACCTTCTTTTGCCAGCGCTGCGCCACTTCGTTCTGCGACGGCACCCAGGCGGAGGATGCGACCTCATCGAAGAACGGCAGCGGGAAATCGCGCAGGTCGACGACTTCAACGTCGATGTCGGCGTGCGACTTGGCTATCTTGGCAATCCATTGGGTCGGGACGTCGGCAAAGCGGGCCGCGCGGGTTGAACCAATGATGATGGCGATTTTGGGTTTTGACATAGAGGGGGCTCTCCTTACGGGAATACTGGTATCGTTTAGATACCTGAGCTATATGAGTAACTGGCCGCTCAATGTGCAAGGAGGCACTTTTTTGTTACCAAGGCACCCGCACCGCACCGAGGACTGCCGCGCCATCTCGGAAATCCTGCAGCGCGTCGGCGACAAATGGACGGTGCTCGTGGTCGGCAAGCTTGGCAACGGGCCGCTGCGTTTCAACGAGTTGCGCAGCGCCGTCGGCGGCATTTCGCAAAAGATGCTGACCACGACCTTGCGCGGGCTCGAGCGCGACGGCTTCGTCACCCGCACCGTGTTCCCGACCATCCCGCCGCGGGTCGACTACGAATTGACCGATCTTGGCTACGAACTGCTGGTGCCGGTCGATGCGCTCGGCGAATGGGCGCGCAAGAACACCCAGCGCGTCAAGGCTGCGCGCGAGAAGTTCGACGCCATGCACAGCTGAACCCTTGCGCTGCAAGGGTTTGAACCTGTCGGGGAGCCTCGGATGAGCGCTACTGCTGTAACTGCATCTTGCTCTTCGGCAGCTTCTCGATCCGGTTCCATTTCGGGTTGGGACTGACCACCCTGCCGCCAATTGTGCAGGTCGTGGTCGTCTCCTTGCGGCAATTGCTCACCGTCGTGCCGCTGGTGTCGCATTTCGTCGCCGAGCAGATCTCGCACTTGGCCGCCTGCCCGTTGATGGTGCGGTTTTCCGACGTGCAGGTGGCGCCTGGATCGCCTTTTTTGACCTCGGCAAAAGCGCTTGCGGACGACAGGCAGAGCAAGGCTGCAAACGCACCCGCCAGGGCAGCGTTCAGCATGTGTTGACGCATTGTCTTTCCTCCCAAGATCCCGTCGGTCGCGCTGCAGGCGCGCATGCGGGAACCCGTTAGCCAAAGACCACGCGGGATCGCTGTCCGCATCCCCCGCGCGGGAGAGACGGCTGTTTAAATCCGTCTTCTGGAATCAGGCCGGGTCAGCCTTCGGCCGGAACCGCCTTCGGCTTGCCTTCGCCGTCCAGCGCCACCATGACGAAGTCGGCATGGGTGACCTTCTCCATCAGGTCGGAGAGATAGCGCTGCGCCCAGGCCTCGACCTTGAGCGTCATCGAGGTGCGGCCGACGCGTTCGACATGCGTATAGATGCACAGCGTGTCGCCGATCTTCATCGGCTTGGCGAAGGACATTTCCTTCACCGCCGCCGTCACCACGCGGCCCTTGGCGCGCTCGGCGGCGCGGATGCCGCAGGCGAGATCCATCTGCGCCATCACCCAGCCGCCAAAAATGTCGCCTGCCGCATTGGCGTCGGAAGGCATGGCCAGCGTGCGCAGCGTCAGATCGCCGATCGGCCGCCCGTCCGCGTAATGCACCATTTGGCCAATCCTCTCGAAGCCGATTGTCCCGATCCCGTATCGTCATGGCACGGACAGGTCAACGCGCCACTGAACAGGTCGCGGCCTGAGGTTCGGCTATCGGTCGACAGTATTGAAAAGATGCTGTGCGGAGCTAGACGAGCGCACCAGCAGGATTGCATTCCATGGCCGAGGTAAGAAAGCTTACCAATAGGCGTGCTTCACAAAGCGGGCCAGGGCGTCGGGACGTAGGCATAGGCGTTGCCCTCGCGAATAACATGACCGATGCCTGGAAAGGGCAGGTGCATGCCTGCGACGAGCAGGCCATCCGCCGACACCATGTCGAGCACCTTCTTGCGTGTGGCGATTGCGGCCTGCTGGTCCACGTCGAAGGCGATTGCCCATTCCGGATGCGCAAATTGCAGCGCGGAGGCGTGGATTACGTCAGTGAAGAGCAGCAGGTTGGCGTCACCAGAGCCAATTCGAAGCGCGAGATGCCCCGGCGTGTGTCCGGGCGCAGGCAATGCCCTGATCCCGGGCGCGATCTCGACTTCGCCTTCGATCTTCCGGACCTTGCCATGGTAAGGCACCAGCGATTTGCGCGCTATTTCGAAGTATGGCTTCATCTGGTCGGGCGCCTTGGATAGGATCCCGTCATCGTGCCAGAAAGCGAATTCCGGCGCGGCAACCACGACCTCCGCTGCCGGAAAGGCGGCCTTGCCGCCGATACCGACAAGGCCGTTGGCATGGTCGGGATGGAGGTGGGTGATGATTACCGTGTCGATTTCTTCCGGCCTGACGCCAGCGGCGGGAGCGCCTCGGGTATATGTCCCAGTATAGGCCCCATCGCCGATGCCGTGCCGGTATCGATCAGCACCCGTCTGTCGCCTTTGGTGACAAGGTAAGCATTGACCGAGGTCGGGAGTGGTTTTGGCAGGAATGCCTTTGCCAGCAGCGCTTCGGCGGCAGCCGTATCTGCGGAAGGGAAGAGTTCGAGGCCGAGATTGAGGTAGCCGTCGCTCAGTGCTGTGATCTCGAGGTCGCCGAGCATGAACCTGTGGGCGCTCGCAAGCGAAGCCGGAGACCGGGCGGCGATAGCCGCAGCGTTGCTCCCAAAGAGGCTGATCGGGGAAAGTAGCAGGGCACCAGCACTAAAGGTGCCGATGCCGAACGTTCGACGGTCGATATTCATGGTCTTGTCCTTCGAATTGCAGATGAAGCTAGTCCCAGACTACGTCGTCGCTGCCGGGGCGGATGCCGACCGCTCGGACCACTCTTGGGCGGGGGTCGGCGCGGTTCATGGCCAACTCCTTGCGACATCAATAATCCGCCTCATAAACAGCGGGAATAGCGATGGGATGCAGTTCACTGCTGCAGCTTATGCAGCAATCGAATTAAGCGGGTAAGGCTGCTGGTTCGGCCGTCCGCTAAACGGCCTCGCCGAGCCCTGGCTTCGCCTACTGGACAGGTTGCCGGGGTTCGAGCGCTCGGCGCAACGTCGGCGCCTCTTGCTCGATATAATCCCACAGACGGTTCGAGATCGGCCCGTGCGGCCGGTCGCGGCGGCGCGCCACCACCAACTCCTCGGTGCGGCCTGGCAGATGACGGCCGGCGACGGATTGCAGGCGTCCGTCGCGCAGTTCCTCCTCAATCAGGAAGCGGGGCATGTGGCCCCATCCGAGGCCTTGCAGGATGATTTCCTTCTTCATGCCCTGATCGGCCACCATGCATTGAGGCGCACCCTCGATCATGAAGTAGTCTTGTTGCGGTGAATGGCGGGCCGTGTCGCGCATGACACATTGGGTGAACGCGTGCATCTGATCCGGCGTGATGGGGTGCTTGATGCGCTCCGGCAGAAAGCCCGACGCCACTACTGGGACGAAGGGCACCTTGCACAGATCGATCCATTCCACCCGCGGATCGCTCTTGTCGATCCAGTGCAGGATCAAATCGGCTTCGTCATCGAAGAGGCGCTCCCACGGGCCGCCCACCGCCTCGAAGTGCAGATGCAGGCGTGTGCCCGGACACTGGGCGAAGAACCGTCCGAGCATGCCCAATGCCTGCGGGCGCGGGCAAAGGTCGCCGATCACCACATGGATCTCGCTTTCTTCGCCCATTGACAGCTGAGCAGCATGAAGCCGCAAGCCCTCGAGCTCGCGCAGCAGCGATTGTGCCCTGCGATGGAACGACAGCCCTGCCTCGGTGGGGCGCACGCGATAGCCGCTGCGATCCAGGAGAACGAGATCGAGGTGCCGCTCCAGCTTTGCAACGGCTGCGAACACCGCCGGGTGCGAGCGATGCAGCATGGCCGCCGCAGGCTGAAAGCCGCCGCAGCGGACCACGGCATCGAAGCATTGCAGGTCGTGCAGGGTGAATTCGGCCATGTCAGCTTCTGTTACAGAGATAGTCCTATCTTTGTAATATCATCAAAAGCGCGCCGCAGCTAGGCTTTGCCACATTCAACGCTCCAAGAAGGAAGGTGTATTCACCATGAATGAGCTGGATTTCGTGACCGTCGGCGATGGTACCCGCATCGCCTACCGCATCGACGGCGACGCCGGGAAACCCGTGCTGATGCTGTCGAATTCCATCGCCACCACACTGCGGATGTGGGACATGCAGGTCAACGAGCTGTCGAAGCATTTCCGTGTTCTGCGCTATGATTTTCGCGGTCATGGAGGGTCGAGCGTTCCGGCCGGCGCTTATTCGCTCGACCGGCTTGGCCGCGACGTGATCGAGCTGCTCGATGCCCTAGCCATTGAACGCGTACACTTCCTTGGTCTGTCGTTGGGCGGCTTCGTCGGGCAGTGGCTCGGCATCCACGCGCCCGAGCGGATCGAACGATTGATCCTGAGCAACACCTCATCCTACCTCGGACCGGCAAAGCAGTTTGACGAGCGGATTGCCGCCGTGCTGCAGGCGCCAGATATGTCCGAAACCGCCGAGATGTTCCTGGGCAACTGGTTCCCTGAAAAAATGCTGGCGGCCAACGGGCCCGTCATCGAAGAATTTCGCGCCATGCTGCTGGCTATCGACCGGCAAGGCTTGGCTGGTTTGTTCGCGGCGGTTCGCGATGCGGACCTTCGCCGAACCATAGCGCTGATTTCCAGGCCAACGCTGGTGATCGCCGGCCGGCACGACACTGTGACAGCCGCCAGCCATAGCGAGCTGATCGCGGCGACGGTGCCCGGCGCGAAACTGGTTGTTCTGCCCGCGGTTCACTTGTCGAACGTCGAGTACCCCGCCGAGTTCATGGAGGCCGTGCTTGGCTTTCTGCGCTGAGCTGGAGCACGACAGGTGAGAGCGCCGTCTGCAGTCGCTGTTGGTGTATGTACGGGCGGATCGGCCGTTCTTATCGAAAGCGGCCCGGCGAGGAAAACAAGGCAGCGTTCCGGCAAGCCGTCCAGCATGGTCCGCCTCCAGGCATCCTCGCCTTCGACGGCGATACGGCTGTCGGGTGGTGCCGGGTGACGCCGCGAGATGCCCTGCCCTGGCTCGATCGGCTGTGGCAGCTCAAGCGTGTGGATGATGCGCCGGTCTGGTCCTTGTCCTGCCTGTACGTGCGAAAACGATACCGCAGGCGGGGCGTAACATTCCAGCTGATAGCAGAGGCACTGGAACTCGCGAGGCGCGCAAATGCTCCTGCGCTCGAAGCCTATCCTTTCGACGCGGACGTATCGCCGAGCGCTTCCGGCAGCGGATATGCCTCCACCTTCGCGCGCGCCGGGTTCAGGGTCGTCGCTCGCAGGACGCCGGCCCGCCCGATCGTGCGCTATGATTTCAGGTAGATTGCCGATCATCGCCTGTAATGGTTGGACGGCTTGTCGACAAAGCACAGCGAAGGCATGGCCAGCGTCCTGAGTGTCAGATCGCCGATCGGCCGCAGATTCTCGACAACGGATGAACCGAATCGTCTAACCAGGACTGATAGATGAGTAGCTCTCAAATGGATAAGTATGTCTGGGCCTCGGTCTTATATTACACCGTGGCTGCAGTTGGATTTGTGGTTATTTTTGTCTCGATCAATGTGCTTGGAATTTTGTGGGGCCTGCTTGCAATATTCGGGTATTTGGCGCTGGTTACATCTCTCAACATATGGCGACGCAATCGACATCCGCGAAGCGTCTATCAAGTCGAATTGACCAAACGAAGACTGGACGGCTAATCACCGCTGGATGAAAACTCCGAGCATCGCGCCAGTCGCTTTTTTCACATCGGATGCCGGAAGACCCGGCGACGCCGCGCCGCGCCCAAGCCTAGGTTAGAGGCCGAATTCCGGAGCCGACCGCAGCCGCCATGCAGACCTATGATTTCATCATCGTCGGCTCCGGTTCGGCCGGCTTGGTCATGGCCGAAAGATTGTCGGCTTCCGGCCGGTCGCTAGAGCCACTTGGTAAAGTTTTCGATGCGATGGATGCGTTCGACAGGTTAGACCCTACGGACCCGTCGAACTGGGTAAATGGAGCCTATTAAGGAAATGCCTAAGCAGGAAGAATGGTCAAGCGAAGAAGACGCTCGTGCATACAGAGAAATCCGAGCATTGGTCGATAAATGGAAACGCCTCGGATACAAGACCTATCCGGATGGAACCGAGTGGATTGGCCATACCCCGCATCGAGCGCCTCAAGCGTATTTGCATCAGCTGTACGCACCACTTGGCGCCATCGGAATTGGGCAGATGGAGTCTGAAATTTCGCGTCGACTCCCAGATAATTTCCGTTGCTTTCTCATGCTCCACAACGGGATAGGTCTGTTTGCGAATTATATAAGCGTCTATGGGCTGCGACGTAGCTGGTCACGCACAAATTTAGTGGAGGCGGGTCAACAACCCTTCTCCATACTGGAACCGAATGTACAGAGACGGCCAGGCAACGCACCAGACGATGTTCTCTTTATTGGTTCACTCGGGGACAATGACGATTTAATTGGCATGAATCCGGACGGGGGGATCTTTCGCTGGGAGAGTGATGATCCTCTGTCCGGTTCGACCAAGTCCTACTCAAGCGTGTTCACCTTCCTGCTGGAAGAAGCCAATGAGGCGGCGGCCCTGTTCGACCCGGATGGGCGCGAACGCGACTGAACTCGGGCAGCAGGCGACAGGTTGACATTCAGACTGAATATCCCCGGTCGCTTTTTTCACAACGGATGCCGGAAGACCCGGCGACGCTGCGTCGCGCCCAAGCCTAGGTTAGAGCCGAATTCCGGAGCCAGCCGTATCCACCATGCAGACCTATGATTTCATCATCGTCGGCTCCGGTTCGGCCGGCTCGGTCCTGGCCGAAAGATTGTCGGCTTCCGGCCGCTTCTCGGTGCTGGTGCTCGAGGCCGGCGGCAGCGACCGTCGCTTCTACGTGCAGATGCCGCTCGGCTACGGCAAGACCTTCTTCGACCCGGCGGTCAACTGGAACTACAAGGCCGAGCCGGATCCCGGCCTGGCCGGCAATGCCGACCACTGGCCGCGCGGCAAGCTGCTCGGCGGCTCGAGTTCGATCAACGCCATGGTCTGGATCAGGGGCGCGCGTGAGGATTTCGACGCTTGGGCAGCGGCCGGCAATCCCGGCTGGGGCTTCGATGACCTGCTGCCCGCCTTCAAGGCGCTGGAGGATAATCAGGCCGGCGCCGACCAATGGCGCGGCGTCGGCGGGCCGCTGCATGTCACCGACTGCTCGACCTCCGTCCATCCGCTCACCAAGCGCTATCTCGCCGCCGCCAACCAGGCCGGCCTGCCGCTCAACCCGGATTTCAATGGCGCCTCGCAGGAAGGCGTCGGCGTCTACCAGATCACCACCAGGAACGGCCGCCGCATGTCGGCGGCGCGCGCCTTCCTGCGCCCGGCGATGAAGCGCAAAAATGTCCGCGTCGAGATCAACGCGCTGGCGACAAAGATCCTGTTCGAGGGCAAGCGCGCCGTCGGTGTCGAGTATCTCCAGAATGGCGAGACAAAGACCGCCCGCGCCGGCCGCGAGATCATCCTGTCCGGCGGCTCGGTCAATTCGCCCCAACTGCTCCAGCTCTCCGGTGTCGGTCCATCGGCGCTTCTTGCTGGTCTGGGCATTCCTGTCGTTCACGCCAACGAGAATGTCGGGGCAAACCTGCAGGACCATGTCGGCATCAACTACACCTTCAAGGGCAGGCTGCCCACGCTCAACCAGATCCTGCGCCCATGGTGGGGCAAGCTGCTGGTCGGCATGCAGTACGTGTTTTTGCGCTTAGGCCCGCTGTCGCTGTCGATGAACAATGCCGGCGGCTTCTTCCGCACCGATCCGGCCACGGCACGGCCCAACATGCAGCTCTATTTCCAGGCGTTTTCGACCGTCATTCCGAAGAGCGGCGAACGCCCGATCCTGACGCCCGATCCATGGCCGGGCTTTTCCATCGGGCTGTCCAATTGCCGTCCGTCGAGCCGCGGCGAAATCATGATCCGTTCCGCCAATCCGCGCGATTATCCCAAAATCGTCGCCAATGCCTTTTCGACCGAGGCGGACGTCGCTGAAATGCTGGCGGCGGTGAAATTCGTCAGGAAGATCGCCTCGATGCCGGCGATGGCCGAGATCATCGAGGAAGAGGTTTTGCCCGGTCCCTCGATCACCTCCGACGCGGATCTCATTCAGGATTTCAGGAAGCGCTCGGGCACCGTCTATCACCCGGTCTCGACCTGCCGCATGGGGCCGGACGCGGCGCACGCCGTCGTCGATCCGCGCCTCAAGGTACACGGCATCCAGGCGTTGCGCGTCATCGATGCCTCGATCTTTCCCGACAACATAACCGGCAACACCAACGCCGCCGCGATCATGACCGGATGGAAGGGCGCCGAACTGGTTCTGGAGGATCAAAAATGAAAATCACCGACGTCAAGACCTGGGTGGTCGGCAATCCGCCGCCCGGCATCGGCGGCAAGTATTTCATCTTCGTCAAGCTCACCACCGATGGCGGCGTCGTCGGCTATGGGGAGGCCTACAACGCCACCTTCTCGGCACATGTCACCGCAAAAATGGTCGAGGACATGGCAGAGCGCTATCTCGTCGGCCGCGATCCGCACGACGTCGAAAACTTCTTCCGCCGCGCCTATTCATCCGGCTTCACCCAGCGCCCCGACGTGTCGGGCATGGGCTGTTTCTCGGCGCTCGAAATCGCCTGCTGGGACATTATCGGCAAGGAGGCCGGCAAGCCGGTCTACAAGCTGCTTGGCGGGCAGGTGCATGAAACGCTGCGTTCCTATACCTACCTCTACCCGCACAGCGGCAGCGTCCACTCCGAGGACGCCCGCGGCAAGAACGTCTACAACGATCCCGATCTGGCTGCCGCCTGCGCGCTCGAATATGTCGAGCAGGGTTTTGACGCGGTCAAGCTCGACCCAGCCGGCCCCTACACCGCCTTCGACGGCCACCAGCCGCGCCTCGTCGACATCGACCTCTCCGCCCGCATGGTCAAGGCGATCCGCGAGGCGGTCGGCACAAGAGCCGACATCCTGTTCGGTACGCACGGCCAGTTCACCGCATCGGGCGCGCTGCGCCTCGCCCGCGCCATCGAGCCCTATGATCCGCTGTGGTTCGAGGAGCCGGTGCCGCCCGACATGCCCGAGGTCATGGCTCAGGTCGCAAGGGGCACTTCGATCCCGATCGCGACAGGGGAAAGACTGACCACAAAATTCGAATTTGCCCGCGTCATCGAAAACCGTGCGGCGACCATTCTTCAGCCCGACCTTGGCCGCTCCGGCGGCATTCTCGAAACCAAGAAGATCGCCGCCATGGCCGAAGCCTACCACATCCAGGTCGCGCCGCACTGCTATTGCGGACCGATCGTCGGCGCCGCCAACATCCAGCTCGCGGTAACGCTGCCCAACTTCCTCATTCTGGAATCGCTGAAGCAGTGGGGTGGCTTCCACGAAAAGCTGCTCAAGAAGAAAATCGAATGGCAGGACGGCAACGTCATCCCGTCGAAGGAGCCAGGCCTCGGCGTCGAGCTCGACGAAGCCGTCTGCGAGGCGCATCCCTGGACCGGCAAGGACCTGCATTTGCAGATGCTGCAGACGCCGTTGATGCCGTGAGCGCGCGTCAGAGCTATGCCTTCGTCGGTCTTGGCCATCTCGGCGGCCAGCTCGCCGCCAACCTGATCCACAACGGCTTTGCCGTCACCGTATTCGACCGCGACCAGGCGGCCGTCGAGCGGCTGGTGATGCTTGGTGCCGATGCCGCCAACAGCCCGGCTGATGCCGCTGGCCGCGCCGGCAATGCCATCACCTGCCTGCCCTCGCCAAAAGTCAGCGAGGCGGTGCTGGCCGGCCCCGGCGGATTGCTCGAAGGCCTGCCCGCAGGCGGCAGTTGGATCGAGATGTCGACCACTAGCCAAGACGAGATCGTGCGCCTTGCATCCCTCGCCTCGGCAAGAGGCGTCGAGACGCTCGAATGCCCGGTCACCGGCGGCGTGCATCTGGCAGCCGTCGGACAGATCACCGCGCTGGTCGGCGGCGACGCAGCGCTTTATGCGCGCCACCGCCCTGCCGTCGAGGCGATGTGCGCGCGCTCGTTCCTGATGGGTCCGGTCGGCTCGGCGGCGGTGATCAAGGTCATCACCAACATGCTGGCCTTCATCCATCTGGTCGCCGCCGGCGAAGCGCTGATGCTGGCCAAAAAGGGCGGGCTCGACCTTGCCCAGTCCTATCACGCCATCGTCGCCTCCTCCGGCAACAGCTTCGTCCATGAGACCGAAAGCCAGCTGGTGCTGAACGGCTCCTACGACATCGGCTCCACCATGGATCTGGCGTTGAAGGATCTCGGCTTCGCCCTCGGCATGGGTGAAAAATTCGGCGTGCCGCTCGAGATTGCCGCGCGCGTCGACGCAATCTTCAGGCAAGGCAAGCAGGCCTATGGCGGCAGCGCCTGGTCGACGATGATCGTGAAACTGCTCGAGGATGCCGTCGGCACCGACCTGCGCGCACCCGGTTTCCCGGCTAAACTCGCAAGTTGATATTGGCCGGATTATCAATCGATTTCAGTCGATTGGAGAGATCGCCGGAACCAGAGCCGCAGTCAACTGAATCAAAGTCTCAACGCCTTGATTCAATATCTCAGCGTCAATGCGCCGGGCAGGATCTCGAAAGTTGCTGGTATGCGACCCGGCGATTCGCCGTCTATGTCGATCAGCGCGGCGTTCTTTTGCAGATCGCCGAGCGGCTCGACAACCACTTTCTTGCCGCGCAGGATGGTGATCGCAGGATGGTTGCGGTGCCGCCCGCCATAGAGCAGGCGGATGTCCCAGATCAGCTTCAGCTTGCCGGCGGCGCGCAGGATGACGATGTCGAACTCGCCGTCGTTAAGCTCGGCGTCGGGCGCGATCATCATGCCGCCGCCGAAGAATTTGCCGTTGGCCACCGCCACCAATGCCATGCGCGCCTCAACCGGGGCACCGTCGTCGATGGTGATCGCAACCTCCTGGAACCGATAGCGGAGGAATTCCCAGACCGTGCGCCAGTAGAACAGTGCCTTGGCCGAAACCTTGCCCTTGCGCCTGTCGGCGTTGACCGCGCGGTCGGTGGCGCCGGAAAGCCCGAGGCTGGCGATGTTGATGAAATGGCGGCTGGCCAGTGCGCCATGGTCGTCGACATAGCTGATGCAGCCGGCATCGACCTTGCGCGGCTTGGCCTCGGCAATCCGCTTCAGCGTCAGATCGACATTGTTCGACAGGCCGAGCCCGCGGGCGAAGTCGATGCCGGTGCCGCAAGGCAGCAGCCCAAGTTCGGCTGTCCGGCCGCTTTCCCGGAAAGCCTTCAGCAGCCCGTCGGCGACTTCGCTGGCGGTGCCGTCGCCGCCGGCCGCGATCACCAGCTCGAAGCCGATGGCGGCAAGGTCGAGCGCCAGCCGTTCGGCATCCCCCTCGGCCTGCGTTTCACGCAGCTCGAAATCACCGAAATGTCTTTTCAGCGAAGCCGCAACCTCGGGCCAATGCCGCTTGAGCCTGCCGCCGCCGGCGATCGGATTGAGAACCACCGCGACCTTCAAGCCTGCCTCCCCAAGGCCATCGAACACGCCTTCCAATCATTTGCCGGCATTGAAGCCCGCGCAGGGCCGCGGGGCAAGGGTCGATTACCCGACAATGCGGCTTCGGCATCGAGGCGGCAAATCCCGACCGGCGGCGGCAGAGATCGGAAAGTCGCTATTTTTGGCAGGGTCAGTCCCCGATAATCCCGCTATCCACAGGCATGCGGCAGTTCCGCCAAACGCTTATCCGACGTACGTTAAACCCATCTCAGGCGGCTACCGATCGCCACGCCGAAAGGCAAAGCGGAACGGCGGATTTCCTGAGGCCCGTACGGCCCTGAACGAGAACAGGCTTGCTTGTTGGAGGGATGGACGCCGAGACCTACGGGGCCGCGGAAAGCGTGCGAACGCCGACGGCGGACCGATGCTGCCATGAAGGACGGCAAAAACCTTCGATGGCGCGCTGGGCAAAGCTCGCAAGAGTGGAGACCGGCGTGGTCCGGAACGGACGCTGCCCTCGGGTGGCGACTGGCAGGACCGTCAAAATCAAGGCCGGCATGGCGCGACATCTTTCGGGAGTTGCTGCCGCGACCGTGTCCTGATCTGACAGGGAGGCGCTGGGAGAAATCCCGGCGCCGACTGTCTTTGTGGCCCCGCCTGACGATTTTGCCGGCGACGCTTCACGCTGCGCCAAAATCAGCTACTATCCATTTGCCGTCGGGGGCCGTTTAAAGGGGCTGACGGCAGGGGGACATTTCATGACGCTTATCCAGAAGCTTGCTGTTGCCTATGCTTTCCTGTTCTTCGGCGTTGTTGCCATCGGCTATGTGCCGGCTTTCAACGACGCCGGCGGCAATCTGTTCGGCCTGTTCTCGCTGCAATGGTACGACGATTTGCTGCACGCCTTCTCCGGCGTCTGGGCGCTGGCCGCCGCCTTCATCTCGCACCGCCAGGCGGTGTTCTATTTCAAGCTGTTCGGCTCGGTCTATCTGTTCGACGGCGTGCTCGGCCTGGTCACCGGTTCCGGCTGCCTCGATGGCGGCATTTTCATCAACGGCTTCCGCTCCCTGAACGACATCGAATTCCCGGCCCGCTTCTTCGCCAACCTGCCGCACATCGTCATCGGCGGCTTCGCCGTCTACGTCGGGTTCTGGCTGTCGAAACGTGTGTACGACCATTTCGCCACGGCCTGACCGGCCATGTTCCTGTTCCGCTGGCTGAAGCGCATCATCAAGGCGATCCTCTGGCTCGTCGTCATTGTCGTGTTGATCCCGATCGCCGGGCTGGCCTACGGCTTTCTCACGACGCCGTCGCTGGACACAACGCCATTGCCGGGCGTCGCCGAGGGTGCCCCGCCAAAGGCGCTGGCCGACAAGATCCGTGCCGAGATCCCCGGCTACCAGCGGCCGGAGGAATCGACCTTTCTTACCTATCCGGAATGGGCCATCGTCTACGCCGCCCGCGAATATGCCGGCTTCGTCGACAAGAACCAGCCGAGCGGTTTTCCCTATCTCTCCTATATCGGCCGCTTCTGGCAGGACTATGCGATGGTCATCCGCGCCAGTTCTACCTACAAGTTCAACCTCGACAACCACCAGATGCTGGTGGTCATCGGCACCAGCCACACGATCGAGCACGCCATCCAGTGGGCCTATGAAAATACGATCGGCCGCGTCACCGAAGCGACAGCCGGCAAGCGCACCGCCGTCGACATCTACCAGGCCAAGGTGGCGGCCGATTATGCCGGTTTTCTCGACCAGGTGCCGTGGTACCAGTTTCCCTATGCCGAAAAGCGTGCCGGCCTGTTTGCCGTCCAGCCGGCAGCGGACGACAGCGCCGTCCGCACCAGCGAACGCAAGCTCGCTTTCGGCCTCGCCGACACGATCAAGCAGGGCTATGCCGATCTGATCAAGTCGGCGCTCGCCGCCACCACCGATCCCGCCTTGCTCGATATTCATGTCTGGGCCAAGGGTCCGGTCGGCGAGGTGACGCGCAACGAACCCGACACCTTGCTGGAGCGCGATCTCGGCGCCGACGGCGCGATCTTCGTCACCAGACGCTATCAGGTGTTCACCGACATGATCCCGCGCCTGATCGGCAAGGGCGTCTCCTTCGTCGAGATCGGCGGCAATGACGAGATCATGGTCACCATGCTTTCCAATGACGAGATCAATGTTCCCGAAGGTGCACGCACCTTGTTCAGCTACCCGCTTCCGGCGCAACCTTCGACGCGCCGCACCGGCCTGACCGTCGCCGTGCGCAAGCTGCACATCGTGCTGCCGGCGCTGATGACGGCGGGCGCCAGGCTCGAGCATGTCTACGATTACTGAGGCCTTTCGGTCACAGTCGGCCTCGGCAGGACGTTGCGTGATGCTCCGTCACGCTCATTCCACAATCGCGGCCAAATCCCGCCTTGTTCCGCAACGATTGATGATGCCGTAGACACGTTGTCTTGCGCACATGTGCCAGGCAACTCGGAGGGACACGACCGTGATCAAGACCGCCCTTGTCGCCATGACCATCGTCGGCTGCGATTGCGACGCCAGGCTTTGCGAATATATCGGCGAGACGCCCGCCAAATGGTCGACCATCGCCGAATGCGAAGCGGCGATGAAAAGCCAGATGCTGCACGAGCGCAATTTCGACTATCCGCTGGTCTCCGGCATCTGCCGGATACAGAACTCGTCTTCGTCATCGCAGCTCGCTGCGACCGCTTCCGAGCCTGAATTGACGACGGCCAGTACGGCCGCGACAGACCCGCTGCCACCGGAACTGAGCCATCGGCCCAGTGCTGCGGTCGGAACGCAGGCCACGGCGACGGAAACGGAAGCCGTCCGGCCGGTCGCCTATGAAGCGGCGGTCGATGGCGGCCGCGCCGTGGTCTACCGCACGAAGGCCGGCTACGCCGTGGTCAAGACCGATCTCGGCCGCGCCGCATCGGCAACGATCGGCATCGCCAGGCGTTCGGCGAACTGGCTGGCGGCGAAGCTGCCTGACGGTTTGTAGCCGCCGCTTCAGGCCGTGCCGATCAGTGCCTTGACGGCGCGATAAAAAATCGACGAAAACAGCTCGCCCGGATCGTATTGCAGCTTCTTCGCCAGGAAGGACGGCAGTTCCGGATAGGAGGCAAGCAGCTCCTTGCCTGTGTAGTGGAGCTGGTAGGGCAGGAAAAAACGCCCGCCATGCTTGATCGTCACGTCGATCAGCGCCCTTGTCAGCGCCCGCATCCTGGCATTGCCGTCAGCGTTTGTCGGCTGATTGATGTAGAGCACCAGCGAATAGGCCGGCTCCGGCGCATAATTCAGCGCCACATCCTCCTTGTGGACGATGCGTACCGACGCGTTGAGCACCGGCAGGGTCTGGTTGCGCAGGATCTCGCGCGCTTCCGCGATGAACGGGTTATAGGCCGCCCGCGGGATGAAATACTCGTGCAGGATGTCGGTCTCATCGAGCAGATCGTTGAACAGATAGGGCACTGAATCGTGCATCGGATGGTTGCGCGTGACGAGGCAGGCCTCGCCCTCGCCCATTGCCGTCGTCCGCGCCACCGTGCAGCTCTCGAATTGCGGCTCCAGCGTCTTTTCGGTGAACCATTTCAGCTCCTGGAACAGGCTGCCCCATTTCGCCAGGTTAATGATCACCCGCTTGAGCCCGACCGAACCCGGTTCACCGATTGCCGGCTGGTCGGCCGGCGGCTGGTCGGCGACCTTATCATAGCGGTAGACGATCATATCCTCGAGGAAATTGCCCGGCGCAGTCGACAGATGCCCATAAAACAGACCGATCGCCCTGTTTGGCGCCAGAACCTCGGCGAAGAACGTCGGGAAATCGTCCGATTTGATGATCTCGCGCGAGGTCCGGTAGACGGCGTTGTCGACGATGTCGAGTGTCGCCTCCAGCACCACGCCGAACAGGCCGTAGCCGCCGACGACGTGGCGGAACAGCTCGGTATTTTCGGCCGGTGAGCAGGTCGTCACCGAACCGTCCGCCAGCATCACCCGCATCGATCGGATCGAAACCGGCGACCGAGCCGGCCTGGTGGTCCATGCCATGCGCGTTGACCGACAGCGATCCGCCGACCGAAAAGATGTCGGTCGACTGCATCGCCTTCACCGCGAAGCGCGGGTGCAAAAGGTTCTGGATGTCGTGCCAGCGCGCGCCCGGCTGCAAGGTCATCGTCTTTGCAGCCGGGTCGATACTGACCTTGTTGAATTTACGCATGTCGAGGACCAGCGCGTTGTCGTCGAAGGCGTGGCCGCCCATCGAATGGCGCACCGCCGCGACCGAGACCTTCAGGCTATTGGCGCGGGCAAAGGCCAGCGCGCTCGCGATGTGGTCTTCCTTGCTGACTTCGATAACGCCGTAGACCGGTGTCATCGACAGGCCGCTGGCATCGTTGATGTTGCCGCCCTTGGTCAGCCATGGCAGCGCCGGATCGTAGGCTGGCGGGCCCTCCAGCGGCTTCTGCGCCAGGTCGATCCCGTCAATGTCGGCGATGCGCCCGGAATTCTTCTGCCCCGACGGACCGCGCGCCAGCCGCGCCACGGTCGTGCCGCCCCAGAGCATCGCGCCGCCGACCACGGTCGCACCCAGCAGCAGCCGCCGCGACAGGCGAAACCCCTTGCGTTCTTCGACCATAGCCCCACCCCACTGTCCCAGGAATAGCGCCTGATGGAGACAAAAACCAGTTGCCAATCAGACGTTCGGCGAACGATGATCCGGTTTGTCTGGCGAAAATGTCGAAAGCCGTCGCATCATGAAGCTTGCAGCCCGTTTCGCGCTTGCCCTCTTGCTTGCGTTTGCTCCGGCATCAGCCGACGCGCAGACTCCTGGTCAAGGCGACGACAAGGTCGTCAGCGTAGCTGGCGACGATCCGGAGATGGCGGCCGCTATCGAGCAGGCGCGTGCCAGCCTCGACGACTTCCTGGTATTGGCCGACGCACCGCCATCCGGAACGGCCGACTTCCAATTGAAAGTCGTGGTCAAGGACGGGGACGCCACTGAACATTTCTGGGTCTTTCCCTTCCACCGGACGGCGGCCGGATTTGCAGGAACCTTGGACAACGAGCCGCAGACCGTGCACAACGTCGTGGCAGGCCAGGAGATCGAATTCAGCCGGGACGATATTTCCGACTGGGGCTACATGAAGAACGGCCGCCGGGTGGGAAGTTTCACTGTCTGCGTTCTCTTCAAAAAAATGTCGAAGGAAGACGCCGACTATTATCGCCAGAACTATGGCTTCGATTGCTGACGGCTGAATTCTAGTTCAACCGGCTTCTACATCCTTCACGCCGATCTTGCGGACCAGTGCCGCGGTCGCCAGGATCGTGGCCATGTCGGCGATCATCGGCGCAACATGCTTGGCATAGTCGAGCGGCACAGAGATGTCCGGCAGTTCGAAGAAGTTCTTCGTCTGCGGAAGCAGCAGAAAGCCATCGCTGCCGTTGAGCGCGACGCGTGCCGGTTCCTTCGGCCATGTTTCGCCAAGCCATTCGAGCGCCTGCGCCAGCCGGCCGGTCACCAGCGGCCGCGCCGCTTCGATGTTGTCGGTGTGGAACTCGTAGGCGGCGTCGAGTTCGGGTACGCCGCATGACAGTTGTTCCGTCTTGCTGCCGAACATGCCTCGGAAGAAACCTACCACCATATTGGCACGGCGCGCCGCCACCAAGATTCCCGGGAACGGCGCAATGGTGTCGAACGCGATAATGACGCCCTTGAACGCCTGAGATGTGGTCTTGCCGTTCCTCTCCAGCAGCGTCACCTCATAGAGCTCGAACGCAAAGCCTTCATACCGACCGGAGACGACGTCCTCGAAATACGAACGGTTGAACACGCCAATCGTCTCGCGCGGCAGCCGATCGAAGGAGTTCGGCGTTACGCCATGCTGATAGCGCACGTCCTGGATGAAGCCGAAGACGATCGGCAGCAAACTGTTGCGGAACGTCTGCTGCAATTTGCGCGCCGGCCTGATCGCCTGGAGATAGAGCAGGATCGCCGCCAGGAACCCGCCGATATAGAGGAACACATGCGGGGTCGAGAACCACTGCTCGTTGGAGTCGGCAACCCCGTTGAAGAGCCAGGCCACCAGCGCCACGAAGACAACCACCGATCCGATGAAAAGTGGCACCCGCCAGTGCGTCCGGCGATAGGCCGAAGCCCTTTGCGCCTCGTAGGCCTCGATGTCCTTCCTGAGGCCGGCGATCACCGCTTCGCTCGGCATGAAATCCGCAGTTTCCATCACCCACCCGCCCCACAAGCCAGCCCGCGTTGGGCATGATAGCCGGTTTGGTGGACCGCGTCAGCGCAGCTGTCAGCGCCCGGCACCGAAGATCGCATCGAGGCGGGCCAGAACCCTTTGCCTGGATTTTCCCGCCAGCGTTTCAACCGGCATCAGCCGCTCGTGATCGCCGGCGCGCAGCCGCATGAAGGCATGCAGCCGGTAGGCGGCGATGGCCCCGTGCGTGCCGGGATCGTCGCTGATGTCGACGACGAGAATGGCGCCGATGCGGCCGGGCCATGGCTGGCGCGCGAAGGCGGTGCCGATGAAATCGCCGAGCCCATAGGCGACGAGCGTCTTGCCGATCCGCTCGATCGGCTGCACGACATGGGCATGATGTCCGGCGATCAGGCCGACGCCATGTTCGGCCAGAAGTCGCGCCATTGCCCGCGTCTTCGCACGTGGAAAATGCCGGAATTCCCAATCCCAATGCGGCACCGCGCAGAGGAGGTCGACACCCGAAGCGGCAGCGTGCGGCCATTGCGTCGGATCGGCTTGCATCGAGACTCGGCCCGCGAACTGAGCCTCGTCGGTATTGCGCCACAAGGTAAAGGCGGCAAGGCCTATGGTCAGCGAACCAACCGCAAACCGCTCGACCGGAGCCGCAGTGCCGATCGTGCGGATGCCTAATTGCTCCAGCGCGGCGACGGTCTCGTCGAAGCCGGCAATACCCTGGTCGAGCACATGGTTGTTGGCCAGCGACAGCACCAGTTTTTCACGCGAAATGCCGGCGGCGGCCAGCGCCTCGGCAAGGAACCGCTCGCTCATCGCGTGGTGCGTGCCAAGCCTGGTGCCCAAAACAGCGCTCGGCCGCTCCACCACCGGGCTTTCGCAATTGCCGACCACCAGATCGGCCGAGGCAAGCAGTGCCGCAATCGCCGGATCGCAGTCCGGCGCGCGGCGATTGGCCACCGCCGAGATATCGCCGACGAAAGCCAGCCGCACCGTCCGCGCCGGCGGCGGCTCGATCAGGGTCGCTGCCGCAGGCGCAAAGCCGCGCGCGTCGCCGTCGAGCGAAGGCCGGAGGAAGCGTGGCAGCCAGGACAGTTTGTAGGAAAGCGGATAGTTCGACACGCGACGCCCAATCGTTTTGCCTTGTGTAGACCGTCCGCCGGATTGATTGAAGCGTCGACTGTTGTGGGTGAACCACAGGGCCACAGGCGCAGCGAACCAAATGCGTGTATGATCCACTGCGGAGCGACAAAAGGGGCGATCACGATGAAGCGTTTTTCCAGGCTGGTGGCGTGCGCCATCATTCTTCTCCTGCGGCTGGCGTTACCCAGCGCCGCGGCTCCCGAACCGGCGGCCCTGTTCGAGGCAAAAACCGTGACTGAGCGCGACAGCGCTCTTGCCGCTCTGGAAGCCGCCGCGCCGGGCGATCCGGCAGCCGCCTATGCCGCCGGCGCCGGCGAATTCTTCACCGCGCTGGAGATACTGGCCGGCGGCCTGCACCGCCACGGTTTCGACAGCCCGCAATCCTTCATGCTGCCGCTGATGCGGCTGCCGGTGCCGGACAATGCCAATCCCGAGCCGCTGACCTACGAACAATTCCGCGCCATTCTCGTCGCCTTCCGCGACCGGCTGGAGAAATCCGCAGCCACGCTGGGTTCGGTACCCGCCGACGCTGACATCGGCATGGTCATCGACCTCACCCGCCTCGGCATCGACCTCAACGAGGACGGCACGATCGCGCCGGACGAAAGCGCCGCGGCGATCATGGCGTCTCTGTCACGCGGCGGCGGTGCGCCAGACGCGGCCGCACCAGCCCTCACCTTCCGCTTCGACCGGGCCGACGGCTACTGGCTGCAGGGCTATGCCGAGTTCCTGATGGCGCAGGCCGACTTCTGGCTGGCGCATGATTTCAGAAACACGTTCGACGGCTCCTTCCACATGCTGTTCCCGCGCGCAAAACTGCCACTGCAGGACACGCTCGTTCCGCTGGACGGTGGCATGGGCGGCAGCATTCTGTCGTCCGAATGGCGTCTCGCCGATTTCATCTCCCTGGTGCATCTCATTAACTGGCAAGTGGTCGAGCCTGAGCGCCGGCAAGCGGCACGCCGCCATCTCATGGAAATGATCCGGCTGTCGCGCGAGGACTGGAAAGCCATCCGCGCCGAAACCGACAATGACCGCGAATGGCTGCCCGGGCCGCAGCAGAAAGGCGCCAGCCCGCTGACCGGTCTCGAAG
The DNA here is from genome assembly GCF_040321675.1 of Mesorhizobium sp. M0296. NCBI lineage: Bacteria > Pseudomonadati > Pseudomonadota > Alphaproteobacteria > Hyphomicrobiales > Phyllobacteriaceae > Mesorhizobium > Mesorhizobium sp. M0296. The sequence continues at coordinate 47,740 of NZ_JAMYRZ010000024.1, forward strand.
TCGGCGAGCAGCAGGTGCAGGCCTGGCTCGCTGCCTTGGCCATGGCCGAGGATCTGCTGGAAGGCCGCACCTTGCTGCCGCATTTCCGCATCGCCGACAAAGGCATCAACATGAAGCGCTTCTTTGATGAGCCAAAAACCTTCGACCTGGTGCTGTCGATCACCGGCCCGGCCATCGCGCCCTATCTAGAACGCGGGAAGATTCTCACCAGCGAGGAGTTCGACCAGATCCAGCGCCAATTCGGCGGCGCCGGGTTTCTGACGTTCGCGCTTTGGTTCAACTGAGGGCGTGCTTAGACGCTACTCCTGACAGCCTGCTGTCAGGAGCCAAATTGCGCCTCGCGCCACCGGCCACTCCGCTCTTTCCATTTTGGCCGATACCTCCCATATTCGGTCCATGGCCAGACTCCCCGACAAGGAAACGCCTCCGCCGGCGAATGACGAGCGCGCTTCACCGCCCAAGCGGCTCAGTCCGCTGACCGATTTCCTCGATGCCTCGGAGCCCCTGTACAAGGGCGGCTTTGCCGAGGCGCCGCAGACCGAGTTCACCGGCGCCCCGCTGACCGGCTCGATCGCCGACTGGGCCGAGCAGATAGAGCAGGAAGCCGAGAAGGAAGGGCGCCAAATCTCCCCCCTCAAGGGGGAGATGTCGCCGAAGGCGACAGAGGGGGTCGCCGGAGGCAGCGCGGGACGCAAAGGAACGTCGAGTACTGCCGCACCGACCCCACCCGGCGGCTCCGCCGCCACCCTCCCCTCGAGGGGGAGGGAAGGCGCCAAGTCTGCCAAGAAAATCCCCGAGCGCTCCTCTTCCCCCGGCCGTACGGCACGCGGTACCTCGATGGGCGGCGCGGCTTCGGCGCGGGAGCGCACCGCGGCCGGTCTCAACCCTGTCGCCGGCCTCGATGTCTCCCTGGAAGAGGCCGAGACCATGGCTTCGGGCGGCGTCACCGCCACCGTCGCGGCGCTGTCGGCGCTGATCGAATCCGGCAATCCGCTGCACAAGGACGGCGTGCTGTGGACGCCGCACCGTCCCGCCCGGCCGGAAAAATCCGAAGGCGGCATCGCCATCAAGATGGTCTCGGATTTCGAGCCCGCCGGCGACCAGCCGACGGCGATCAAGGATCTCGTCGAGGGCGTCAACAGCAACGACCGCACCCAGGTTCTGCTCGGCGTCACGGGCTCGGGCAAGACCTTCACCATGGCCAAGGTGATCGAGGAGACGCAGCGCCCCGCTCTGATCCTGGCGCCCAACAAGACGTTGGCCGCGCAGCTCTATTCCGAATTCAAGAAATTCTTCCCGGAAAACGCCGTCGAGTATTTCGTCAGCTACTACGACTATTACCAGCCTGAGGCCTATGTGCCCCGGACCGACACCTACATCGAGAAGGAATCCTCGATCAACGAGCAGATCGACCGCATGCGCCATTCGGCGACGCGCTCGCTGCTCGAGCGCGACGACGTCATCATCGTCGCCTCGGTGTCCTGCATCTACGGTATCGGCTCGGTCGAGACCTATACGGCGATGACCTTCCAGATGCAGATCGGCGACCGGCTCGACCAGCGCGCGCTGCTCGCCGACCTCGTCGCCCAGCAATACAAGCGCCAGGACATCAACTTCGTCCGCGGCTCGTTCCGGGTGCGCGGCGACACGATCGAGATCTTCCCGGCCCACCTCGAGGACCGCGCCTGGCGCATCTCGCTGTTCGGCGACGAGATCGAGGCGATCACCGAATTCGACCCTCTGACGGGCCAAAAGACCGGCGAGCTGAAGAGCGTCAAGATCTATGCCAATTCGCACTATGTGACGCCACGCCCGACCTTGAACCAGGCCATCAAGTCGATCAAGGAAGAGCTCAAGCACAGGCTGGTCGAACTCGAACGGGCCGGTCGGTTGCTCGAGGCGCAGCGGCTTGAGCAGCGCACCCGCTTCGACCTGGAGATGCTGGAAGCGACGGGCTCCTGCGCCGGCATCGAGAATTACTCGCGCTATCTGACCGGCCGCCAGCCGGGCGATCCGCCGCCGACCTTGTTCGAATACATCCCCGACAACGCTTTGGTCTTTGTCGACGAAAGCCACGTCACCATACCGCAGATCGGCGGCATGTATCGCGGCGACTTTCGCCGTAAGGCGACGCTGGCCGAGTATGGGTTCCGCCTGCCGTCCTGCATGGACAACCGGCCGCTGCGCTTCGAGGAGTGGGACGCCATGCGCCCGCTTTCCGTTGCGGTTTCCGCAACGCCCGGCGGTTGGGAGATGGAGCAGTCCGGCGGTGTCTTCGCCGAACAGGTCATCCGCCCGACCGGCCTGATCGATCCGCCGGTCGAGGTGCGCCCGGCCAAGACGCAGGTCGACGATGTCGTGGGCGAAATCCGCGAGACCACCAGGGCCGGCTACCGCACGCTGGTCACCGTGCTGACCAAACGCATGGCCGAGGACCTGACCGAGTATCTGCACGAGCAGGGCATTCGTGTGCGCTACATGCACTCAGACATCGACACGCTGGAGCGTATCGAGATCCTGCGCGACCTGCGCCTCGGCGCCTTCGACGTGCTGGTCGGCATCAACCTGCTGCGCGAAGGCCTCGACATTCCCGAATGCGGTTTCGTCGCCATCCTCGATGCCGACAAGGAAGGTTTTCTCCGCTCCGAGACCTCGCTGATCCAGACCATCGGCCGCGCCGCCAGGAACGTCGACGGCAAGGTCATCCTCTATGCCGACCAGATCACCGGCTCGATGGAGCGGGCAATGGCCGAGACCAACCGCCGTCGCGAAAAGCAGATGGAGTGGAACGCGGCCAACGGCATCACCCCGGAATCGGTCAAGTCGCGCATTTCGGACATCCTGGACTCGGTCTACGAAAAAGATCATGTCCGCGCCGATATCTCGCAGTTCACCGACAGCGCCGGCGCGATGATGGGCAACAATCTGAAGGCGCATCTCGACGCCCTGGACAAGCAGATGCGCGACGCCGCCGCCAACCTCGATTTCGAGAAGGCCGCCCGCATTCGCGACGAGATCAAACGGCTGCGCGAGATGGAGCTGTCCATCTCCGACGACCCGCTGGCCAAGTATGCCGACATGGAAAGCCCGGTCTCGGGCCGCGAGAAGGGCAAGCACAATAAAGGCGTGGCCAAACATCGCACATCAGAGGAACAGGAGCGTTTCCGCAAGCTCGACGAGGCACGTGCCGCCGAAGAGGCGGCCCGGCCCAATCTCTTCCGCAAGCCGGCGCTCGACGAAATGGGTGCCGATGGCGCCGTGCCGGTGAAGAAGCCGCTGTTTTCGAAGCCCTCGCTCGACGCCATGGGGCCGGGCACGGATATGCCGACCCCGGCCGGCGCAGTGTCGCGTTCGCTGTTCAAGAAGCAGTCGGCCGAAGAGGCGCACGGCTCCGATTTCGGCATCCCGGGCGAACCGACCAAGCCGCTGTTCAAGAAGAACTCGCTCGACGAGATGACCGTGCGGCGCACCGAGAAGCCGGTCGAGGGAAAAGTTCCGGCGAAGCAGCAGCCGATCTCCCCCCGTGTGGGGGAGATGCCCGGCAGGGCAGAGGGGGGCGCGAAGGATCGCGACGATTTTGCAAAACCCATTGTCCGCCAGCGCGCCGGCATCGGCTCCTACGAAGACCCCGCCGACGCCCGCCGTGAAAAGCGCCGGCCCGGCAAGACGGGTCGGCCGGGACGGTAGCGAGCTTCCCTTCTCCCCTTGTGGGAGAAGGTGGATCGGCGCGCAGCGCCAAGACGGTTGAGGGGTGCTGGACGGATCGCCGTCGGTGCCAAGCTGGAGCACCCCTCATCCGACCGCTTCGCGGCCACCTTCTCCCACAAGTGGAGAAGGGGAAGCCTAGCCACTTGCCATCGGCCCTACCCTTGGTGTAGCCAGTTTCTACAACTCGAACGTCTTGAAAGGAGGGCTGCGTGTTATTTTCTCACCACCGTCAGCGCGGCCCTGTCTCTGCCCTGCGAGCTTGCTTGCAGGGCTGACCAGAGACGGTCCGGGTTTTCCCGCTTCGATTTTCTTGGTCTGCCCTTCGTGGTGCCGCAACGCCGAGCCTGATGGCCAGCCTGCGCACCGTCAAAGTGCATTGAACCGGAATTGTATTCCGGGCAGACCAGAGAAACCCAAATGGCCCTGATCAGCCTCAAATCCCTCGGCGTCACCATGAGTGCGCCGCTTTTCTCCAATCTCGACCTCACCATCGGCACCGGCGACCGGCTCGGCATCGTCGCCGCCAATGGTCGGGGCAAATCCACTTTGCTGAAGTGCCTGACCGGCGAGATGGAGCCGACATCAGGCGACATCACCCGCACGCGCGGCCTGCGCGTCGGCTATGTCGAGCAAGTCGTCCCCGCAGCCTTGGCCGGGCGTAGCTTTCATGAGGTGGTGGCCGACGCCTTGCCGGCCGAGCAGGCCGAAAGCGAGCAATGGCGCGTTGACGTGGTTCTCGACTCGCTCGACGTGCCGCAGCCGATGCGCGAGCGGCCGATGCGGGCCTTGAGCGGCGGCTGGCAAAGGCTGGCGCTGATCGCCCGCGTCTGGGTCACCGACCCCGACGTCCTGCTTCTCGACGAGCCGACCAATCACCTCGATCTCGGCAAGATCAGCCAGCTCGAGACCTGGCTGAACGCGCTGCCACGTGAGGTGCCGCTGGTGATTGCCAGCCACGACCGCGCTTTTCTCGATGCTACGACCAACCGGACGCTGTTCCTCCGCCCCGAACAGTCGCCGGTATTCTCGCTGCCCTATTCACGAGCCAGGGACGCATTGAGCGAAGTCGATGCCTCGACCGAGCGCAAATTCCAGCGCGACATGAAAGTGGCGCAGCAGCTGCGCCGGCAGGCCGCCAAGCTCAACAATATCGGCATCAATTCCGGCAGCGACCTTTTGACGGTCAAGACCAAGCAGCTCAACCAGCGGGCCGAGCGTCTGGAAGAAGCAGCAGCGCCGGCACACCGCGAAAGATCGGCGGGCGCGATCAAGCTCGCCAATCGCGGCAGCCATGCCAAGGTGCTGATCACGCTCGACGATTTGGTGGTCGGAACACCTGACGGCACGGTTCTGTTCAGCACCGGCAAGCGCCACATCTGCCAAGGCGACCGCATCGTCCTGCTCGGCCGTAACGGCGTCGGCAAGTCACGGCTGATCGGCCTGATCCGGAACGCCATCGTCGAGCCGGAAACGGCGGCGCAAAGCCTGAAGGTGACGCCGTCGACCGTGCTCGGCTATAGCGACCAGGCATTGTCGGGCATCGGCGGCGACGACACGCCGCTGGCGATGCTCTCGCGCAGATTCGATGTCGGCGAGCAGCGCGCCCGCTCGCTGCTGGCGGGCGCCGGCGTCGGCATCGACATGCAGGAGCGCAGGATCGGCGTGCTGTCGGGCGGACAGAAGGCGCGGCTGATGATGCTGGCGCTGAGGCTCGCCAACCCCAATTTCTATTTACTCGACGAACCGACCAATCATCTCGATATCGATGGTCAGGAAGCACTGGAAGCGGAATTGCTGGAACATCAGGCGAGCTGCCTGCTTGCCTCGCACGACCGCTCCTTCATCCGCGCGGTTGGCAACCGCTTCTGGCTGATCGAGAAACGGCGATTGACCGAGATCGACAGCCCGGAGGAGTTCTTCCGGGAGGTTGCCGAAGCCGGCGGCTGAAGGCTTGCGGAAAAAAATTCCGGCGCTCTGTCGGATGATGATCGCATGCCACGTCCTTGGGTTGCCGACACGGTGATGCCGGCGCCAATCGAGGAGAAAGCATCATGTCTATTCTGTCATCCATAGGTCACGCCGTGACGCGTTACTCGGCGGCTCGCGCCCGTTATCGCAGCGAACGCGCCATCCTTTCATTGCCGATCGAGCTGCGCAAAGATATTGGCTGGCCGGAAATCGTCGTCGACGCGCAAAACAGCCCGCGGATTCGCATCGAAGGTTGAAGGGTAGCAGATAGCCGTCGCGGCAGGCGCCATTTCGAATCCAAAAAACCATCGGCCGTGTAGGATCGTCGCCGTTCCGTTCGTCCTGTGGTTCGCAAAGGCAAACCAGACGCAAAGAGGAGCATGACATGAATGACCAGCCGCAGACCCAGCCCGCCGCCAAAGTGCTTGGCGGATTGACGCCCTACCTTCAGCTGGACGGCGCTTTCAAAGCCGCAGAATTTTACCAAAAGGCCTTCGGTGCCGAGCAGGTCTTTGCCTATCCGCCGGACGAACAGGGCCGCACCATGCATATCCATCTCCACATCAACGGTTCGACCCTGATGCTTTCCGACTTCTATCCCGAGCATGGAATGGCCGCTGTGAAGCCGCAGGGCTACACTATGCAGCTCCATCTCGGCAGCGAAGACATCGACGCCTGGTGGCAGCGAGCCGTCGAGGCGGGGTGCGAGGAAGTCGTGCCGTTGCAGGTGATGTTCTGGGGCGACCGCTGGGGCAATATGCGTGATCCGTTCGGCGTCGAATGGGCAATGAACGCACCGGTGAAAGCAGCTTAGCATTCCACACAGGCTGTGTCTGAAATCACCTCTCCCGCTCCAGAGGGAGAGGAAAACGATCGCATGGAGGAAATCAGATGTCCTATGTCGACGGTTTCGTACTTGCCGTACCGAAGGCAAAGCTCGATGCTTACAAGAAGCTGGCGGAAACCGGCGGCGCCGTCTGGAAGGAGCACGGTGCTCTTGCCTACGTCGAATGCGTCGGCGACGACGTCCCTTATGGCGAGCTCACCTCGTTCCCGCGCGCCGTACAGGCCAAGGACGACGAGGTCGTCATCTTCTCATGGGTGGTCTACGAATCGCGCCAGAGCCGCGACGCGGTGATGGCCAAGGTGATGGCCGACCCGCGCCTCAAGTCGGACTGGGAGACCATGCCGTTCGACGGCAAGCGCATGATCTTTGGCGGTTTTCAGCCCTTCATCGAGCTGTAGGCGCCCCTCGATCAAGTTTGTCGTGCAGCGGCTTCAGCCGGTCGCCATAGCGCTTCCACAGGTCGACCGAGCCCTGATACATCGGCTGGCGCACTTGCGCAGCCGACGCCGTTCGCACCGGCCGGTCGGTCTGGTGGAACGACAGCACGGCGTCGTCCCACGGCAGGCCGAGATGGGCGATCAGCGCCCGCGACTGGCCTTCCTGGTCGGCGACGAAATCCTCGTAGCGAACGTCGTGCACGACATCAGGCAGCACGGCGTGCCAGTGCGCCATGATGTCGGTGTACAGATTGTGGAAATCGGCGAGCTCGTCGAGATCGTAGCCGTAGCGATGGCTGTCGCCTCGGAAGTGCACCTTGTAGATCGACAGGCAGGTCGCCGCCGCATCGCGCGCGCAATGGATGATCTTGGCCTTCGGCAGCATCAAATGGATGAAGCCCACCAAGAGGAAATTGCCGGGCATCTTGTCGGTGACGTGCCGAGAACCCGGATAGCGGGCGTGCAGCATGTCGAGATAGGCCTGGCCGGCCTCGGCATAGGCCTTGTCTGGCATGTCGGCGATGCCCCAGGGAAAGCCGCCCTTCATGCTGAGCGGAAACTGCTTGCCGACCGCCGTCTTCAATATGCTGAGCTCGCCGGCGCCATAGACCTGCGGATGGCTGGCGATGATCTGCTCGACCAGCGTGGTGCCGGAACGCGGCATGCCGACGACGAAGATCGGCGCATCGTCGGCTATCCCGCTCGGCCTGTGCCTTTCAAAAAAGGCCTTGTCGAACACCGCCTTCATCGCCTCGAACTCGCCGCGCGTCTTGCCGGCGTCGTAGTCGATGCCCTGGCGGCGGATCGCGTTGCCTTCGGCGAAATAGTCGAAGGCGCGGCCATACTCCCTGAGATCGTCATTGGCCTTGCCGAGACCGAAGGAAAGCTGCATGCGCGCCAGGCTGCCTTGCGGCGCCTTGGCGTGCTCCGCCTCCATGCGGGCAAGCTCGGCGTCGCGCTCCTTCTGGCGCTTGACCTGGGTAAGCATCAGCCAGGCCCTCGCCATGCCGGGGTCCACAGCCAGCGCCTGCCTGAAAAGATCCGCAGCCTCGTCGAGATTGCCCTTTTCCATCAGCCCGACACCCAGGCCGTGCAAAAGATCGGCATCCTTCGGCCGGATCGTCAGCGCCTCGCGAAAAACAGCCAGTGCCTCATCCAGCCGGCCCGCTTCCTGCAGCGTTTCGGCAAGCCCGACGCGGGCGCGGACATGGAACGGGTTGCGGCCGATCGTGCCGCGATAAATATCCTCGGCGCCTTCGAATTGGCCGAGCTGCTTCAGCGACGAGCCGAGATTGTCACGCGCCGCCAGCTGGTCCGGCCGAATCGCCACCACCTTGCGGAAGAGATCGGCGGCGGCCGCGACCCGGCCGAGGTCGCGCAGCACGGTGCCGAGATTGTTGAGGAAATCCGGATTGTTCGGTTGCAGACGCACCGATTGTTCGATCAGCGCCAGCCCCTCGGCGCTGCGCCCGGTCTGGTGCAGCAGAAGCCCGAGGAAATGCGCAGCAGCCGGGTGGTTGGCCTTTTGCGCCAGCACCTGTCGGTAAAGCGCCTCGGCTTCCTGCCGGCGCCCGGCCTGGTGCAGCTGCAGCGCCTGCTGCACGTGCTGGTCGAGCCCCAGCGGCGGCTGTCCGCCTGAGCCGTAACGTGCGCCTGCCGGTTGTCTCGGATCTCTGTTGATGGGAAACCTGCCGTGTTGTCCGCCTGCCGCGATCTAGGCCATCGCTGCGGCGCGTGCAAGAGCAGACGGCGGTCGCTACGATGCAAAACTTCGAACCCGGGGGAGCCTACCGAAAGTCGGCCGGCGTCAGCACATACATGTTCCTGCGGCCGTGCGAGTAGGCTTGGCGCGCAATCTCGTGGATCGACGAACGCTTGGCATCGAAGGCGCTGAGAAATTCGGCCTCGGCTCCGCTTGCAGCCGGGTTTGCCGCCGAAAGTGCCGCGACCTCGACAAAGAACGGGACTTCGAGCATGCCGTCATGGCCGACGAAACGAATGCGCTTGGCCGCCGGGTCATAGGAGCGGCTGGGATTGGGAAAATTGAGCGTCATGGCTTGCGCGTCAAATCAGGCGGTTGCTTTCGGCAAGCTGGCGCGCCCGCCGCGCCGTGCCGTCGGTGTCGGCAATCCTTCGCCTTGCCGCCTCGTCGCTTCTTATCGTGAGACGCGGCGACAAGACCTTTATCGGCTTTGCGACAGGACTGACTGCAACTGTCGGGACATCCGGTGTTCTTGCGGAGTTCATGACTCTCTTCCTTCCATTGCTAGATAAATACAAATGCCGGAGGAATTTTTTCGGAAGTTCTTCAAACAATTTTTGAGGTGCACCGGGACCGTATCATCGTTCTGCGGATAACTATAGAAAAGTAATTTGGCGTTGGTAGGGGTAAGAGGCCGAAAACTTCTTGAATAAGCCGTATTTTCAGACTAATGGTATGAAACCGTTTTGGGTCATGCTTGGCCCCGCGGTGTCAGGGATTCTCGGCCCGCCAAACTTATCCAAATCGCCGACACCTGGTACCGCAATGCAGGCTCCGCTTCCGGGGCAGGCCGGAAAGAAACTTCAAGGCACGAGAACTTCAAGGCACAAGCGAGAACTTCGAGGCACAAGAATGTCTGCTCGCACCACCCATTCCATAGCGCATTTCGCGGCACCTTTCGTGCTTGGCGGGCTGGATGGCGTGCAGCCGGCCGGCGACTATGACATCGACCACGACGAAGAACTGATCGACGGCATGTCCTGGCCTGCCTGGCGCCGCGTCGCCACTTTCATCCATCTGCCGGCAAGGACAGTGAAAAGCGCGACCAGCCAGCTTGTCGCCATTGACCATGCCGAGCTCGACGCAGCGCTTCGGCACGACCAGGAGAATGTCACATGATCCGCTTCCAGCAGAATGCGCGGCGCACGGACACGCCGGCGCATATCTTCACCGTCGGCCAGACCGTCCGCATGAAGAGCCGCACCGGCCTTGCCCAAAAGACTGCGGAGCTGTTCCAGATCAAGAGCCGGCTGCCGGTCAAGGACGGCTCGCCGCAATATCGCATCCGCAGCGATCAGGAGACCTATGAGCGGGTCACCACGGAAGACAATCTCGAACCGGTCGACAACCCGGCCAACTGAGCCGACGCGCCGCAACGCTGCTTCACATGCTGATGATGCCGCAGATTCGCATCTCCAACGGGAACGGCGCTGAGCTCTACGCCGGCCCCCAGATGGTGCTTATCCGGCCAGGCTGTAGGTCGGTGCGCTAGCAGGGCCCGTCATCGACGACGCGATAATCCGCCGCGCGGGCTTCGCATTCGTTGGGGAATGTGCGCAGTTCGCCATGGCGACGGGCACAGACTGGGCGGTATTCGCGGGTGCAGAATGTCTGCTCCTCACCGCCACCACCACCGCCGCCGCACTCGCCCTCGCGAATGATGCGGTATCCGGCCCGTTCGGCAAGGCAGGCATTGGCAAAGGTCTGGCGGTCGCCGCCGCGCCGGGCACAGACCGGGTCATATTGCCTAGTGCAGAATTGCGGCCCCGGCCGTGGCGGGCGCGGCCCCGGCCCCTCATCATCCACCACGACGGTGCAGGCTGCGAGAATTACCGACAGGAACAGGATGGAAAAAACCTGCCGCGGAAAGATTGCCGCAAGAAACCGCATGAATGTTCCCTCCCTCGAAACTCCTGCCTGCACAAATGGTGCCTGGGTCAGGCCGATCCTCGTCATTCCGCTGCCAGATGCAACCCCTGTTTGCAACTGGCGAGCCAGGGCGGTATGCCGGCGCAAGCCAAGACAGCACCTGCCCCGCTGGCTGGACCATGTCTGGGTGAAGTCTGGCCGATGACCGCGCAGAGAACCGGGACTATCGGTGCGATGCGTCGGGATGCGCCTGTTGGGGCCGCCCGCGGCTGTGTCTTGCAAGCATCACGTTTCCGTGCGATAAATTTTGTGTTCGGGCATTTGCGACCCGGAGAGCGGAACGTTTTGGACGACCTTTCCCCGATACTGTGAATCTCTGACAGCCCCGTTTTCGGCGGGGGGTTTTACCATGCGCCAATGCATGACTGCCGAAGCAACCACCGGGACTTGCCCACGGCGCCAGGCGGCGGGCGGAACCACCAAGACTGACACGGGTGAAGGAGTTTCCCCAATGGCCCAGACCGGCACCGTTAAATTCTTCAACGCTACCAAAGGCTTCGGCTTCATCACGCCCGATGGCGGCGCCAAGGATGTGTTCGTCCACATCTCGGCGATCGAGGCTTCCGGGCTGCGCACGCTCGTCGACGGTCAGAAGGTCACCTTCGATGTCGAGCCCGACCGTATGGGCAAGGGTCCGAAAGCGGTCAATCTCCGCGCTGCCTGAAACCACAGCGTGCCGCGCGTCCTTTCGGGGTGAGGATGCTGCAAGGCTTTTGGAGTGAACTTGAATTCTGTAAAGGCGCGGCGGTTTTCGTCGCGCCTTTTGTGTTCCGGGATGCTTGCCCGCACCCGCAAAACTTTCTCTTGCCGATGGCACTAAAATAAAGGACAAATTTCCGTCCGGGCATTTGCCGGCCCGAGACTGGACTTGTGGGATCAAAGGAGCTTCCCATGCCGCAGACCGGCACCGTCAAATTCTTCAATCACGCCAAGGGCTTCGGCTTCATCACGCCGGACGACGGGGCAAAGGATGTCTTCGTCCATATTTCGGCCGTGCAGGCGTCGGGTCTTCCCGGTCTTGAGGATGGGCAGAAAGTGACATTCGACACCGAGCCGGACAAGCGCGGCAAGGGTCCGAAAGCCGTCAACCTGTCGATCGGCTGAACCACCCCCGGACAGAATGGACGTGGGCCGGTCTGGCCTGCGGTGTTTGCCGCACGCTTGAACCGCCCAGTTAGATGAACCGCCTGGTCAAATTTCGTTCAGCCCCCGTTCAGCCACGGTCGCATATTAATCTTCGTTAAAGCCGGACCGCATCCCCCGAAAACGACCCGGGCCGGCACGAAGGAGACCGACATGAACCGAATTTTCAAGACTGCCATCCTGTCCGCCGCGGTCGTTGCGACCACGCTGGCGACCTTGCCCGCGGCCAATGCCGACGAATGGCGCCATCACCGCCGCCACCACGGCCACGGCGACGCCGTTGCGGCCGGCGTGCTCGGCCTTGCGGCCGGTGCCCTGATCGGCGGTGCGCTCGCCAGCCCGCAGCCCCGCTATTATGACCCGGCCTATGATGATGAATACTACAGGCCTGCCCCGGTGCGCCGTTATTACGTGCAGCCGCGAGTGGCCTATGCCGAAAGCTATGCGGAGCCGTGGACCCGCGGCTGGTACGAATACTGCTCGGACCGCTACCGGAGCTTCAACGCCCGTACCGGCACGTTCACCGGCTATGACGGCGAACAGCATTTCTGCACCGCCAATTAGCGGAGGCAGTTCCCGTCGGAAAAAAGCGCGGTCGCACAGGCCGCGCTTTTTGTTTCCGGCAAGCGGTTTCAGACCAGAAAAGGATTGCTCCGCCGCTCCTCACCAAAACGGCCGCCGGGACCATGGCCGCAGATGAAGCCGATGTCGTCGCCCAACGGCAAAAGCTTCTCCTTGATCGAGGCGATCAGCGCGGCGTGGTCGCCGCCCGGCAGGTCGGTGCGGCCGACCGAACCGCGGAACAGCACGTCGCCGACATGGGCGAACTTCGCCGCCCGGTTATAGTAGACGACGTGGCCGGGTGCGTGGCCCGGACAATGGAGCACCTCGAACTCGTGCGAGCCGAACGAAACGGTCTCGCCTTCGGCAAGGAACCGGTCGGGGACACAGTTGCGCACGGGATCGGTGATGCCGTAGCGCTTTGCCTGGTTCTCGAGATTGGCGAGCAGCGGCCGGTCGGCGGCATGCGGACCGATGATCTCGATACCGAGCGCCTCCTTCAGTTCCATGGCCCCGCCGGCATGGTCGATATGGCCATGCGTAATCCAGATCGCGCCGGCAGTGATCGCATTGTCCTCGAGCGCCGCCAGCACCTTGTCGATGTCACCGCCCGGATCGACGACAACGCCTTGTCTGTCGTCCATGTCGAAGAGGATGGTGCAGTTCTGCTGGAACGGCGTGACCGGCACGATGCCGGCGTTGAGCTGACCCATATTCGTCCTTTCACGCTGTCGGAGTGCTGCGCGTCCCCTCGAACGCGTCAGGAGAGCTCCAACCTTGAACCAGGCCTTGATGTAGAGACACACGCGAACGGCGTCCACCGCTCCCACAAACGGCAAACGAAATGGGCGGCCGAAGCCGCCCATTTGAAAACCTGAAACGTCGAAGCTTATTTCTTCATCGCGTTCATGACCGCACCGATGATGCCGGTCAGGATGGCGCCGCCGCCGGCACCGCCAACGATATTTGAAATGTTCAACGCGCTGCCGGCCCCTGCCGCCGTGGCGGCTGCTGCCGGATCGACCGCGCCACCCAGCAGACTGTTGAGGATGGCCGCACCGCCGACGCCGCCGACAGCGCCACCCAGGATTTTGGTAAGCTGCCCCATCGCCGCAGTCTTGATAGCCGCACCCACCGCCTGGCCACCGATGATACCCGTAATCACCTGAATAATGATCGGAAGAAGCGTGTTCATATCCATATTTCCAGTCCCTCCATAGCTGCCAGCCTCCCAGGCCGACGCCATCATGAGACGCCGAATTGAATGAAAGTCAAATGCGCAAACGCTTAAATAAAAGGGGCGGCCCGAAAACCGCCCCTACTTGATAAAAAACCTGTGACTTTCGTTATTCTGCAGCAATCGCGTGGTTGGGTTGAACCGCCGCAGAATAGTCGTTCATCAATGTCTTGGCGATATCGCCGACCTCGAATCGGTACGGACCGATCTCCGAAACCGGTGTCACCTCGGCCGCCGTCCCGGTGAGGAAGCACTGGTGGAAGCCTTCAAGCTCCTCCGGCATGATGGCGCGCTCGATCACCTCCAAACCGCGGTCCTTGGCAAGGTCGATGACCGTGCGGCGGGTGATGCCGTCGAGGAAGCAATCAGGCTTGGGCGTATGGATCTTGCCGTCTTTGACGAAGAAGATGTTGGCGCCTGTCGCTTCCGCCACCTGGCCACGCCAGTCGAGCATCATGGCGTCGGCATAGCCCTTGGCCTCGGCGGCGTGCTTGGACATGGTGCAGATCATGTAGAGGCCGGCCGCCTTCGATTTCGACGGTGCGGTGCGCGGGTCGGGGCGGCGCCATTCGGCCATGTCGAGCCGGATGCCCTTGAGCTTCTGCGCCGGGTCGAAATAGCTTGGCCACTGCCAGATGGCGATGGCGCAGTTGATCCGGCTGTTCTGTGCGGAAACGCCCATCTGTTCACTGCCGCGCCACGCGATCGGCCGGACATAGGCGTCCTGGAAACCTTGCTTCTTCAACAGCGTGCGGCAGGCGTCGTCGATCTCGGCGACCGAGTAGGGTATCTTGAAGCCAAGCAGGCGCGCCGATTCATGCAGGCGTTCGGTGTGGTCGGTCAGCTTGAAAATTTCGCCGCCATAAGCGCGCTCGCCCTCGAATACCGCGCTGGCGTAGTGCAGCCCGTGGGTCAAGACGTGGATCTTGGCGTCGGCCCATTTGACGAACTCGCCGTTCATCCAGATAAAGCCGTCCAGTTGGTCGAAGGGAACGGATGCCATGGTAACCTCCCGCGGGCGGCGGCCCGCACATCATTGTGTCGTTGCGTGTTTCGTTTCGGCCGCTGTGGGCGGCCATTGTCTCAAAGCGTAGGCGGATATTTAAGGTCTGGCAAACTCAGGAAGTTCCGGAAAAAACGGCTTCGCTTGCCTTTTCGTTCGCAATCCGCCGAAAAGCTTGCCAAAAATTACCATCGCGCGGAAAATACGTCAATAGTGCTGACATAATTTCCTGCCACACACGGAGAAAAGATGACGAGCCATGCAGCCGCAGAACCGATCAGGACGGCGATCACCGACGAGGACGGCATCGATTTCGCCATCATCGAGTTGTTTTTCTTCGCCTATCGCGACTTTACCTCCGATCCGGACCAGATCCTGGCCGAATACGGTTTTGGCCGTGCCCATCACCGGGTTCTGCATTTCGTCAATCGCCGGCCCGGGCTGACGGTCGCCGAGCTCCTCGACGTGCTCAAGATCACCAAGCAGAGCCTGGCGCGCGTGCTCAAGCAACTGATCGACACCGACCATATCGTGCAATTGCAGGGCCCCCGCGACCGCCGCCAGCGCGAACTCTACCCGACGGCCAAGGGCCGTGCCCTGGCGCTGGCGCTGGCGCGGCCACAGTCGCGCCGCATCCATGCTGCATTGGAAGATTCCGGAGCCACCGAACGCGCCGTTATCGAACGGTTCCTTGAAGCGATGGTCAATCCGGAACTAAGGGCGCAGATCGACATTGTGCCCGCAAAGATGTCAGGGAAAAACCATGGAGACCATTGAGAGGGTTGATCATCCGACAGCACCGGAAGACGACGCGCCGCATCTGCTGGTGGTCGACGACGACACCCGTATCCGCAATCTTCTGAAACAGTATCTGACCGAAAACGGCTTTCGCGTCACCGTCGCCGGAAATTCCGGCGAGGCGCGGCGCAAGCTCGCCGGCCTCGACTTCGATCTGATCGTGCTCGACGTCATGATGCCGGGTGAAAGTGGCGTCGACCTCACCAAGGCGCTGCGGGCGGAGAAAAACGTGCCGATCCTGATGCTCACCGCACTGTCCGAAACCGACAGCCGGATCACCGGGCTCGAGGCCGGCGCCGACGACTATCTGCCTAAACCGTTCGACCCGCGCGAGCTGATCCTGCGTATCAACAATATCCTGCGCCGCGGCGGCCCCGCGACAACGCCTAAGGTCGAACAGCTGGTCTTTGGCCCCTATACGTTCCAGATCGCTAGGCGTGAGCTGAAGCGCGGCGGCGAGGCGCTCAAGCTGACCGACCGCGAGCAGGAAATCCTGGCGATCTTCGCTGCGCGTGCCGGCGAAACGATACCGCGGCATGAGCTTGTCGGCGACGAGTCCGAGGTCGGCGAGCGCACGATCGACGTCCAGATCAACCGGCTGCGCCGCAAGATCGAACGCGATCCGTCCAATCCGGTCTGGCTGCAGACCGTGCGCGGTATTGGGTATCGGCTCAGCGTGGAATAGAATGCCGCCGACAGCGGTCCTTTGCCGGGCCGCCGGTGAGCGAAAAGACGAATGGCGACCACGCAACTCGAACGGCCGGAAGATGGCGGCTTGAGCGCTCGCGCGACACGGGCGCTGAAGGCCGTGCCGCGCGCCTGGAACCGTTTCTGGCGCCTGGTGTCGCTTTACATGCCGAAGCGGCTCTATGCCCGCTCGCTGATCATCGTCATCGCGCCAATGATCATGCTGCAGTCGGTCGTCGCCTTTGTCTTCATGGAGCGCCATTGGCAGACCGTGACGCAGCGCCTGTCGCAGGCCACGGTGCGCGACATCGCCGCCATCATCGACCTGATAGAGACCTATCCGCACGACGCCGACTACGCCAACGTCATCCGCATCGCCCAGGATCGCATGCAGCTGAAGGTCGACCTCCTGCCGCCCGACCCGCTGCCGCCACCCGGGCCAAAGCCGTTCTTCTCGATCCTCGACGAGATCCTCTCGTCCGAGATCACCCGCCAGATCAACCGCCCGTTCTGGATCGATACGGTCGGCAATTCCAACATCGTCGAGGTCCGCGTCCAGCTTGAGAACAAGGTGCTGCGCGTCTTCGTGCGCCGCAGCCAGGCCTATGCATCGAACACCCATATTTTCCTGATCTGGATGGTCGGCACCTCGCTGGTGCTGCTGATGATCGCCATTCCCTTCCTGCGCAACCAGATCCGGCCGATTCTGACGCTGGCCGAGGCGGCCGAGAGCTTCGGCAAGGGCCGGCCGATGCCGCGCGATTTTCGCCCGCGCGGCGCCGAGGAAGTCCGCCGCGCCGGTTTTGCCTTCATACAGATGCGCGAACGCATCGAACGCCAGCTCGAGCAGCGTACCGCCATGCTGAGCGGCGTCAGCCACGATCTGAGGACCATCCTCACCCGCTTCAAACTGCAATTGGCGCTTGCCGGGACCAAGGCGGCCGATACCCAGGCACTCGACCAGGACATCGACGACATGCAGTCGATGCTGGAAGGCTACCTTGCCTTTGCACGCGGCGAAGCTTCGGAAGACGCCGGTCAGTTCGATCTCGAAGCCTTCTTCGACAAGCTTCGCGAGGAAGCCGCGCTGCGCAAGCGCAAGTTGTCGACCGTGCTTGTCGGCGATCCGCATGTGCACGTGCGCCCCAATGCCTTTGCCCGGCTGCTGTCCAACGTCGTCGGCAATGCATTCCGCTATGCCAAGACGGTGGAGATCAATGCCAATCATGGGCGCGGTTCGCTGCTCGTCACCATCGACGATGACGGCCCGGGAATTCCGCCCGAAAAGCGAGAGGATGTATTCAAGCCGTTCGTGCGGCTGGACGAGGCCCGCAACCTCGACGCCAGCGGCACCGGCCTTGGCCTCTCCATCGCACGTGACATTGCCCGCAGCCATGGCGGCGACATCGTCCTCGAACGCAGCCCGCTCGGCGGCCTTCGGGCGGTGATCAAGGTCCCCGCTTGACGGCAGCGACACCCGGCCTTCATCGGCCCGTCATGAAACCATGGTGAAGAGCGCCAATGAAGCGCGCGATCCTGATTGATTCGGCCCTGCGGCCTCATTTCGACCCCGCGCCTGCCCGGGTGCGCCGGTGCGACGCCAGAGCTGCGGCGTGGTCGCCGCTCAGGCATCGCGGCGAGGCAATCAAGCTTGCCGCCAAGGGACCGCCATGCGCATCCTGATGGTCACCGACGCCTGGCGCCCGCAAGTCAACGGCGTCGTCCACACGCTGGAGCGCCTCTCGGAGACCCTGAAATCCTTCGATGTCGAGACGGACTTCCTGACGCCGAATATCTTTCGCACCCTGCCTCTGCCGACCTATCCCGATATCAGGCTGGCGCTGACGACACCGCACCGCGTGGCGCAGCTGATCGAGGCACGCAAGGTGGACCACATCCATATCGTCACCGAAGGACCGCTCGGCATTATGGCCCGGCGCTACTGCCGCAACGCCGGCCGCCCGTTCACGACCAGCTATCACACACGTTTTCCGGAATATCTGAGCGCGCGCCTGCCGGTGCCTGAAGCATGGGCCTATCGCTGGCTGCGTGATTTCCACAATTCAGGACAGGGCACGCTGGTTGCCACCCAGTCGCTTGCCGTCGATCTTGCGGCGCGCGGCTTCACCAAGCTCCGGCCGTGGACGCGCGGCGTCGACACCGATCATTTTCGGCCGGACAAACGAAAGGACCTGGGATTTCCCGGACCGATCTTCCTCTGCGTCGGCCGCGTCGCGATCGAAAAGAACCTGCCGGCCTTCCTAGACCTCGACCTGCCCGGCAGCAAGTTGGTCGTAGGCGAAGGGCCGGAATTGGCGAAGCTGAAGGCCAGATATCCCGATGCCCATTTCCTTGGCCATCGTCCGAACGACGAACTGGCCGAGATCTACGCCTCGGCCGATGTTTTCGTCTTCCCCAGCCGTACCGACACGTTCGGCAACGTCATCATCGAGGCGCTGGCCAGCGGCACGCCTGTCGCAGCCTATCCCGTCACTGGACCGATCGATATTGTGGGTGACGGCATCGGCGGCGCGGTGTCGGACGACCTGCGGCAAGCAGCGCTCGCCGCCCTTCACGTCGACCGCGCCGAGGCGCGGCAACGCGCGA
This sequence comes from Mesorhizobium sp. M0296, assembly GCF_040321675.1. Lineage (NCBI taxonomy): Bacteria > Pseudomonadati > Pseudomonadota > Alphaproteobacteria > Hyphomicrobiales > Phyllobacteriaceae > Mesorhizobium > Mesorhizobium sp. M0296. Next base: position 66,427 of record NZ_JAMYRZ010000024.1, read on the forward strand.
TGCGCTACAGCTGGAAGGCCTGCGCGGAAATGTTCATGGAAACGGTCGAAGAGGCGCTGGGTACCACGCGTAAACTGGCTGCGTGAACAACAGCGCAGCTAGAACAACCTGCCGCCGTCCGGCACCTTGCGCTCGATCGCGCCAAGGACGACGGCGCCCTCCTCGTCAGGAAAGCCGAGCGTCAGCACTTCCGACATGAATGGCCCGATCTGACGCGGCGGGAAATTGACCACAGCGAACACCTGCCGGCCGATTAGGGTTTCGGGCGTATAATATTTCGTGATCTGGGCCGAGGATTTCTTCACCCCGATCACGGGACCGAAGTTGATTTTCAATTTGATCGCCGGCTTGCGCGCCTCGGGAAAAGGCTCGGCCTCGACGATCGTGCCGGCGCGGATGTCGACGCGGTCGAAATCGGCAAAGCTGATCTCGGGTTTTCGCGCGTTGCTCGAAACCATCGACGGTCAGGCGTTTCCGTAGGTTTCGAACAGCACGCCGGCCAACGCATCCTTGGCCGAAGTTCCCGACCAGACGACGAACTGGAACGCCTGGAAATAGCATTCGCAGGCTTCCAGCGCCGACGACAGCAGCACCTCGACCTGCTGGCTCGACGGCTCGACCCCACCGGCCAGCAGCAGCGACTGGCGGAACATGATGGCGCCTTCCTGCTCCCAGAGGTCGAAATGGCCAAATAGCATCTGCTCGTTGATCAGCGAAAGCAGCCGCATCACCTCGAGCGCGCGCGCCTCCGGGACCTTGATGTCGAAGGCGCAGGCCAGGTGCAGCGCCTCGTAGTCCTCCATCCAGGAGAATGAAACGTGGTAGTCGGTCCAGCTTCCGGCAACCGAGATCGAGATCTCGTCGTCGCCGGCCCGCTCGAAGGACCAATCGTTGTTGTGCGCCACCTGCTCGATAACATCCACCGGATGGATTTCGCGGGAGAATTCGAGTTCGAGAAGTTCCATGAAATGCTTCCTGTCGTTCTGGGAGCGCCACCACACGCTCCGCGGGAGAGGCACACTCGAACAATTCTGCCTAGAACTCGGACGGCCAGGACTTCGTCAACGCAAAGACCCCGGACCGGACCCCACCGCCCGGCGCATGACCCTGCTCCGAATCATGCAACAAATTCAGTCTATTGATCGGGAGTCGCGTGACCAGCCAAATTTTTCGCACTGCGTCATTCGCATGTGGAAAGGCGCTGTCACAAAGATTCACGCAGTACCGGTAAGCGATTCACGACAAAGCGCTTTTTGCGATCCGGCTTTGTGGAAAAGTTTAACAATTTATTTCTTGTTATTTTTTTACACGCGGCTTTGACGCAGCCGCAGGCGCTGCTTGACCGGTCAATTCGGCAAGCCTGGCCTCGAGCGCCTCGATGCGAGCGGCGAGGCGGGTGTTTTCTTCCCTGGCCTTCGCCGCCATGTCGCGAGCGGCCTCGAATTCCTCGCGCTGCACCACGTCCATGGAGTTGAGTATGCGCTCGGCCTGGCCCCTGAAGGCGGTCTCCACCTCGCGCCGCACGCCTTGCGCGGCACCGGCTGCATCGGTCATCAGCTTGGCGAATTCATCGAGAATGCGGTTCGGTCCGGTCGCCATGGCAAATCCTCGCTTGGTCGAATTGACGTAGTGGCGCACGATTCGGAATGCAAGCATATGCTTGCCTTGACCCCGCCAAAAGCCTGCCGCATGGTCCGCGCCCGAACCTGATTGGGAACCCGGAGACCCTGTTGAGCGAATATTTGCTGCCGCTGGCCGCCCTGCCCTTTCCCAACATCGACCCGGTCATCGTCCGGATCGGACCGCTGGCGGTGCATTGGTACGGCGTCGGCTACATCGTCGGCATTCTGTTCGCCTGGTGGTATGCCAAGCGCCTCGTCACCAACCCAAAACTGTGGCCCGACGGCACCCTGCCGATGAAGCCCGTCGACCTCGATGACTTCATCGTCTGGGCAGCCATCGGTGTGGTGCTCGGCGGACGCACCGGCTACGTGCTGTTCTACGACCTGCCGCGCTACATTGCCAATCCGCTCGATATCGTCGCCGTCTGGCAGGGCGGGATGTCGTTTCATGGCGGCCTGATCGGCGTCATTCTCGCCATGACGCTGTTTTCCCGGTCTCGTGGCATCCGCACATGGTCGCTGTTCGACGTGGTTGCCGCCGGCGTGCCGGTGGGGCTTGGCCTCGTTCGCCTGGCAAACTTCATCAATTCCGAACTATGGGGCCGGCCGACCGACGTTCCATGGGCATTCGAATTCCCCAATGGCGGCCCATTTGCACGCCATCCGAGCCAGATCTACGAGGCGCTCCTCGAAGGGCTGGTGTTGTTCCTTGTCCTGCGCTTCCTCACCCATTCGCGGCTCAAGCTGAAGGCGCCGCGCTTCGTCGGCGGCGCGTTCATCGCCGGCTATGGCGCCTCGCGCATCTTCGTCGAATTCTTTCGCGAGCCCGACCAGCAGCTTGGCTACCTCCTTGGCACGAGCTGGCTGACCATGGGAATGGTGCTGTCACTGCCGATGGTGCTGGCCGGCATCTGGGCGATGGCTACAGCCAAGCCGGTGACAAAACCGCAGCCGGCATGACGCGGCTGAAGACCCGCATCGCCGAGCTGATCGGTGCCGTGGGACCGATCCCTATCAGCGAATACATGGCGCTCTGCCTGTTCGATCCGCAGGACGGCTATTATACGACACGCGAGCCGTTCGGCGCCGCCGGCGACTTCGTCACCGCGCCGGAGATCAGCCAGATGTTTGGCGAACTGGTCGCCATCTGGCTCTACCAGGCGTGGCTGGCGATCGACCGGCCGACGCCGGTCGCCATCGCCGAAATAGGCCCCGGCCGCGGCACGCTGATGAGAGATATGCTGCGCACGCTTTCGCGGCTCGATCCGACGCTTACCGCCAGCGCATCGTTCGCCTTGATCGAGACCAGTCCGCGGTTGACCGAGGTCCAGAAACGAACACTTGCCGGGACGTCGGCCACCATCGTCTGGCATGAGGCCGTCGACACACTACCGCAGGCGCCGCTTCTGATTGTTGGTAACGAGCTGTTTGACGCGGTGCCCATCCGCCAGTTCGTCCGCGCCGGAGCCGGCTGGCGCGAGCGGATGATCGGTCTCGACGATGCGAACCGGCTGCGCTTTTTCGTCGGCGCCGGCTCGCTTGACCCGATGCTGCTGCCGGAGGGTGCCGAGAATGCGCCGCAAGGTGCCATCGTCGAGGTGGCGCCAGCCCGCGCCGCCCTGATGGCGGCCATCGCCGGGCGACTTGCCGGATTTGGCGGCGCCGGCCTGTTTCTCGACTACGGTCACCTCCAGCCCGGGATCGGCGACACCTTGCAGGCCTTGCGCAAGCACGGTCATGAGGACGTGCTGGCCAATCCGGGGCAGGCCGATCTCACAGCCCATGTCGATTTCGCTGCCCTCGCGGCAACCGTTCGGGCACACAGCCTCGATGCCCACCTCTCAACGCAAGGTGAATTCCTGCTCACGATGGGGCTTCTCGAACGAGCTGGCCGGCTCGGCGCCAATGCCGATGAGGCAGCTCGCGAAAAGATCGCGGCCGACGTCGAGCGCCTCGCCGGCCCGCTGGCCATGGGCGAACTCTTCAAGGTGCTTGCCGTCCTCCCCGCCGGCATTGCCGTTCCGCCGTTTCCAAGCACGGATTGACTTTTCGCTGCCGCCTCTCCCACTCTCCCGTCTCCGACTAGCGCCCGACATCAACTGCGCCAGCCTTAAACTGACCAGCCTTCAACTGCGCCCTTCAACTCGCTTGACGAAATCGCCCATACGGACAACAAAGCCGCCATGCTGAATCAGACCAAACCGGATCCCGTTCGGTCGCCCTTGCTGGAAACGGCGCAAGGCATCCGCCACGGCTACTTCACGCGCGTCGGCGGCATTTCCAGCGGCATCTACCGGGGCCTCAACATCGGCACCGGCTCGAACGACGACCAGACGCTGGTGCGCGAGAATCGCCGCCGGGTCGCCGAATGGATGGGCGTGCCAGCAAACCATCTGCTGACCGCTCACCAAGTTCATTCGCCGGACGTCGTCATTGCCAGGGAGCCTTTTGCCGGCGAGCGGCCCAAGGCCGACGCCATTGTCACCGACCGGCCGGGCATTGCCGTCGGTGCCTCGACCGCCGACTGCGGACCGGTCCTCTTCGCCGACGCCGAGGCGCGCATTATCGGCGCCGCCCATGCCGGCTGGAAAGGCGCCTTCACCGGAGTGCTGGAAAACACCATCGCGGCAATGGAAAGCCTCGGCGCCCGGCGCGACCGCATCGTCGCAGTGCTCGGTCCTTCGATCGGCCCACGGAATTACGAAGTCGGACCGGAATTCGTCGCCCGTTTCGTCGACGCCGATGCCGGCAGTGCCCGCTATTTCGCGCCCTCCGCAAATGCCGGACACGCGATGTTCGATCTCAACCGCTACACGGTCGACCGGCTGACCAAGGCTGGCGTCAATGCCGAAGGACTTGGCCGCTGCACCTATGCCGAGGAAGAGCTTTTCTACTCCTATCGGCGCAGCACGCATCGCGACGAGCCCGACTACGGGCGGCAGGTTTCGGCAATCGTTTTGGAGGCTGACTGATGGCTCTGCATTTCGAACGCTCGGAATTCGACGCGCGGCGCGATCGACTGATGATCGAGATCGCCGAAAAGAAGCTCGACGCCGTCCTGCTGTTTGCCCAGGAAAGCATGTATTGGCTGACCGGCTACGACACCTTCGGCTTCTGCTTTTTCCAGTGCCTGGTGGTCAAGGCCGACGGCTCGATGGTGCTGCTGACGCGTTCGGCCGACTTGCGCCAGGCGCGCCACACCTCGATCATCGACAACATCGTTTTGTGGACGGACCGCAACGGCGCCAATCCGGCGGTAGACCTGCGCAATCTGCTCAACGAGCTTGACCTGCTCGGCGCCCGGATCGGCGTCGAATACGACACCCACGGCCTGACCGCCTATAATGGCCGGCGCCTCGACGAGCAGTTGCAGACCTTCGGGCAGATCGCGGATGCCTCCGGCATTGTCAGCCGGCTACGGCTGTTCAAGAGCCCGGCAGAAATCGCCAAGGCGGAAAAAGCCGCAAATCTGGCCGACGACGCGCTGGACGCAGCACTGCCGCTGATCAAGCAGGGTGGCGATGAGGCGCTGATCCTCGCCGCCATGCAAGGTGCGATCTTTGCCGGCGGCGGCGACTATCCGGCCAACGAATTCATCATCGGGTCCGGAGTCGACGCCCTGCTTTGCCGCTACAAGGCCGGTCGCCGCAAGCTCACCAAGAACGACCAGCTGACGCTCGAATGGGCCGGTGTCTTCCACCACTACCATGCGGCAATGATGCGCACGGTGTTGACCGGCAAGGTATCGAAACGCCACCAGGAATTGTTCGATGCCGCCCGCGCCGCGCTACTTGCAGTCGAGAAGGCGATGACGCCCGGCAATACGTTCGGCGACGTGTTCGACGCCCATGCCCGCACCCTCGAAGCCCACAACTTGACCAAGCACCGGCTCAATGCCTGCGGCTATTCGCTCGGCGCCCGCTTCACCCCGTCCTGGATGGATATGCCGATGTTCTATCAGGGTAATCCCGAACCGATTGCGCCGAACATGACGCTGTTCGCCCATATGATCATCATGGACTCCGAAACCGAAACCGCGATGACGCTTGGCCGCACCTATCTGACCACCGAATCCCAGCCGAAGCCGCTGTCCCGCCATGATCTCGACTTGATCGTGCAGTGAATCCATAATGGAAAGAGTGTGAGGGGCGTTCGTCGCCAAGGAGTTTTCAGGCTAATGAGACGATCGCATGTGACGACCGTGTCATTGCTCGTGGCGCTGGCACTGGCGGCCTGCACCAATGCGAAGGACGTTCTCGAACCCTCGGCCATTGCCCCGCAATCGACGCAATCGCTCTCCGGAGCCGGAGGGGCCGCAACGCCCCCCGCAACTCCGGCTCAGCCTGCCGGCACCGCGCAAACTGCAGATACAGCGCAGCCTTCCGCTGCAGCAGCCGTGCCGCCCGCCAAAAGCGCGGCTGCCATTGCGCGGACCCGGCTGCAGGTGGCGCCGATCGTCGGCGCCTCGGTAGAAGCCGCGACACCGCTGACCGCCGAGCTTCAGACACGCGCCAGGCAGCGCGGCATCACCTTGGCCGGCAGCACCGACCAGACCCCAACGCATGTGCTCAAGGGCTATTTCTCGACCATGACGGAAGGCAAGGACACTACCGTCATCTATGTCTGGGACATCTATGACCCGGCCGGCAACCGGCTGCATCGCATCAACGGCCAGCAGAAGGCGCCGTCCGTTGGCGGCGGCGAAGGCTGGACGGCGGTCGCGCCGGCGACCATGCAGGCAATTGCCGACCAGACAATCGACCAGTTCGCCACCTGGCTTGGCGGCGGCGCCGGCTGACCTGGAGCATAATTCCGAAAGCGGAATCCGGTTTTCGGAAAAGATCATGCTCAGACTGAAAGTTAGAAGCTGTCCCGATTCCGTCGGCATGGAACTGCCTCTATCGCCGCATGCTCAAGCCGTAAGCGTTTATTGAGATTAGCCGGCGGATTCCCATTCACGACGCTTGCAATACCGGCGCGGGCCGCTAAAAGCCCGACTAAGAGGCTGGAGTGCTATCGGAGTCTCTCAATCCTTCGCCAGGAACGGTGCATGAAGCTCTTCGCGGGCAATTCCAACAGGGTGCTGGCTGAATCAGTCGCCCGCTACCTCAACATTCCGCTGGGCAAGGCCAGCGTCAGGCGCTTCGCCGACCAGGAAATCTTCGTCGAGATCCAGGAGAACGTGCGCGGCGAGGACGTCTTCATCCTGCAGTCCACCTCGTTCCCGACTAACGATCATTTGATGGAACTGCTCATCATGATCGACGCCTTCATGCGCTCCTCGGCCAAGCGCATCACTGCAGTTATTCCTTATTTCGGCTATGCTAGGCAGGATCGCCGCGCCTCGGGCCGCACACCGATCTCGGCCAAGCTGGTCGCCAACATGATCACCAGGGCGGGCGTCAACCGGGTGCTGACCCTGGATCTCCATGCCGGCCAGATTCAAGGCTTCTTCGACATCCCGACCGACAATCTGTTTTCCGTGCCGGTCATGGCCCGCGACGTAAAGGCGAAATACAAGCAGCTTGCCAATGTCATGGTGGTGTCGCCGGATGTCGGCGGCGTGGTCCGCGCCCGCGCGCTCGCCAAGCGCATCGACGCCCAGCTTGCCATCGTCGACAAGCGCCGCGAGCGCCCCGGCGAATCGGAAGTCATGAACGTCATCGGTGACGTGCGCGGCAAGGATTGCCTGTTGATCGACGACATCATCGATTCGGGCGGCACGCTGTGCAATGCGGCCGATGCGCTGCTTGCCGACGGCGCCACCAGTGTCACCGCCTATACTACCCATGGCGTTTTGTCCGGCGGCGCCATCGCCCGCATCGGCGCCTCGAAACTGCAGGAACTGGTCATCACCGATTCCATCCAGCCGACCCAGGCAGTGCTGGACGCCGCCAATATCCGCGTCATCTCCATCGCCGAACTGATGGGCGAGGCGATCTCGCGCACGGCGACCGAGGAATCGGTGTCGAGCCTGTTCGATTAATGCGTGTCGCGCAAAGTGCAGCGGTTTTGCGATAACGACATGCATAAATCAAGAACCCAAAGCGCCTCGCATGAGGCGGGTCGAACGCGACGCACTTCAGGGCTGCGACTCAGGCCGAGCCGGACCGCTTATTCGTCGCACACCTTCGCCAGCATCACGGGCGCCCCGCATGTAACCGCGTGGCGAGGCTCCCAGCATGCGCTTGAACATGGTGATGAACGCCGGCACGCTATCATAGCCGAGATCGAGCGCCACCCTCGTGATCGGCTCCCCGTCGGCCAGCCGTGGCAGCGCCGCGAACAGACAGGCCTGCTGACGCCAGGTCGACAGCGACAATCCGGTCTGGCGGTGGAACGCGCGGGTGAACGAGCGGCGGCTCATGCCGACGATAGCGGCCCACTCGTCGATCGTCGCATGCGGTGACGGTGCCGAGACGAAGCGCCGGCACAGCGTCGCCAGCCTTGCATCGGACGGGAACGGAAGGCCGAGCGGCCGTTCCGGCAGGTTCGGGATTTCGTGCAGCAGGAGCTTCATGATCAGTCCGCCCCGCCCCTCCAGCTCGGCGCCTTGCGGCAGCTTTTCCGATTCCACGATCAGGCTGTGCATCAGGTCGGTGATGCCGACGACACGCAACCCGTCCGGCAGGCCGGGAATGGCCTCCGGCATCACATAGACGGACCGCATGCTGACGTCGCCCAGCATCTCGACGGAATGTTCGGTGCCGGCGGGGATCCACATCGCGTGGTCCGGAGGCACCATCCAGCGCCCATGCCGCGTCGTCACCAGCACGACACCCACCAGCGCGTGCAGCAACTGGCTGCGGCTATGATGGTGCCGTGGCACATGGTAGCCGTCCGGATATTCGGTCGGCAGCGCCACTGCCGGCCCTACGGCCTGCTCCAGCCATAGCCAGCGACGCTCATGCAACAGCCCGAGATCGGTGTCGCCCGCTCTGAACATTTCCCTGCCATGCGGCATCAGCTATGGCCCACTTGCGAAACTATTGGACCAAACCACGAAAGAAGTCGCGTGACAAGCAACGTATAAGGCTGCGGCCTATAACACCGCCTGCGGGAGCGCCCGCCAAAAAGACCACGGAGCCTGCCTTGACCGATACCACAGCAACCGCCGACGCCAAGCCGGCAGCGGCCAGCCACATTTCAGCTCAGGCGACGGCCTTCACCGTCATCCTGGCGGTGAGCTTCTGCCATTGCATCAACGACATCATGCAGTCGCTGCTGTCGGCGATCTATCCGCTGCTGAAGGACAATTACGGTCTCGATTTCTGGCAGATCGGCCTTTTGACTTTCACCTTCCAGGTGACGGCATCCTTGCTGCAGCCGGTGATCGGCATGATTACCGACAAGCGGCCGATGCCTTATTCGCTGCCCTACGGCATGGCTTCTTCGCTGATCGGGCTGGTCGTGCTGGCCTATGCCGGACATTACTCGCTGCTCCTCATCGGCGCCTCGCTGATCGGCATCGGCTCGGCGATCTTCCACCCGGAATCCTCGCGCATCGCCCGCTTCGCCTCTGGTGGCAGGTTCGGTCTGGCACAGTCGCTGTTCCAGGTCGGCGGCAATTTCGGCCAGGCTATGGGTCCGCTGCTGGCAGCTTTCATCGTCGTGCCCTTCGGCCAGACCAGCATTGCCTGGTTCGCCGGCGGCTCGCTGATCGGCATCATCGTGCTGTGGCAGGTCGGCGGCTGGTACAGCCGCCTGCGTGCCGCACAGGGCATCCGCAAGGCGGCAGGTTTCGTCTCGCCCTTCCCGCGCCGCAAGGTGATGGGAGCGCTGCTGGTGCTGACGCTGTTGGTATTGACCAAGAACGCCTATATTTCCAGCCTTGCCAGCTATTACACCTTCTATTCCATCCATAAATTCGGCGTTTCGGTCCAGATGTCGCAAGTCATGCTGTTTCTGTTCCTCGGCGCCTCGGCCCTTGGCATCCTGCTCGGCGGCCCGTTCGGCGACCGCTACGGGCAGAAGGCGATGATCTGGTTCTCGATCGTCGGCGTGCTGCCCTTCACGCTGGCCCTGCCCTATGCCAATTTCGAGTGGACGATGGTTCTCACGGTGCTGATCGGCCTGATCCTGTCCTCGGCCTTCTCGAACATCGTCGTCTTTGCCCAGGAACTGGTGCCCGGCCGCGTCGGCATGATCGCCGGCATCTTTTTCGGCTTCGCCTTCGGCATGGGTGGCATCGCGGCCGCCGTGCTTGGCGTCGTCGCCGACATGAAAGGCATCGATTTCGTCTTCCAGGTCTGCTCGTATTTGCCGCTACTCGGGCTGCTGACGGTTTTTCTTCCCAACATGAAGGAGGCGAGGAAGCTCAAGGCGGGGACCACGATCGGGTGAAGTTTGGGTTGGACTTCGGCTTCCCCGCCCACCGGGCAGCGCGAAATTCGGTTCTCGACATAGACTTCGAGCCGGTCAGGGCCGCCGCGTAGCGACATCGCGGCCATTGGCTGACACGCTCCGTCATCTGAACTTGAAAGCACGCGTCGCCCGCATCAGCCGGAATGCCTGCTCGGCAGCGTTCGCCAGCAGCGTGTCGGCGTCACGGATCGCGTCTTCGAGGGAACACGGTCGGCACAGAATGCTGAAGAAGGCATCGATGCCGATGTCGTGGGTCGCCTCTGCACCTGCTCCGATCGTTCCGGCCAAGGCGATGACAGGCAGATTGTGACGTTTCGCGCGCCGGGCAATCTCGGCTGGTATCTTTCCAAAGCTCGTCTGACCATCCAGGCCACCCTCGGCTGTCATGACGATGTCGGCGTTTGACAGCCGATGATCGAGATCCATATACCGCAGGATCAGGTCGAAGCGCGGATGTAGCCGGGCCCCAGCAAAGGCGTGAAGTCCGGCGCCGAGTCCCCCGGAAGCTCCTCCGCCGACAAGCGGCGTCACGTCGACGCCGAGGTCGCGGCGAACGACGTGAGCGACATTTTCCATGCCCTGCTCGAGCAAAACCACCTGGTCAGGTGTTGCACCCTTTTGCGGGCCGAACACCCGGGCGACGCCTCTCTCGCCGAGCAGCATGTTGTAGGGATTTACCGCGACGTCGACACGAACATTCGAAAGGCGATGATCACGACTGGAAAGATCGACACGAGCTAGCGATGAGAGGGCCGAGCCGCTCCCCGAAATGGGACGGCCGCCGCCATCGAGCAGACGCACGCCTAATGCTTGGGCCATGCCGGTTCCTGCATCGTTGACACCCGAGTCACCGCAGCCGATCAGAATTCTTTCCGCGCCAAGATCGAGCGCAAAACGAATCAACTCACCAACCCCATAACTTGTAGTGCGGGTCGGGTCACGCATGTCCGTGGGGACGAGCCGGAGCCCGGCAGCCGCCGCGATTTCCAGAACTGCTGTCCGTTTCTTTCTTCGCCCGAGAAAACCGACATCGGCCGCCACGGGTTGTCCCACCGGTCCCGTCACTGTGACGGAATGCAGCTCGCCATCAGACAATTCAACAAGGGTCCGCGTAAAATCCTCGCCACCATCCACCATTGGAAGGCCCAGGATCTTTGCTGTCGGAACGGCATTGCGAACGCCCCGCGCCAATGCAGCGATGACATCACGAACGCCGAGGCTCTCCTTAAAGCCGGAGGGTGCGACCAATACTCGAAGCCGTCTTCGTTTCGTCAATCCTTTCTTTTTCGACATTCTACGGCTCTCCAGCAAGTTGCAGATGGAGCGTGTTGAGCAGGGCTCCGGTGGCTGGCCACACGGCGACCGCGAACACGACGATGAGGATGAACTGCATCGGCAGCAGGATTGAGCTGAGCAAGGCGAGGTCTTTCGGGCCGTAGCCTTCCTCGTCGACCCCCGCGAAAAGCGCCACCGGTTTCGCGCAGATCGCGAGGGTTTGGCAAAAGCCAGTCGCCGAGACGAGGACAAACATTGCAAGGAGAGGGTCGAGCCGCGCTGTTGATGCGAGCATCAGCGCCGGGGGCAGCAGCACCGAGACACGCGCCGTGCGACTGTGGATCACGAGATGACTGAAAAGCCCAAGCAAGGCTAATAAGGAGATAAGCGCCAACGGGCCCAAGCCGGTGCCGCGCAGTGGATCGACAGTGGTCTCGATCAACCACCGATTGAGGCCTGATGCCGTCAGGCCGTCTGCCAAGCAGATCGTCGCCGCCAGAAACAAGAGCAGCTTCCACTCCGCACTCTTGATTGCATCGCCAAACGCCACGGAGCCGACTCCAGGAAGCGTGGCCAAGAGAGCGCCGCCAAGAGCGATAACGGTGGCATCAAGTCCGTGGACAGGTTCGGTCAGCCACGCGATGACAACCCCGCCGGCGATCCAGAGTATCGGCTGCCGTGCCAATCCGGCACCGCCACTAGTCACCGTCGTTGGCTGCAAAAGGGTCATCCGCCGTTCGACCGGCGACAGGAAAAGCCGGAGCAGGCATTCGACCGAAAGGAAGGTGCTCACGGCCGCAAACGGCAGGCCGAAAGCGATCCATTCCAGATAGCTTACTTTCACACCCGAGAGGCGGCCGACCATTTCGATCGCCAGCAGATGGGCACCGGCGCCGACGGGCGATGCAATGGCCGAGAGCAGGATAACAGTGGGGAACAGCAGCGCGAAGGCCCTTCGCAACCGGGCGCTTCCACAGCGTCCCGCGATCGCCTGATAGGCGGGGATCATCAAAGCTGCGCGACCTGAGGTCGACGGAATGACGAAGGCTGTGGCGATCATGACGGCCGTCAAAGAATAGGCGATTGTGCGAACCGATCGCATGCGCCCCGTCACGAGGCCGAGAACGCGATCTGCGACCCCACTCGCCTTGAAGGTGGCCGCCAATATGAAGGAGGCAAGCAATAGCCAGATCAACTCATCGCCGAGCGCATGAAACAGCGCGCCTGGATCACGGTTGACCAGCAGCGCCATTGCCAATCCGGCGGCGATTGCAACGAAGGCATCGTCGAACCGCGTTAAGGTCCACCCGATGATCGCGACAAGCAGGATCTCGAGCGCTCGCCGGGCGTCGGACGGGAGCGCGGGGAGGCCGAATTCAATGATGGCCACACACAGGGATGCACAGGTTCCGATCAGTGCGGCTCGCCATATCGGCCAGAGCACCGGCGGTGTCCTTTCCCGAAGGGTGGCGTCACTGTCGGTCCGAAAATCTACTTGTGCCAACCGAAACCTCGTCTAGTTCGTCGCCAACGTGGCGATGAGGGCGTCGCACACCCTCCGCTCGAACTTAGGAGGTTCCGATTAGACGCTTGGGAGGGCTCCGGTTAGAATTTGGTGAGAGGCATTATCCGATCGCCGGCAGGATTACCGCATGACCGTTCGAGGCCGCATCTTCCTATTTCAAATCGTCATTCTCGCCCTTGTCGGACTGATTTCAGGACTGGCATTCGCAACACTCCAGCTGACAGAGGAATTCGTCCGCCGAATCGACAGCGTCCACGGGCGGTTCGAGGCGCTCGCCGAACTCAATGGGCATGCCAACAATTACACCGAGCAACTCGCTGAAGTCTTGCTGCTTGGGCCCGAGCAAATGCCGGATTTCGAAGCGGCACGAGAAGCAGTGAAATCCGGATTCTACAAGCTGGAGGGCGCCACTCGCGAGGAACTCGGCGCTCTCGGATATTGGAGCGATAGACGCCAGGAGGAGGCCGAACTCAGATTCGTCGGCCGCATCAAGGCGCTGTTTAAGGCGATCGATCGGGCCGCCCAGCGACTGTTTAGCCAGCGAACAAAGGGGGATCCAAAGGGCATCGTAGACGCCTTCCGCAACGATGTGGAGCATCGACTAGAGAGCGATCTCGAAGAAATGATCGAAGCCGCTTTGCACGATGAGCGCAGGGAGGTTGGAGAGGAACTCGCCCGCGTCCGTGGCGCACAATGGCGACTGCTGCTGCTGACCGGCGGCTTCGCTGCGTTGCTCATGCTGGGCAGTCTAGGGTTCGGCCTCGTCCTGCGACGATCAATCGCCACACCTGTGCGTGAACTGAACGAAAGCGCCAAAGCCATCGCTGCAGGCAAGCTCGACCATCGCGTTTCCGCGACCGGACGCGACGAGTTCGCTTCCCTCTCGCGAAGTTTCAACAGCATGGCCGAGGCCCTCGAGATCGAACGTGCTGCTCTGATTTCGGTACAGGACCGCTTGGAGGCGGAGGTTCAGTTGCGCACCCGTGAACTGCGGAAAGCCAATGAGCAACTGAGAGCTATCGATAGCCGACGCACACAATTTTTTGCGGAGGCAAGCCACGAACTCCGCACGCCGTTGACGATTCTCCGCGGAGAGGCCGACGTTGCCCTCCGCGGCCAACCGCGTGTTCGACCTTACCGCGAAGCTCTGAGCCGAATCCGCAATTACGCTGAAGATATGGCTCGCAACCTGGGGGACCTTCTGGCATTCGCCCGCTCCGAAGCCGAAAATTTCAGGTTCTCCTTGCACAACATCGATACCGGTGAGGTGGTGAAGGCGGCCGTTCAGGAGGCTTCCGTACTCGCAGGTCCCAAGCAGATTTCCGTTGATCTGTCGCTCAACCCAGACCATTGCCTCATTCGGGGTGACGCCCAGCGCCTAAAGCAAGCGCTGCTGATCGGCTTCGACAACGCCATAAAGTACTCAAAGCCATATCAGACGATAGCAGTCGAGATGGCTGAGCGTCATGGAATGGTTGAGATCGCCATCCGCGACAACGGTTCAGGGATCGATGTCAACGATCTCCCGTTCGTGTTTGACCGTTATTATCGCGGGCGTGTCGGCGGGAGGTCCGCAGCCGACGGCCTTGGTGTTGGCCTCGCGATCGCCAAGGAGATTATAGACGGGCACAATGGCACAATCGGCCTTGAAGGAATTGAACCTTCGGGAACCCTCCTCAGAATCAGACTGCCGCTGGTACATCGCACCCATGATTCGAATCCTGATCGTTGAAGACGACCGGCGTGTCTCCGACTTTCTCCGCCGGGGGTTGGAGGCCGAAGGCTTCCACGTGAGTGTCGCGGAGGACGGTCGCGAGGGATTAGCCATTATTCGTACGGATCCATTCGATCTCGTGATCCTGGACCGTCTGCTTCCCTACCTGGACGGCCTTGAGCTGTGCCGGATCGTGCGATTGGAGCAGTGGCCGGTTCTCATCCTGATGCTGACCGCGAAGGAGACAATTCAGGATCGCGTAGATGGGCTCAAGGGCGGTGCCGACGATTACCTGACGAAACCGTTTGCGTTTGATGAACTAGTGGCCAGGATTGACGCGCTGCGCCGACGCCGTCAGGGTGCAGTGGATCGGCAGTTGCTTCGAGTGAGCCGCCTCAATCTCGACACGAGCGCTCGTCGTTTTGCGGACGGCGACCGGGAAATCAGCCTTACCCGACGTGAATTCGACCTTCTGCATTTTCTCATGCTCAATGCGGGGAAAGTGGTTAGCCGCGAGCGCATCCTCAACAATGTCTGGTCATACAGCTTCGAACCCGGGACGAAGATCGTGGAGGTATACATTCGCTATCTGCGTGCGAAGCTCGGGCCGGATGCATCGGCCAGCATTCAGACGGTTCGTGGGATCGGCTACATGCTGGTCGAGCGGAAGCCATAGAAGGTAGAGCGAAACTCTTTATCGCACCGTTCTCGCCACTCGCTGGAAACCTTCCCTTCCGCAACGCCGGTTCCACCGCTTGTTTCCGAATAGGTGTTCATTGGCTCCCTTCCATGCTGCCGGCGCGCGCCGTCCACCCGCCGTGGGCATTGCCCCGCCGCGGTCCCACCTTTCCATTTGTGTTCGGGCTTGGCCGGCGACGCCGATTTGGCGGCCGTTAACCGCTTTCGTAATTCACGCCCTCTACCCCCAGGCCTGCAGCCACCCAGTCGGGGAAGCCGCCTTCGAACCGGCGCGAGGCCCAGCCTCGTGCCCTGAGGATTGCCAAGGCGTCGGCCGACAGAACGCACTGGACTCCACGACAATAGGCGACAACGACCTTTTCCCGTGGGAGCGCCGCAAGCCGCTGCTCCAACTCGTCAGCGGGAATGTTGATCGCACCCGGCAAATGCCCCGCTACGAATTCGTTCTGCGGCCTGACATCGAGCAGCACGACTTCGTCGTTTCGCATGCGGCGCACGAGTTCCTCGCGCGAGATGTTTTCCAACCTGTCCGGCTGGCTGATGCTATCGTTGATAAACTCACGGATCTGCTGGCGTCTGTGGTTTGCAAGATTTCGCAGCGCCGCAAGCACGTTTTCGATTGGGCCATCTGCAAGCCGGTACAGAACGCGTTTTCCGTCTCGCCGGGTCTGCACCAAGCCCGCTCGCTTGAGGTGCTGAAGATGCTGCGACGTATTCGCTAACGCGATCCCGGAAAGTTGCGTCAGTTGTTCGACGGCCAGTTCGCCATCGGCAATGTGACGCAACAGAACCAGCCGGTGGGCATGCCCCAAGGTGCGGGCGAGATCCGCTATTTCGTCGAAGATTGGGTGGTGAACGTCCGCGCTTTTCATATGACATAGCTAGCATCACTCAATCAATCAATCAATATGTTGAATGATTGATTCTTTTTGGTTAGTGTCTGACAGGTGAAACAGGAGATGCCAAAATGTTGGAGTTCGTTGTCCGTGCGGCCGTCATTGGAATCGGCGCGACAGCCCTGATAGATCTCTGGGGATGGTTTCTGAAGCGAATGTTCGCGATTCCACCGCTTGATTACGCCTGGGTCGGCCGCTGGATCGGGCACTTTCCACATGGACGTTTTGCACATGCGAATATCGCACAAGCTGCCCGCGTTCGCGGCGAAACCGCCATTGGATGGAGTGCGCATTACGCGACCGGCATCGTATTTGCCGCAGCGCTGATTGGAGTGTGGGGCCTCGACTGGGCACGGCACCCGACAGTGCTTCCGGCCCTGTTGATCGGCGTCTGCACCATCGTCGCCCCGTTCTTCGTGATGCAACCGGCTTTTGGGATCGGCATCGCGGCTTCGAAAGTTCCCAATCCGCGCACTGCGCGCCTGCGCAGCCTTATGGCCCATCTGTCTTTCGGGGTTGGGCTGTACGTTGCAGGATTGCTTTCGGCACTGCTACTTCCAGCCTGATGGGACACGGTCCATCCCTGGCGCCCTTCCGCCCGCTTGCACCTCGCGCCACCTTCCGCTATAGAGCCGCCACCCGCGTAGACACCCTTGGAGGCAACGCGGCGGAAGGCCGCCTTCCCGCATGATTCCGAAAAGTGGATTCCGGTTTTCGGACCAGGTCATGCGTTAGCTATGTCGGCTTTCGACGTTTACGGCCCAGCCACGCTGACCGTGAGCGCTCCAGAACAACGCGAAAGGAAATGCCATGAGCCACGATACTTACGAGCTCAAGGCCGAAGCGCGCGAACAGGTCGGTAAGGGGTCCGCCCGTGCAGTTCGCCGCAACGGTAAAGTGCCTGCAGTGATTTACGGCGACAAGCAGCCTCCCCTGGCGATTGCGCTGACCTACAAGGACATCTACTACAAGATCCATGGCGGCGGGTTTCTGACCACGGTCGCCACGATCGATGTCGACGGCAACAAGATCCAGGTTCTGCCCAAGGATTTCCAGCTCGACCCGGTCAAGGATTTCCCTGTCCATGTCGATTTCCTGCGCATCGGCAAGGATACCGAAGTCAATGTCGACGTGCCCGTGCACTTCATCAATGAAGACAAGTCGCCCGGCATCAAGCGCGGCGGCGTGCTCAACATCGTGCGCCACGAGGTCGAGTTCCACTGCCCGGCCAATGCGATCCCGGATTTCATCACCATCGATCTCACCGGTACCGATATCGGCGATTCGATCCACATTTCGGCCATCACCTTGCCGGCCGGCGTCAAGCCGGTGATCTCCGACCGCGACTTCACCATCGCGACCATTGCCGGCTCCTCGGCGATGAAGCCGGAGGCCGCGGAAGAGACGACTGAAGCGGCTGAGCCCGAAGCGGCTCCTGCCGCCGAAGAGAAGTAACCCCTTCCCGCCCGGAGGCGACGATGCTTGTCTTTGCAGGCCTCGGCAATCCGGGCGCGAAATACGCCAACAACCGGCACAATGTCGGCTTCATGGCGGCGGACGCGATCGCCCGCCGCCATTCCTTTTCGCCCTGGTCGAAGAAATTCCAGAGCCTGATCGCCGAAGGCACGCTTGCCGGCGAAAAAGTGATCCTGATCAAGCCGCAGTCCTTCATGAACCTGTCCGGCCAGTCGGTCGGCGAAGCCTTGCGCTTCTACAAGCTCGGCCCTTCGGCGCTGACTGTCTTTTATGACGAGATCGACCTTGCCGCCGGCAAGGTGCGGGTCAAGGTCGGTGGCGGTTCCGGCGGCCACAACGGCATCCGCTCGCTCGACCAGCACGTCGGCAAGGATTTTCGCCGTGTGCGCATCGGCGTCGGCCATCCCGGCGTCAAGGAAATGGTGCACGGCCATGTGCTTGGCGATTTCGCCAAGGGCGACCGCGAATGGCTGGACGTGCTGCTCGACGCAATCGCCGATAGTGCCGGATTGCTTGCCAAGGGCGACGACAATTCGTTCATGAACCGCGTGACGCTGGCGCTGCGCGACAAGCTCACGCCGACGGACGACGACGATCGCCCGCCGCCCAAGGCGCCAAAGGCGCAAAGCCACGTCCGCCAGGCGCGGCCGCAGCAGCCGGCGGCCAAGCTGCCCGAAACCGGCCCGATGGCGGCCATGCTGAAGAAGCTTTTTGGCGGCAAGGACTGAGCCATGGATCTGGATGACATTCAGGAATTGGTCCGTCTCATCAGACAGAAGTATGTTGATTATTTCGTCGCCGCTGCCGGCGAACTTGCTCGCAGCAGCCAAGGATCGCATGCGACCGAAATCAAGTTTTCGAACGTCGATTCCTTCTATCGAAATTTCATCGCGGTTGATTTCGTCAGTAATGACGGACAGCCAAATCCGCAATTCATCAACAGCGATTCCTATGTGAAATTCTCTCCGGATATTCACGCCGGGATGGGTGGAATGGATGTCCTCATCTCACCTTTCAGGTGGGATGAGGTTCATTTTAAATTCCCTATAAATGAGCTCGACGGCGATCTCTTCGACGAATGGTTTCGCGGCTGGTTCGATATCGATGGCGAGCGTGAAACATCGGAGACCGTCGGAAACGTCATTCACAGTGCGCAATTGCTCGACGGGCAACTGACCATCGATTTCGGAACCGCTGAGGTCGACGCGTTCTGGCATCTTCTGCAAATACTGAGCAGGTCCGGCGTTCGTTCGTTGGCGATAGGCACCGATGACATCTCGCAGCGTCTGAATTGAATTGCGCCTTGACGATCATCGGCGCTTTCGCCCATAGCCCTGATCAAATTTCGATTTCCCGATAGGACCAGACAAAAATGGGTTTCAAATGCGGCATCGTTGGCTTGCCCAATGTCGGCAAGTCGACGCTCTTCAATGCGTTGACCAGGACGGCGGCGGCGCAGGCCGCCAATTATCCGTTCTGCACCATCGAACCGAATACCGGCGAGGTGGCGGTGCCCGACCCGCGCCTGCAGAAGATCGCCGCGATCGGCAAGTCGAAGGAGATCATCCCGACCCGCATCTCGTTCGTCGACATTGCCGGCCTGGTGCGTGGCGCCTCCAAAGGCGAAGGGCTTGGCAACCAATTCCTCGCCAACATCCGTGAGGTCGACGCCATCGTCCATGTGCTGCGCTGCTTCGAGGATGACGACGTCACCCATGTCGAGGGCCGCATCGATCCTGTCGCTGATGCCGAGACCGTCGAGACCGAATTGATGCTTGCCGACCTCGACAGCCTTGAGCGCCGCATCGTGCAGATCCGCAAGCGTGCCGCCGGCAAGGACAAGGAAGCAGCGACCGTACTTCCGATGATGGAAGCGGCGCTTGAACTGCTGCAGGCCGGCAAGCCCGCCCGCATCCTGCTCAACGGCATCTCGGCTGAGGATCTGCGCATCCTGCAGGGGCTGAATCTCTTGACCTCACACCCGGTGCTTTACGTCTGCAACGTCGCGGAAGCCGATGCCGCCACCGGCAACGCGCATACCAGGGCGGTCGAGAAGATGGCCGCCGCGCAAGGTGCCCGCACCGTTGTGATTTCCGCGGCGATCGAGGCCGAGGTCGCCCAGCTCTCGGACGAAGAGGAAATGGAATTCCTGGCAACGCTCGGTCTGGACGAACCCGGCCTGAACAAGGTCATCCGCGCCGGCTACGAGCTGCTCCAGCTCATCACCTACTTTACCGTTGGCCCCAAGGAGACACGCGCCTGGACCGTGCACAAGGGCGCCAAGGCGCCGCAGGCGGCAGGCGTCATCCACACCGATTTCGAGCGCGGCTTCATCCGCGCCCAGACCATCGCCTATGAGGACTTCGTCAGGCTGGGCGGCGAAGTCGCGGCCAAGGAGGCCGGCAAGGCGCGCGACGAAGGCAAGGAGTATGTCGTCCAGGACGGCGACATCATGCTGTTCAAGTTCAACACCTGACCTGGCGAGGGAGCCCAATGGTCACCATTGCCGTCGCTCGATGACAAACTTCAAAGCAGGGTGTCGCAGTGCCTCTTGCGCTGCTTGACGGGCCATCGTGCGGGGTCTAAGGGGCCTCTGCACCGGCCTCGCGCCTCGCCTGCCCGCGTCCGTGCGATGTGACTGACGCGCCCCGTCCAAACGAACGCTCTTTGGCAACAGCAAGGGAGACCCGGCGATGATCAAGGCCTTCGTCGTCGACAATGATCGCCTGCGCCTGGTCGACGATCTCCTGCAAAACAGCGACACTGTCGTCTGGGTCGACCTCTTCAACCCGACAAAGGAAGAAGAGACGACAATCGAGACCTGGCTCGGCATCGCCGTTCCGACCCGCGAAGAGATGGAAGAGATCGAGATCTCGAGCCGTCTCTACGTCGAGGACGGCGCTTACTTCATGACCGCCATCCTGCCTGCGCAGACCGAGCTGGACGATCCCTTGATGTCGCCGGTCACCTTCGTGCTCGCCGGCAAAAGGCTGATCACCGTGCGGTACCACGAACCGAAGGCGTTCAAGACCTTTCCGCTGCGCGCCGAGAAGGTGGCGACCGGTTGCACCAGCGGCGACACCATCCTGATCGGACTGCTGGAGGCGATCGTCGACCGCCTCGCCGACATTCTGGAGCGCGCCGGCCGCGACGTCGAGGCGATCTCGCGCGACATCTTCGAGGCACGCTCGACCAAGGTTTCCAAGCGCAACCGCGACTTCCAGGAGCTGTTGAAAGGCATTGGCCGCAAGGAGGACCTCGCCTCCTCGATCCGCGACAGCCTGATCTCGCTGCAGCGCCTTGCCGGCTTTCTCGCCCATGCCTCCACGCAAAGCAGGATGAGCAAGGACAGCCGCGCTCGCATCAAGACCTTGTCACGCGACGTCCTGTCGCTCGCCGACCACGCCACCTTCCTGTCGCAGAAGATCAGCTTCCTGCTCGACGCGACGCTCGGCATGATCTCGATCGAGCAGAACGCCATCATCAAGATCTTCTCCGTCGCCGCTGTCATCTTCCTGCCGCCGACGCTTGTCGCTTCGATCTACGGCATGAATTTCGACATCATCCCTGAGCTCAAATGGCACTTTGGCTATCCCTTCGCCATCGGCATGATGGTGCTTTCGGCAATCCTGCCCTTCTGGTATTTCCGCCGCCGCGGCTGGCTATAGGGTCGTCAATACCGCGCTGCGGCTTGGGCGCAGCGGGCTGGCGCAATAGAAATTGCTTGACCAAATGCCACGCTGCCTGCATCCGGGACCCGGACCCGTAGCGATCGTACAATCCTGAACAGGATTTCCAGATCATGACCGCAAAGACCTGGGCTTATGAGGATTTTGTCGAGGGCGCTTCGCTCGACCTCGGCACCAAGCTGGTAAGTGCCGCCGAAATCATAGAATTCGCCGGTGAATTCGATGCCCAGCCGATGCATCTCGACGAGGCCGCGGGCCAGGCCAGCATTCTCGGCGGGCTGGCGGCTTCGGGCTGGCACACCTGCGCCATGTTCATGCGCATGCTGTGCGATGCCTTCCTGCTCGACTCGACCTCCCAGGGCGCGCCGGGCGTCGACCAGGTCAAATGGAAACGGCCAGTCCTGGCCGGCGACCTGTTGACCGGCAGCACCACCGTCCTTGCCAAGCGACTGTCCAGATCGAAGCCCCGGCTTGGCCTGGTGACCATGCGCAGCGAGTTGTTCAACCAGCGTGGCGAAGGTGTTTTCGAGCTCGAAAACACCGTCATGTTCCTCACCCGCGAGGGCCGTGCGTGAGCCTCGACGAATTCTTCTGCATCGGTATCACCGTCACGCTCGGTTCACATCGATTCGAACCGGAGGTGATCAAGGCGTTCGCCCGCAAATACGACCCGCAGATATTCCATATCGACGAAGAGGCGGCGAGGAACAGCATATTCGGCGGGCTCTGCGCCTCGGGCTGGCACACCGCCGCCACCTGGATGAAATTGAACCTCGAGGCTGGCATAGAGGCAGAGGTCGCCCGCTGGCCCGGTCCTGGGCCGGTGCCGGAATTCGGCCCCTCGCCCGGCTTCAAGAACCTCAAATGGCCCAAACCTGTCTATGCCGGGGAAACCGTGACTTTCACCCGCACCGCGCTGGCCCATCGCCCCATTGCCTCGCGACCGGGCTGGCGGCTGCTGACGCTCCGCTCGGAGGCCTTCGATTCGACCGGCGACAAGGTCATCGAATTCGAAAGTGCCGTGCTGGTGAAGGTGGAATGAGCGGAGTTCTTTCCCTCTCCCACAGGAGAGAAGGAAGAAACGCTCAATGCCCCTCAAACCCGATCAGCGTCCTCACCGGTACGCCGAGCGCCTCTAACCTCTCTCGGCCGCCAAGGTCCGGCAGGTCGATGACGAAGCAGGCGGCGAGGATGTCGGCGCCGATCTGCCGCAATAGCTTGACGGCCGCCTCGGCCGTGCCGCCGGTGGCGATCAAATCGTCGACGAGGATTACCTTCTCGCCTGGAGAAACACCGTCTTTGTGCATCTCCATCTCGTCCAGCCCGTATTCCAGGCTGTAGGCGACGCGCACCGTCTCGTAAGGCAACTTGCCCTTCTTGCGGATCGGCACGAAGCCGGCCGAAAGCTGGTGGGCGATGGCGCCGCCGAGGATGAAGCCGCGCGCCTCGATGCCGGCGATCTTGTCGATCTTCAGGCCGGCATAGGGATGCACCAGCTCGTCGATCGCCCGGCGGAAGGCCCGCGCATTGCCGAGCAGTGTCGTAATGTCGCGAAACAGGATGCCGGGTCTGGGATAATCCGGAATGGTGCGGATCGCGGCAAGCAGCGTGTCTTCGAGCGAGGATTTCATCAAGCGGCTCTCCGGACCTTTCGTCGGATTCGACTGAAGACGTGAAAGGAATTGGCCAATCGTAACCCGGGGCAGCCAAGTCCGGCTACCGCCATGTGACGCCTGACGGAAAATTGTCCGGCAAAGGGGGTGCTCAGCGACGGCTGCAATGAATCGAAATGCCTGCAATGAAAAGGGCGCCTTTCGACGCCCTCCCGGTCTCGTGTGTTGCAGCGGTCAGTGCGCCACGCCGGCCCACACCTTGCGTTTTGTCAGGTAGACCAGCGCACCGAACAGAAGCAGAAAGACCAGCACGCGAAAGCCGGTCTTCTTGCGGTCCTCGAGGTGCGGCTCGGCCGCCCACATCAGGAAGGCCGACACGTCGCGCGAATACTGGTCGACCGTCTGCGGCGCGCCGTCATCATAGGTAACCTGGCCGTCGGAGAGCGGCTTCGGCATCTTCAGCGACACGCCGGACAGGAAGTACGGATTGTAGTGCGTGCCTTCCGGTATGACCATGCCCGCCGGCGGCTGCTGGTCGTAGCCGGTCAGCAGCGAGTGGATGTAGTCGGGACCGCCCTGGGCATATTGCGTGAAGATGTCGAAGACGAAGCGCGGGAAGCCGCGTTCAACGCCGCGCGCCTTGGCCAGCAGCGACATGTCGGGCGGTGCTGCGCCGCCATTGGCCGCCGCCGCCGCTTCCGCATTGGGGAACGGCGCCGGGAAATGGTCGGACGGCTTGCCGGGGCGATCGAACATGTCGCCGGCATCGTTCGGGCCGTCGTGGATCGTGTATTCGGCCGCCAGCGTCTTGATCTGCGCATCCGAATAGCCAAGGCCTTCCAGCGTGCGGAACGCCACCAAATTCATCGAATGACAGGCTGAGCAGACTTCCTTGTAGACCTTCAGCCCGCGCTGCAGCTGGGCCTTGTCGTAGGTGCCGAACGGCCCGGCGAAGCTCCAGTCCATTTCCTTTGGTTCGTGTATTGGGAAATGCGTCGGCGCCGCCTCGTTGTGCGCCTCTTCCTGGGCGCGCGCTCCAGTGCCTGTGGCCCCAATGCCCGCGGCCACAAGGCCAAGCAGCGCCAGCGAGGTGAGAATCTTCTTCATGCAAATCCCCTTGAGATTCTCTGACGCGCTGTCATCGTCTCGAGCATGATCTTGTCCGAAAACCGGTTTCCACTTTTCGGGATCATGCTCAGCCTTTGGTTTCCGGCGCGGCCGTGGCGCCGGCAGGATGTCCACCGCCACCCTTGTTCTTCCCGAGCACCGCCTCGGTGATCGAATTCGGCAGCCGCCGCGGCGTCTCGATCAGCCCAAGTACCGGCAGCGCTACCAGGAAGAAGGCGAAGTAGAACAGCGTCGCCATCTGCGCCATGAACACATAGCTGCCCTCGGCCGGCTGCGAGCCCAGCCAGCCGAGCAGGATGGCGTCGGCCACGAACAGCCAGAAGAACAGCTTGTACCAGGGCCGGTAGACTGCCGAGCGCACCTTCGAGGTGTCGAGCCACGGCACCAGGAACAGCATGACAATCGCGCCGAACATGCAGAGCACGCCGCCGAGTTTGGAATTGATGGGCCCGATATTGAAGGTGATAGCGCGCAGGATCGCGTAGAACGGCAGGAAGTACCATTCCGGCACAATGTGGGCCGGCGTCTTCAGCGGGTTGGCCACGGTGTAATTATCCGGATGGCCGAGATAGTTCGGCAGATAAAAGACGAAATAGGCGAAGACGAACAGGAACACGATCATGCCGAACCCGTCCTTGATGGTCGCGTAAGGCGTGAAGGCGAGCGTGTCGGTCTTCGATTTGACCTCGATGCCGGTCGGATTGTTCTGGCCGACGACGTGAAGCGCCCAGATGTGCAGCACGACGACGCCGGCGATCATGAACGGTAATAGGTAATGCAGCGCAAAGAAACGGTTCAGCGTCGGATTGTCGACCGCGAAGCCGCCGAGCAAAAGCTGCTGGATCCAGTCGCCGACCAGCGGGATGGCGGTGAAGAAGCCGGTGATGACGGTGGCGCCCCAGAAGCTCATCTGGCCCCAGGGCAGCACATAGCCCATGAACCCGGTCGCCATCATCAAGAGGTAGATGATGCAGCCGAGGATCCACAGCAGCTCGCGCGGCGCCTTGTAGGAGCCGTAGTAGAGCCCGCGGAAGATATGGATGTAGACCGCGATGAAGAAGAACGACGCGCCGTTCGAATGCAGGTAGCGCAGCAGCCAGCCGGAATTGACGTCGCGCATGATCTTCTCGACCGAATCGAAGGCGAGAGTGCTGTCGGCCGCGTAATGCATGGCCAGCACGATGCCGGTCAGGATCTGCGCCGCCAGCATGAGCGCGAGGATGCCGCCGAAGGTCCAGGCGTAATTCAAATTGCGCGGCACCGGATAGGCGATGAAGCTGTCATAGACCAGCCGCGGCAGCGGCATGCGCGAATCGAACCAGCGTCCGATGCCGGTCTTGGGCGTATAGGTCGAGTGTCCCTCGCTCATGGAAAATATCCCTTGCCTCAGCCGATACGGATCTTGGTGTCGGAAATGAATTGAAACACCGGCACCGCCATGTTCTCGGGCGCCGGCCCCTTCCGGATGCGGCCGGCCGTATCGTATTGCGAACCGTGGCATGGGCAGAACCAGCCGCCGAAATCGCCTTCCTGGCCGAGCGGGATGCAGCCAAGATGGGTGCAGACCTGGACCATCACCATCCAGGCTTCCTTGCCCGGCGTGGTTCGGTTGGCGTCGGTTGCCGGCGCGTCGGTCGGCAGGTTGGCATTGCGGGCAATTGGATCCTTGAGCTCGGCGAGATTGACCGCCTCGGCGTCCTTCATCTCTTTTTCGGTGCGGTTGCGCACGACAACCGGCTTGCCGCGCCACTTCACGACGAGCGACATTCCCGGCGTCAGCGAGGAGACGTCGACCTCGACCGAGGCGAGCGCCAGCGTCGAGGCATCCGGGCGCATCTGGTCGATGAATGGCCAGGCAACGGCGCCCGCGCCGACCACCGCCGCCATGCCAGTGGCGACGTAGAGAAAATCACGACGGTTGGGATCCTGGGTGTCGGTTGCGCTCACGGGTGCCTGATCCTTTCGCCTCTTCCGTGCCGGCGGCCGAGCCTTGTTCCCCGCTCAATCGCGCCGGCCCGACTGCGCATGGCGAACAGGCTAGCGAATTCCTCCGGCATTTGGGACTTGGGTTTATGCGTGAAGCCTGTTTTTGTCCAGACGGGTGAAGGCACAAGGGCAGATTGTCGCGGGGGCGTAATTCGCACGGCGGAACGATTGGAAAACAGCAGCAAAACCAAATGGCTGCGTTCGCCTCGACAGCTGGCGCTGGCCCGGTTTATCCTCGGCCTATGGCGCATGTCATAGACCGCGACAAATGGGCCGAAGCGCCCGACCGCTGGCCCGACCATTGGCAGGGCGAGCTGCAAGGCGGAGCTTACGGCTCCCGCAGCTGCCTGATCTTCAACTACCTGCCCGAGATCGGCGGCGGCCCCAGGCTGCACAGCCATCCCTATTGCGAGATTTTTATCATCCGGACCGGGACCGGTCTGTTCACCGTCGGCGACCGGCAGATCGAGGCCACAGCCGGCCAGATCCTGGTCGTACCGCCGAACACGCCGCACAAATTCACCAATCTCGGGCCAGGCCCGCTGGAAACCACCGACATACACGAGAACGGCAGCTTCATCACCGAGTGGCTGGAATAACGCTTCCCAAACCGATTCCGGTTCGGATCATGCGCTGGCGCCGAGCCTGGCCAGCACGGCCTTGGGAATGTTGTATTCCCGGATCACCGCGTCGTGCTTGCGCAGGCCGCAGAGTTCGCGCTGGATGAAATACCCGTGCACCGCTTCGGCTGCATCCCTGAGCAGCCGGGCTCGATCGTCGCTGTCGCCATTCTCGCGCAGCCTCGTCAATGTTTCCTCGACGCGCCGGCCGGCGCGGCCGAGCGCGGCCGCCTTCTCGCCGAGGATTTCATGGCCAAGCAGGTCCAACGCGCTCTCCTGCGCGCCGGACCGTCCGAAATTCGATGGCATTCTCACCGCCATGGTCTACTCCGGTTTTTAGAAACTACTCCGCCGGCCGGGTCTCGGCCAGCGCGTTCTCCTCGTTGAACAGGAAGCCGCCGGACTGCCGCTTCCACAGCCTGGCATAGAGCCCGTCGAGCCCGACCAGCTCGTCATGCGTGCCTTGCTCGACGATGCGGCCCTCGTCGAGCACCACCAGCCGGTCGAGTGCCGCAATGGTCGACAGCCGATGCGCGATGGCGATGACCGTCTTGCCTTCCATCAGCCTTGCCAGATTTTCCTGGATCGCCGCCTCGATGTCGGAATCGAGCGCCGAGGTCGCCTCATCGAGCACCAAGATCGGTGCATCCTTGAGGAAGACGCGGGCGATCGCCACGCGCTGGCGCTGGCCGCCGGAGAGCTTGACGCCGCGCTCGCCGACATAGGCCTCGTAGCCGATACGATCGCGATTATCGCGCAGGCCGAGGATGAACTCGTGCGCCTCGGCCTTCTTCGCTGCCGCGACCACCTCGGCGTCGGTCGCTTCCGGCATGCCGAGCTTGATGTTGTCGCGCAGCGAGCGGTGGAAAAGTGCCGTATCCTGGCTGACGACGCCGATATTGGCGCGCAGCGAATTCTGCGTGACCCTGGAGACGTCCTGCCCGTCAATGGTGATCTTGCCGCTCTCGAGGTCGTAGAGGCGCAGGATCAGATTGACCAAGGTCGTCTTGCCGGCGCCGGACGGGCCGACCAGGCCGACCTTTTCGCCCGGCCGCACGACGAGGTCGATGCCGTCGAGCACACCGGACCCCTTGCCGTAGTGGAACTCGACATTGCTGACGTCGATACGCCCGCCGCCGACGACAATCTCTTTCGCGTCCGGCGCATCGGTCAGGCCGAGCGGCTGTGAGATCAGCGCCTTGGAGTTTTCCAGCACGCCGAGGTTCCGCAAGATGCCGTTGAGCTGCATCATCAGCCGGCCGAGCAGCATGTTCAGCCGCAGCACCAAAGACAGCGTGAAAGCCACGGCGCCGACTGTGATCGAACCCTCGACCCAGAGATAAACGGCAAAGCAGGCGATCGCCGTGATCATAATGCCCGACAGCATCGTCAGTGCCATGCGCACGCCGGTCAGCCTGCGGGTGAACGGGCGCAGCGCGTCGAGATAGATGTCGAAGCCGTTCCTGATGTAGCGGTCGTCGCCATCGGCCGAGAACAGTTTCAGCGTCTGGACGTTCGAATAGGAATCGACAAGGCGGCCGGTGATCATCGAGCCGGCTTCGGCGGTGGCTTCGGCATGCTTGCGGATCGCCGGCAAATAGCGCCTGGCCAGCAAGCCGAAGGCGGTAATCCAGATCACCACCAGCACCGCCAGCCGGAGATCGAGCCCGGCGACCAGCGCCAGCGTCGTTACCGTATAGACGACCATGAACCAGACGACCTCGATGAAGCTTTCCATCAGATCGCCGGTCGCCTGTCCCGCCTGCCAGACCTTGGTCGCGATACGTCCGGCAAAGTCGTTCTGGAAGAAGGCGTAGGATTGGCGCGAGACATGGCGATGCGCCTGCCAGCGCACCAGATTATAGAAACCCGGCGTGATCGTCTGCTCGTCGACCAGCGCCGACAGGCCGACGACGATGGTGCGGATGACCAGCACCACGGCGATCATGAAGACAAGTTCCGGGCCGGCGGCAGTCCACAGCGCGTGCCAGCTGCGTTCGCCGGGAAGCTGGTCGAGGATGTCGACCAGCCGCCCGACAAAGTAGAACAGTCCGGCTTCGACCAGCGGCGCGATGCCGCCGATCACCAGCATGGCGAAGAAGGCGATCTTCGCCTGCCCGACATAATGCCAGAGGAAACCCCTGACGCCGGCAGGTGGCCGAAGGTCCGCGGGCTCCCGGAATGGATAGACCCAGTTCTCGAACCAGCGGTAGATGGCAGTCATCATTCGGCGGCTTCACCCTTGGCGATTGCATCGTTGGCGGCTGCATCGTTGGCGGAGGGGCCGTCGTCGAGCAGGAAGCCGCCCG
Organism: Mesorhizobium sp. M0296; assembly: GCF_040321675.1. Taxonomy (NCBI): domain Bacteria; kingdom Pseudomonadati; phylum Pseudomonadota; class Alphaproteobacteria; order Hyphomicrobiales; family Phyllobacteriaceae; genus Mesorhizobium; species Mesorhizobium sp. M0296. The sequence continues at coordinate 95,343 of NZ_JAMYRZ010000024.1, forward strand.
ACTGGCGTTGCCAGAGCTGGGCGTAGAGCCCGCCGCTGGCAACGAGTTCCTCATGCGAACCTTCCTCGATGACTCGGCCCTTGTCCATGACGACGAGCCGGTCCATGGCGGCGATCGTCGACAGCCGGTGCGCAATGGCGATGACGGTCTTGCCTTGCATCAGTCTGTAGAGGTTCTCCTGGATGGCCGCCTCGGCCTCGGAATCGAGCGCGGAGGTCGCCTCGTCTAGAATGAGGATCGGCGCGTCCTTCAGCATGACACGGGCTATGGCGATGCGTTGCCGCTGGCCGCCGGACAATTTGACGCCGCGATCGCCGACATGCGCGTCGAAACCCTTGCGACCGTTAGAATCCGACAATCCGGCGATGAAATCCAGCGCCTCGGCGCGCCGCGCCGCCTCGATCAGCATCTGGTCACTGGCGTCCGGCCGGCCATAGAGGATATTCTCGCGCACCGAGCGATGCAGCAGCGAGGTGTCCTGCGTGACCATGCCGATCTGGGCGCGCAGCGAGTCCTGCGTCACCGCCGCAATGTCCTGGCCGTCGATCAGGACCTTGCCGCTTTCGAGGTCATAGAAGCGCAACAGAAGATTGACCAGCGTCGACTTGCCGGCACCCGAACGGCCAACGATGCCGACCTTCTCGCCCGGCTTCACCGTCAGCGACAGGCTTTCGATCACGCCCTTCTGCTTGCCATAATGGAAGCGGATGTCCTCAAAACGGATCTCCCCCTTGGTCACGGCAATATCCTTGGCGCCAGGCCGGTCTTCGACGAGGCGCGGCAGCGAGATCGAGGCGATGCCGTCCTGCACCGTGCCGATATTCTCGAACAGCGTGGACATCTCCCACATGATCCATTGCGACATGCCCCAGAGCCGAAGCACGAGGCCGATGACCAGGGCGACGGCGCCGATCGTCACGGCTTGGCCGAGCCACAGCCATAGCGAGATTGCGGTGACCGAAAACAACAGCAGCGAATTCAGGACGTAGAGCAGGCCGTAGAGCTGTGTCACCAGCCGCATCGACCGGTAGACTGTATCGAGAAAGCCGGCCATACCGTCCTTGGCGAAGGATGCCTCGCGCCGCGCATGCGAGAACAGCTTGACCGTCTGGATGTTGGAGTAGCTGTCGACGACACGGCCGGTCATGGTTGAGCGCGCATTGGCCTGCTCCTCGCCGACCTTGCCCAGCCGCGGGATGAAATAGCGCAACAGCAGGACATATCCGGCAAGCCAGACGGCAAGCGGCGCAGCCAGCCGCCAGTCTGCCGAGCCGACAATGAACAGCATGCCGAGAAAATAGACGACGATATAGTTGAGCACATCGATGAGCTTGATGACGCACTCGCGCACCGCGAGCGCGGTCTGCATCAGCTTGGTCGCGATGCGCCCGGCAAACTCGTCCTGATAGAAGCTCATCGACTGCTTGAGCAGGTATCGATGCACCTGCCAGCGGATACGCATCGGATAATTACCCATCAGCGTCTGCTGGTTGAGCAGCGAATGGAACCAGACCGTCGCCGGCAGCGCGAAAACCACGATGAATGCCATGCCGACCAGCTTCAAGCCTTCGGTCTGCAGGAACGTCTCGCGATTCTGTCCGGACAGCCAGTCGACGATCCGGCCCATGAAGCCGAACATCCACACCTCGGCAAGGGCGATGGCCGTCACCAGTACCGCATCGAGAGCGATGTAGGGCCACGCGCCGCGCGTATAATGCACGCAGAAGGCGATCAGTGTCCGCGGCGGCTCGACCGGCTCCTTGGCAGGGAATGGATCGAGCTTTTTTTCAAACCAGCTAAACATAGAGATGCTCACAATACTGTTTCCGCTCACGCGGCACGCGAACGGACGAGGTGCCCAGACCGCATGGCGTCAAGGACCGGCGATACGGAATCGTCCGCCTCGCCGGTCCTGCTTCGCGCTATATAGGTTGTCGCGGGCCTTTCGCCGACAGTCTCGTTTGACGATGCTGACGACGTTTTGACGATCCGGATTTTCGCGCCGGTTTTTGCACCAGGCCGGATCAGCCTGATGATCCGGCGCACCAGCGACGGCCGGCTATAGTCCGGAACGGCGCGCGAGAAATCGACGTCCGGCAGCATGCCGCGATGCGGACGCCGGCGGGTCTCGGCGTGAACCGCCGACGAGTAGGTCTCGCCGATCAAAAGCGCCCAGGTCGCAGTCTTGCGCTCGTGCAGGCTTCTTGAGCCGGGTATTCTACAGGGATCGAACATCGGTCCGTCCTCCAGTTGAAGATGCAGGTAGAAGGGTGAACCAACCCAGGCCGCGGGCACGCGCGGCGCGGCAAAGGTGGCATCGGTCGAAGCGTGTTCAGGTGGGGCGTTCAGCCCCTTCCACAGCTTGAAAAACATCGCAGGATTCCTTCAAAGGCCGAAAAGGTTTCGGCGGGAATCGGTGCGATTGAAGTCTAGAAGGTCAGGAGAATCGTCGTACCGAAACCGCCGTCGGGCTGGTAAGCCCACGAGAGGGGTGGTGGATGTGCATGGCCATCATGAATTACCCCTCCATCGGTTCGGGTTGACAATGCTGGCCGTATAACCGACTTCGCAGAAAATGACCACCCGCCAGTCCAGGAATTTCCAAAACCGCGAGAGCTCTGTGGCTGATCTGCCACTTATTAGAAAGACGCGGAAATGAACGACCGTCTCCGCATCGCGCTCTACCAGCCTGATATCGCCGGCAACACCGGGACAATCCTGCGCTTCGCCGCTTGCCTCGGTCTCGGCGTCGATATCATCGAACCGGCGGGCTTCCCGCTCGGTGACCGGGCGCTGAAACGGGCCGGCATGGACTACCTCGAAATGGCGGCGCTCACCCGGCATGTCGACTGGCACGCCTTCGAGGACTGGCGCAAGCTTGCCAAGCGGCGGCTGGTGCTGCTGTCGACCAAAGCAGCTGCCGCCTACACGGATTTCGCCTTTGCCGGCGACGACATTCTCTTGTTCGGCCGTGAATCCGCAGGCGTGCCGGACGCCGTTCATGAGGCGGCGGATGCGCGACTGATCATCCCGATGCAGCCCGGCGCGCGCAGCATCAACGTCGCGCTTTCCGTTGCGATGGTGGCGGCCGAGGCGATCCGGCAGCTCCGCTAGGATGTGTACGCGATCGCCGGCCGCAGCGACCAAGGCGTCGTCCTCACGCAACACTGCGTCCTCTCCGGTCATTCTCATCCAGACGCCCATCGCCTTCTCCTGCCGTTTGCATCTTCGAGGCTTCTTCGCTACAAGCTCAACTTAACTTGAGGTCAAGCGGAAAATCGGAGATGGCTGCGGCAACGGAATTAACAGTCGGCCAGGTGGCGATGCGCAGCGGCGTGGCGGTGTCGGCGCTGCATTTCTACGAAGCGCGCGGGCTGATCCGCAGCCACCGCACATCAGGCAACCAGCGGCGTTACGGCCGCGACGTGCTGCGACGGGTGGCGATCATCAAGGTAGCGCAGGAGGTCGGCATTTCGCTGGCCGAGATCGGCACAGCCCTTCGATCATTGCCTGAAGGCCGGACGCCGACGCGCGAGGATTGGAACCTGCTTTCGACGGCTTGGCGCGACGACCTCGACCAGAAAATTAGTCAGCTCAAGAAGCTGCGCGACGGGCTGAGCGACTGCATCGGCTGCGGCTGCATGTCGATCGACAAATGTCCGCTGCGGAATAAGAACGACAGGCTGGCAAGGGACGGCGCGGGCGCCCGCAGGCTGGTCGTGCGTTGAAGCCATGACGGTCTGGACGGGTTCAGCGAACTTATCCTGTCCGTTAGTCACTATACAGTCTTGTGAAGTTCATGTGCCCGTGCTTGATACGCCCCTGCAACTAACCTTGGGGGGCAGAATTGAAATTTGCATACAAGACTTACGCCGCGTTGCTTGGCGCCATTGTGTTGGCTGGATGCATGCCGAGCGAAGGTGAATGGAATACGGCAAGGACTTTGGTTCAGGGCAGTCCTGCCATGTATAAGAAAGTGCTTACGGAATGCATCAGGCATTCGGAGCAATCGCCTCTCAGTTCGAAGCAGGAAGCTGGCAAGATCATGAATGTCAGCGCAGCCGCGGCGCCACGTGTCTGGTGCGGAAGAACCGTGCGGGCCTTCGCGAATGGGCGGCTGACGTATGCCGAGATGAAAAGAGCGCATCTTGGAACGGGCGACAGAAGCGTGTTTATCAAGATCGTTCAGGGCAGATGAACTAGCCCTGATACGTTCAGCCTCGAGACCGGAGCGTTAATCGGCCGCCGGCAGCCGCCTGATGGTGAATTCGATGACGTCGCCCGGCCGCTCGAACCAGCTTTCGATCTCGGTCCAATAGGCCTGCTTGGGAAAGCGCTCGAACCATTCCTTCGCCTTGAGACGAGCATCGGAGCGCGGCAGCACGAACGTCTCGCGCAGGAAGCCGTCGCGCGGCATGCGCGCGTTCTCGGCGCGCGAACGGTCGAGCCTCTTCTTCAGGCCATCCAGCGGCGGTCTTGCCGGGGTGCGCACGAAAGAACTCCATTCACACT
>NZ_JAMYRZ010000025.1:0-92539 GCF_040321675.1 Mesorhizobium sp. M0296
CCGCCTCCCCCGGCGCGGGGCGGGGGGGGGGGGGGGGCCGCTCCCACCCGCCCGCCGCGGGGGCGGGGGGGCCGCGGCCCCTTGCCCCGCGAGGCCCCGGGCCGCCGGTCTGGGTCCATGGCGACGTCGCCTCGGGCAATCTGCTCGTCGAAGATGGCAAGCTCTACGCGGTCGTCGATTTCGGTAATTCGGCTATCGGCGATCCTGCCTGTGATCTGGTGATCGCGTGGACAGAATTTTACGGCGAGAGCCGTCAGACGTTCCGCGACGCCATTGCCCTTGACGAGCACAGCTGGGCCCGCGCACGGGGCTGGGCGTTGTGGAAGGCGCTGATCGTCGCTTCGGGACATGACGGCAACCAGCGCGAGGCGGAAAAATCGTGGCGGGTCATCAATGAGGTGCTGGCGGATCACACAAACAGTCGGAGCGGGAAGGCTAATTCAGTCTGAAGGCGTCCCGCTCTAATAACGAAAGCATTACTGCCCGCCCATCTCCTTCCTGAACGTATCGAAATCGACCTGCATGCCGTTGAAGATGGTGCTCCAATGGCGGGTCAGCGCTGAAACGGCGACCGCCTCCTGGATCTCCTCGTCGGTGGCGCCGGCGCGCTTGGCGTCCTGCGTGTCCGACCAGATACAGTAGTTGCACGGGATTTGCGCTGCGACCGCCAGCGAGATCAGCGACTTGACCTTCGGCGGCAGCGCCGTCTTGTCGCTGAGCTGGATGGCCTTGACCTCGGCCCATGCACCGGGCAGACCGGCTTTCGGGAACTGCTTTACGAAACCGGGCACCCCGCCCATGGTCGACTGGATGTCCTTGACGGTTGCGTCATACTCATCGGCATAAGAAGGAGCTGCAGCCAGCGTCAGCACACAGGTGGCGGCGAGCAGGCAGGCACGGCGCAGACATGACGTTCTCCTCTGGCGTTTGTTGGCCTTACGGTGTAAGGTAACGTCGAAAATGAACCTTACAGTGTAAGTTGTCAAGCGACACCATGGACACATCGATCAAAAAAAAGCGACCGCGCGGCCGGCTGTCTCGCGAGATGATCGAGGATGCGGCTTTGAAGGTGATCGAGAGCGAGGGCCTCGCCGGGTTTTCGATGCGCAAGCTGGCGGCAGAACTCGGCTGCGAAGCCATGAGCATCTATCACCACTTTCCTTCGGTGGCGCATCTCTTCGAAGCCTTGGTGGATCGGCTGATCGGCTCCCTCGAAATGCCCGACGCGGATCTCCCTTGGCGACAAAGGTTACGCATTGCCGTGCAGGATTTCCGCCGCGTCGCGCGTGAGCACCCGGCCTTTGCCACGTTCCTTGTAACCTACCGGATGAATTCGCCGACCTGTCTCACTTGGCTGAACGGCATCCTTGGCCTGTTCGAGGCCGGCGGCTTCGGACCGGAACTGGGTGCGCGGCTGTTCCGCACCACCGGCTATTATCTGATGGGTGCCATCCTCGACGAGACTGCCGGCTATGCAACGGGGCCTTCGGCCGTGACCATCGTCAGCGACGAGCAACTGGCGCAGGATTTTCCAAAAGTAGCTGCGGCCGGGCGTTATTTCGGCACCGCCGAATTCGACCGGACGTTTGATCTCGGCCTTGACATGCTCCTGGACGAAATGGAGCGCGCCCGCGACGGCGCCAACGCGCCGAATACCGGGTCTTGACCTCATGCGCTCTCTGTTCGCCCTGATCCTGCTCATCGGTACCGGCATCGGCGTCGTCTACCCCTGGGCGATGACCAACTTCTCCGGCCATGAGATCGGCACCTGGCGGGTGTATGACCAGGGCCGGTTCAAGCCGGTCACGGTACCCCTGAGCGCGCGCGACGGGCCGGTGCGCGTGCTGGTCGATCTTACGGCAAGAGCCGAGCGCATCGTCTCGCAGCAGCGCACTGTGTTGACCCTCACTGCCGCCACCGGCGGCAGGACGGTGCTCGCCTCGACGCTGCAGTTCAATCACTCCGACAATCCGCGCCAGGTCAGCCCGCAACTGCCGGACAGGATCTTTCGCGACGAGGCCGGCCTGATCCCGACCGTTATCCCCGGCCCTTACATCTTCACCGTCGGTCGGGGCGACGCCGAAGGCATCCCGATGCGGGCCGTCGATCTCGTCCTGCGCTCGGGTGCCGGCGAGGTCGACCGCCGGGCGCGCCCGGTCGGTTTTTCCCTGATGGCGGCCGGCCTGGTCGGGCTGGTGCTGGCATTCCGTTTCGGCGGCCGCCGGCCGGAAAATCCAAACTCGCAGCCGCCACCGCCGCGCTGGGGCAGGGGCTCCAATTGAACTATCGCCACGCCTACCACGCCGGGAACTTCGCCGACGTCGTCAAGCATGTCGTGCTCAGCCGGCTGATCGAATATCTGAAGCAGAAGGACAAGGCGTTTCGGGTCATCGACACCCATGCCGGCATCGGCCGCTACGATCTGTCCTCGACCGAAGCGCAAAAGACCGGCGAATGGCAAGGCGGCATCGGCCGGCTCGTCGATGCGGCCCTCGATGCGCCGGCGGCGGCACTGCTGGCGCCGTATCTTGAAGCCGTACGTTCGCTCAATCCGGACGGCGGCGTGAAAAAATATCCGGGTTCGCCGTTGATCGCCCGGCACCTGATGCGCAAGCAGGACCGGCTGTCGGCGGTCGAACTGCACCCTAAGGATGCCGCCAGGCTGAAGGCGCTGTTCGACGGCGACTTCCAGACCCGGGTGATCGAGCTCGACGGCTGGCTGGCCCTCGGCGCGCATCTGCCGCCAAAGGAAAAGCGCGGCCTCGTGCTCATCGATCCGCCTTTCGAGGAAGAGGGCGAGTTCGGTCGCTTGGTCGAAGGGCTGCAAAGAGCCCATCGGCGCTGGCCAGGAGGGATTTACGCGCTGTGGTATCCGCTCAAGGACCGCAGGGCGGTCGCCGCCTTCCGCAAGGCGCTGAAGCAGACGGGCATTTCGAAGCTGCTCGACATCGGTTTTGAGATCAGGCCGGCCGCCGTCGAGCCGAGCCTCGACGGCTGCGGCATGGTGGTGGTCAATCCGCCCTTCACGCTGGAAGGCGAGTTACGGACGCTGCTGCCGGCGCTGCACCGGCTGCTTGCTGTCGAGCAGCCATCGCATTGGATGCTGGACTGGCTGGCGGGAGAGTAGTTTGAGGTGCGGCCTTGCCGTTCCATCAGCGAAACCGCGTCACTACAACCGCCATCGCTACAACCGCTTGACCGCGCGTCAGCGAATCCGCACAGTGCGCGCAGTCGACCTTGAGAGGCTGCCATGACTCGCTTCGCCCAATCCGCCCTTGCCGCACTGCTCGCCGTTTGCACGCCGCTGGCCGCGCCTCTTGGCGTCACCCAGGCAGTCCAGGCGGCCGACCTTGCAATCTATACCGACGAGGATAGCGGCGTCTGCGGCGAGGCCTGGGTGCTGAACAAGATCACCGACCGCTTCTCCTATCAGGTGCATCACGTGCCGCATCTGCCGGATGTGCAGATCGTCGACTTCCAGCGCATCCACCAGCATCGCTATCTGCCGGCCGACGACACCTGGCCGATCGGCCGCCGTTATTGCGGCGCCACCGTCAGCCTCTCCGACGGCGGCGCTCGCACCATCTGGTACCTGATCGAGGAAGGCCAGGGTTTTGCCTCGATCGGCGACAATGTCGAATTCTGCGTCTCGGGCTTCGACCGCTGGATGGTCTACAACGGCCGCTGCCGCGTCCTGCGCTGATCGCGCACTCGCTGATTCCGACTTTTTAGCACCGGCCACCTGATCGACCGTCACCGTTTCCATGCGGCGCAGCATTCGCGGGAAGCGCGATCTGCTGTCACGAGTTTGCGGGGAACAGCACCACATGGATTCGCTTGTTTATACTGTTGCTCTCGGCGCGGTCGTTGCAGGCTTCGTCCAGGGGCTTTCCGGGTTCGCTTTCAGCCTGGTTGCCATGTCGATTTGGGTTTGGACCGTGGAGCCCCAGCTTGCTGCTACCATGGCGGTCTTTGGGGCGCTCACCGGCCAGATCATCGCCGCCGTCACCGTCCGCCGGGGCTTCGACTTCAAGCTTCTGCTGCCATTCCTGATCGGCGGGATCATCGGGATTCCGGTCGGTGTCGCCATCCTGCCCTTGCTGGATGTGCAGTTGTTCAAGCTGGTCTTCGGAGCGCTGCTGGTCGTTTGGTGTCCCTTGATGCTCTTTGCCCGTCGCCTCCCTCCTATCACGGTCGGAGGTCCTGTTGCAGACGGCGCAATAGGTCTGATCGGCGGCATCATGGGTGGACTTGGCGGCTTCACCGGCCCGGTTCCAACGCTGTGGTGCGTGCTGCGCCAATGGGAAAAGGACAGGCAGCGCATTGTCATCCAGAATTTTAACCTTGTGACCCTCTCCATGACGATGGCCGCCTATCTTGCGGCCGGAAAGATCAGGCTCGAAATGCTGCCGATGTTCGCCGTCGTCGCGCCGGCGATGTTGATACCGACACTCCTTGGCGCGAGACTCTACATCGGCGTTAGCGAGGCGACTTTTCGAAAGATCGTCCTCACACTCTTGGCCGCATCAGGTGCGGCATTGTTGGCATCGTCCTTGCCGCACCTCATAAGCCGGGTTTGAACGACACACAGAAATCCCGACTTCCGCCGTGCCATGCGCTATCGACCGATGCGGCCTGCTCCCGATAGGTAGGCGCAGATCAGTTCGACGAGTTGCTTTTGCAGCTCCGGCGCGGCGAGCTTGTTCCGGCGTGCCGCGTTGTGGATCACACCTTCGATCGCTGACGATAGCACGCGCGCCACGGTCTCCATGTCGGCGCCTTTCCTTGGCTTGCGGTAAGTGGCGACAGCAGTCGCATAGTGATTGAGGTATTGTGCCTGGAACGAAGCATGGGCGGCCCTGGAGCTGCGATCGCCCGGCGCCTCGTCGAGCAGCACCTGATGTAGTGTCGGGTGAATGCTGTGCGCGGCGATCATGCCGCGCACCAGCTCCTGCGCGAATTTCCTGAGCGGCTTTTGGTCTTCCGCCGAATCGCGAATGACCGACAGCACATGATCGAAGTGACGGCGCCGGACGGCAGCGAGCAGGGAAAGCTTGTCGGGAAAATACTGGTAGAGCGTGCCGATGCTTACACCTGCTGTCTCGGCAACCTTGTTGGTGGTGAAGCCGGCCCACCCCAGCCCGCTCAGAACATGAGCCGCCGCCTCGATGATCGCCTCGACGGTTGCCCTGGAACGCGCCTGGCGCGGCTGTTTGCGCATGCGCGGATGCGGTTTTGCAATGCGAGTAGACACGTTCGCCCATTCTCCTGAAAATATAAACAACATACTCGCATTTCCGGAAAAGGACACCGACCATGAATGCGCTCGCTCTGCTTCGCAGCCTGTTTGCCTATCAGGCCTGGGCCAATGACGAACTGCTGGAAAAGCTGGCGAGTCTCGACCCGCATGTTCACGGCAAGGAACGGCAGGCCGTGATACGGCTCGTCGATCACAGCCATGTGGTGTCGCGGATATTCTCGGCGCACCTGGTTGACGCAAGCCATGGCTACTCCGCCGACACCACCGAGGACACGCCGGCGTTCGACGAACTTCGCGCCGCGGTCGCAGCGACCGATCGCTGGTATCTCGATTATCTCGAACCGTGTCGTCGCGGCAGCTGTCCGAGCCCGTCGCATTCGTGTTCACCGACGGGGATAAGGCATTGATGTCGCCACAGGAAATGCTGACCCACGTCGTACTGCACGGCGACTATCATCGCGGTGAAGCCGGGCGCATCCTGGCGCAGATTTCGGTCATGCCGCCATGGGATACCTTCGCCGTCCATCTCCACAGGGCCGAGCCTTCGCGCCGGCTGCAGATGAGCCGTGAGCCGCTCGGCGCCTGAACGGCCGAGCGCATTCGATCACGCGGTCGGCTCGACCGGATCTATCGAGCGATATCCTGTCCTTCAAAAATGCGAGCTATCCGCTTACTTTCATCGCGTCGTGCAAGATAGTGCAGCGGCGAGCTCGTCGCGTTGCTTCCTACTTACCTGTAGTTTATCGTTTCGGACAAGACGAGGCGGGCGACCGCCTTCGCTCTTGACAATGTTCGCGCCGAGCGTCGGACGTTGAAGCGCAAAGCTGGTCGAAAAGGTCCTGAGCTTGACGAGAAGATCGGTCGAGATAGAGCGACCAGAATTTCTGTCGCAGAACTTCGCTGCGGGACACAAAGATTCGCAGCCGATTTTTGCGCAGGTAAAATGGTCGCGCGCTCGCCGTAACCAAAACTTAAGCTGCAAAAATCATTCTAATGCTTCGCTGGCTAGCAAGCCGCGAGTCAGATATGCAATGCGCGCCGGGTCAATAACGGCCGTCGGCACAACGGAAGGGGCATGATATGGCTAAGCAGTCATCCAAAGCGCCGGCATCCAAGGCACCGGCAAAGTCACCGGCAAAGAAAGCACCAGCAAAAGCAGCCGCGGCAAAGGCCGCAACTGCTGTGAAGAAAGCAGCACCCGCTGCCAAAGCGAAAGCCGCCGCGCCTAAGGCAAAAGCAGCGCCGGCCAAAAAGCCGGCCGCCAAGGCCGCGGCAAAACCGGCCGTGAAGAAAGCAGCACCTGCCAAGGCAAAAGCAGCACCGGCCAAGGCCAAGGCTGCACCGGCTAAGAAGGCGGCACCGGCCAAGAAGCCGGCTGCAAAGGCCGCGGCGAAGCCCGCTGCGAAGAAGGCAGCACCGGCAAAGGCCGCCGCTGCGAAATCTTCTGCAGCAGTGAAGAAAGCAGCGCCCGCGGCCAAGCCGAAGGCAGCGCCCGCAAAGGCGAAGGCCAAGAAGTAGTCGCGGTCCTGCTGTCGCAGGGGACAGTACTCAAGACAGCCAGGGCGGGATGCCGGACAGGCGCCTCGCTTCTTGGTTGACAGTCGGGCAGGACCAGAAAGAGGCGGGAGGAAGACGTCTTTTCGCAGCTCCCAGGACTTCGCCATGCGGCGAAGTCCGGTGGGATTTTCGTGGCTGCCAAAACCAACCTTCGGTGCAAGGCCGAGTTGGTAGCTAATCGGATTTGGATTGTCCGACCCGCTCGCGTCTGCCGCACTGCGGCTTATCACATCGCGATTGACGTCGAGACAATGGTTATACGCTGGCGGCGCGGTTTTCCGCCTCTGGCCGTTGATGAACCCTGCATGATCGGTCAACAGTGCCCACGCACGAGCTCCCTGTCGGAATCGATTTTCGGTGAGGGTCATGCGCGAAGTCACAATGCTACCGCGTCCTTTTGCGCGTCCAACGGGGCATATGGAGCTGTAGCCGGCAAACAGGAATCGACAATGCCCAGACTGCTCTACGCGTCTACTTCCCCCTACAGTTCCAAGGTGCGCATGGCAGCACTTTATGCCGGCATTGCGGTCGACCTCGTGCCGATAAAGACCGAGGAAAGGCCGGCCGAACTGATCGGCGCCAATCCGCTCGGCAAGATCCCGGTGCTGGTGCTCGATGACGGCCGCTCGGTCCACGACAGCCGCGCCATCACCCAGCATCTCAACCGGATGTCGAAGAACGCATTGTTTCCGCGCAATCCCGACAAGCGCCTTGAGGCGGAGGTGCTGGAGGCATTGGCCGACGGCATCTGCGACTGCGCGCTGTCGATGGTCTACGAGCGGCGCACACGGCCGGAAGAGATGGTCTACCAGCCTTGGCTCGAGCGCCAGTGGACGAAGATTTCGGACGCGCTCGATCTGCTCAACGCGAACCCGCCGAAGCTGCCGAAGAAAATCACCCTCGGCCAGATCGCATTGCGCGCCTGCCTCGGCTATCTCTCGCTGCGCTTCGCTGGAAAATGGGAAAAGGGCCGCGGCCGGCTGACGCGCTGGGCGGCACGCTTCGACGAGAAATTCCCGGAGCTGAAGCCCGCCATCCCGGCTTGAGGGCGGGCGGCCTCAACCGGTGCCACAAAAAAAGCCGGGCGCGAGGCCCGGCTTTTTCGTGTCGTGGCTTGGACGACTTAGAACTTCATACCGACGCCGAAGGTGACGCGATTGTCGGTCGACTTGACCTTGCCGATACCGTCGAAGTCCTTCCTGCCGAAGTCCGTGTAACGATACTCGACGCGGCCGAACACATTGTCGGTGATCTTGATGTCGGTACCCACGCCGGCTGTCCAGCCAAACTGCGTGTTGGTGTCGCTTACGCCGGCAGCTTCAATCTTCTGGTTCTTCAGCGCGCCACCGGCGGTGCCGTAGAGCAGGATGTCCGGGGTGACAGCGTAGCCGAGGCGGGCACGCAGCGAGCCCTCGAAGCCACCCTTGGCCTCGATGCCGGCATCGTCGCCCTTGACGCCGTTGTAGCCGATATCGGCTTCGGCACCGTAGACGAAGTTCTCCTGCTGCCAGTTATAGCCGCCGAAGACGCCGCCGACAAAACCCTTGGTGTCGACGTCGACGCCAATGTCTTTGGCTTTGGCGTGGCCAGCGAAGCCGTAGCCGACGCTCACACCGGCATAGGGACCGGCCCAGGATGCGACCGGAAGTTCTGCGATCGGGGCAGGTGCCGGCGGCTCTTCCTGAACCACGTCCGCGGCATAGGCGGTTCCGCCGAGGGCGAACAGCCCAAACGCCACCGCGAGCGGTCGCGCAAATTTAAGATTGGCTTGCATTGTTCTTTACTCCTTAAGCCACAGGACACAGGCTTGTTTTTTCATGAGCGCCCTCAACCCGTCCGGGGGGTGAAACGGATCCGGCGTTCAACGGTTCCAAATGTCGTGTCGAAATGCGGCTGAAGCGAACCTGAACTTGGGTCATTACCTGGCACGAATGAGGCAGAACCTTGACGTTGCATCTTCGCAACAGCGAATGTCAGCAGGTTCGCCGTGCTGCACTGCACACGGCTTGGTGTAAGGGCTCCAGCGCCCTATATTGCGGGCGGGCTGGCCCGAATTCCGGTCGAGCCAAAACGCCCACCGGCCACTTTGCCACAATCTTGCCCCAGGTGGAAATGGGATTTAACGCTTGGCGGGCCATAATTTGCCGGGGCGATCCCGGCAGGTCGGAATCGGCATCGGATTAAGGATTGACAGATGAGCAAGGTCGCCGCGACGGCACTGGTGACGGGCGGGGCGAAGCGGATCGGCAGGGCGATCGTCGAGGATCTTGCCGCGCATGGTTTTGCCGTCGCCATTCACTGCAATCGCTCGCTGGCCGAGGCGGAGGCACTGGCGGCCCAGATCAACAGTGGTCATTTTGGTCGACATGGCCGGGCCGCAGTGGTTGCTGCCGACCTGACCGAGATGGACGCCGTCGGCGACCTAGTCGGTCGCGCGGCGGTGGCGCTCGGGCCGGTGTCGCTGCTGGTCAACAACGCCTCGCTGTTCGAGCACGACAGCATTGAGGATTTCGACTGGCCGGCCTGGGATCGCCATTTCGCCATGCATGTCAAGGCGCCGGCGCTGTTGGCACAGACTTTCGCCCGGGCCTTGCCGCAGAACAGTGAGGGGCTGATCGTCAACATGATCGATCAGCGCGTCTGGCGGCCGACGCCGCGTTATTTCTCCTATGCGCTGTCGAAGTCGACCTTGTGGGCGGCGACCGAGATGATGGCGCAGGCGCTGGGTCCCCGCATCCGTGTCAACGCCATTGGTCCTGGCCCGACCTTGAAGAACACGCGTCAGCACGACAGCGATTTCGATGCCCAGATTGCCGGGCTGATCCTGAAACGCGGCCCGGAATTGCCGGAATTCGGTGCCACTATCCGTTATCTCTGGGCGGCACGCTCGGTCACCGGCCAGATGATCGCGCTTGACGGCGGCCAGCATCTTGCATGGCAGACGCCCGATGTGACAGGCATGACGGAATGAGCCCCATGGACCAGAAACAAAAAACGCGCGGTGGCGCCGACGACCTGCCGCCCGAAATCGACCTTGAGGACGAGGCGGCCGAGGAGGTCGTCGAGCCTGCAGCCAGCGGTCCGGACGTTACCTTCACCGCCATCGACTGGACCCCGCATGCCGGCGACGCCGACGGCATGGTCGGCGCCGAGGTGATCCAGACGCTGGTAAAGCGGCTGCCCAATGCGCCCGGCGTCTACCGCATGATGAATGCCGCCGGCGACGTGCTCTACGTCGGCAAGGCACGCAGCCTGAAGAAGCGGGTCACCAGCTACGCGCAAGGCCGGTTCCACACCAGCCGCATCGGCCGCATGGTGCGCGAGACGTCGACCATGGAGTTCGTCGTCACCCGTACCGAGATCGAAGCGCTGCTGCTTGAAGCCAACCTCATCAAGCGCTTGCGGCCACGCTTCAACGTGCTGATGCGCGACGACAAGTCGTTCCCCTATATCCTGTTGACCGGCGACCATGTCTCGCCCGGTATTTACAAGCACCGCGGCGCGCGCTCGCGCAAGGGCGACTATTTCGGCCCCTTCGCCTCGGCCGGCGCAGTTGGCCGTACCATCAACTCGCTGCAGCGCGCCTTCCTGCTCAGGAGCTGCACCGACTCCTTCTACGAGAACCGCACCCGGCCTTGCCTTTTGTTCCAGATCAAGCGCTGCGCCGGCCCGTGCACCGGCGAAATCTCGCACGGCGACTATGCAAGGCTTGTCGCCGAGGCGAAGGATTTTCTCTCCGGCCGCAGCCAGAAGGTGAAGACGGAGATCTCCGCCGCCATGCAGCAGGCTTCGGAGAACCTCGATTTCGAACGCGCCGCCATCTATCGCGATCGGCTGGCGGCGCTGTCGCATGTGCAGAGCCATCAAGGCATCAATCCGCAGACCGTCGACGAGGCCGATGTCTTCGCCATCCATCAGGAGGGCGGTCAGGTCTGCATCCAGGTGTTCTTCTTCCGCACCGGCCAGAACTGGGGCAACCGCGCCTATTTTCCCAAGGCCGATCCGGCGCTCGAAGCCGGCGAGGTGCTGGGATCGTTCCTGGCGCAGTTCTACGACGACAAGCCGACGCCGCGCACCATCCTGTTGTCGCATGGCGTCGAGGACCAGGAATTGCTGGCGGAGGCCCTCTCCACCCGCGCCGGCCGCAAGGTGTCGATCTCCGTGCCGCAGCGCCGCGAGAAGAAGGACCTGACCGACAACGCGCTGCAGAACGCGCGCGAGGCGCTCGGCCGGCGGCTCGCCGAAACCTCGACCCAGGCGCGGCTGCTCACTGGCTTTGCCGAGACCTTCGGCCTGGAAAAACCGCCGGTGCGCATCGAGGTCTATGACAACTCGCACATCATGGGCACCAACGCCGTCGGCGCCATGGTCGTCGCTGGGCCGGAAGGTTTTGTGAAGAACCAGTATCGAAAGTTCAACATCCGCTCGACCGAGATCACGCCGGGCGACGATTTCGGCATGATGCGCGAGGTGATGCAGCGGCGCTTTTCGCGGCTGTTGAAGGAACATGGTGACGCCCCGCAAACCGAGGGCGCGGACGAGGCGAGCCCTACCGAACCGGGCGACGATATCGAGGACGCGGGCGGCTTCCCCGCCTGGCCCGACGTCATCCTCATCGACGGCGGCCAGGGCCAGATGACGGCGGTGCGCAAGATTCTCGCCGATCTCGGCATCGAGGACCGCGTCGTGGCCATCGGCATCGCCAAGGGTCAGGACCGCGATGCCGGCCGCGAACGCTTCTTCGTCAAGGGCAAGGCCCCATTCTCGCTGCCCGTTCGCGATCCGGTGCTCTATTTCGTCCAGCGGCTGCGCGACGAAGTCCATCGCTTCGCCATCGGTTCGCACCGCGCCCGCCGCAAGAAGGAGATGGTCAAGAGCCCGCTCGACGAGATCAGCGGCATCGGCCCCGGCCGCAAGCGCGCGCTGCTGATGCATTTCGGTACGGCCAAGGCGGTCAGCCGTGCCGCCGTCGAGGACCTGGTCAAGGTCGACGGCATTTCGGAGCAGGTGGCGAAATTGGTCTACAATCATTTTCACGAGAGCTAAGACCTATTGCCGATATTTCGGCTGGCTAATCGATTCTGGCCTGTTGACCCCCCACATTCGCTTCTGATTTGACTAAGCAGGCAGAAAGAGTTCCCAAAACATGTCCCAGCGCGCGTTCAACCTGCCCAACATGCTCACTTACGCCCGCATCCTGGCGGTGCCGCTGGTGGTGCTGTGCTTCTTCCTGGAAGGGCATCTGAAATCGAGCGACTTCGCCCGCTGGTCGGCGCTCATCATTTTCCTGCTCGCCTCGATCACCGATTACTTCGACGGCTATCTGGCGCGCGCCTGGCAGCAGACCTCCAACATCGGCAAGATGCTCGACCCGATCGCCGACAAGCTGCTGGTCGCCACTTGCCTGCTGCTGCTTGCCGCCGACACCGACCGCCATGCCGGCATCGCCGGCTGGTCGCTATGGGCGGCGATCATCATCCTGTGCCGCGAGATCCTGGTCTCGGGCCTGCGCGAATATCTGGCGGCCTTGAAGGTCTCGGTGCCGGTGACGCAGCTCGCCAAATGGAAGACCACCATCCAGATGATCGCCATCGCCTTCCTGCTTGCAGGTCCCGCCGGCGACAAGATCTTCCCGCTGACCACCCAGACCGGGCTGGTGCTGCTGTGGATCGCAGCCCTGGTGACGCTCTACACCGGCTACGACTATTTCCGCGCCGGCCTCAAGCACATCATGGATGAATAAAATGTCGACGAAGCTCATCTATTTCGCCTGGGTGCGCGAGCGGATCGGCAGACCGGAGGAAGAGGTCGAACTGCCGGCCGGCATCGAAACGGTCGCCGACCTGTTGCGCTGGCTGAAATCGCGCGGCGAGGAGTACGAGAACGCGCTGCAATATCCTGACGTGATCCGCGTCGCCATCAACCAGGAACATGTCGAGCACCGCGAGAAGATCGCCGGCGCGCGCGAGATCGCGCTGTTCCCGCCGATGACCGGTGGCTGAACCATGTCCGCGGTGGTGCCGGTCGTGCGCATCCAGGCGGAGGATTTCGACGTCGCCGCCGAGATCGCCAGGCTGACCAGGGGTCGCAACGATATCGGCGCTGTGGTGACCTTCTCCGGCCTTTGCCGCGACGAGCAAGGCAGGCTCTCGGCGCTCGAGCTCGAACATTATCCCGGCATGGCGGAAGCCGAGATATCCCGCATCGCCGGCGAGGCAATCGATCGCTGGCCGCTGCAGGGGCTCACCGCGATCCATCGCCACGGCAAGATCGCGCCCGGCGAAAACATCGTGCTGGTAGTGGCGGCTTCCGCCCACCGGCAAGCGGCGTTCGAGGCCGCGAATTTCCTGATGGACTATTTGAAATCACGCGCGCCGTTCTGGAAAAAGGAACACCATAGCGACGGTTCCGAGGGCGGCTGGGTCGACGCCAAGGATGCCGACGACAAGGCGGCGAGCCGCTGGAAGCAGCCGCCGTCCGAATAAATCCCGCGACAGCCATTCATTGACCGCAATCCTGCGAAACCCTTGGCCGGAAGGGGAGCAGGATCATGCTGGACAGGATCGCCGAGTTCTTCATCTTCGGACTGGTGCCGCTGGCCGTCGGCATCCTGGCCGTCCCGGATCGTTCCGCGGCTGCCGAAAAGACCCTCAAGGGCGAGGTGATGTATCGCGAGCGCATCGCGCTGCCGCCCAATGCCGTGCTTTCCGTGCAGCTTGCCGACGTGTCGCTGGCCGACGCGCCGGCCGCAATCATCGGTGAGCGCAAGGTGGTGCCGGCCGGCCAGGTGCCGATCAAGTTCGAGATCAGCTTCGATCCGCAGGTGATCCGGCCTGATATGACCTACGCGCTGCAGGCGCGCATCACTGTCGACGACCGGCTGCTGTTCGTCACCGATGCGCGCCACCAGGTCGACCCGCTCAGCGACGCGCCACAGACCATTATGCTGAAAATGGCGGCGCCGAGCGATGCGCCGGCGGCAGCCTCGGTGTTCGGCCAAAGCTGGCTGGTCGAATATATCGACGGTGTCGGCGTGATTGCCGAGCCGCGGGCGACATTCCGCATCAGCGAAGCCGGCAAGGCCGGCGGCAGCGGCCCTTGCAACGTCTATTTCGCCACTGCCAGGGTAGACGGCTCGACGATCGCCATCAGCGACATCGGCTCGACCTTCAAGGCCTGCGCGCCTCAGGTCATGGTCGAGGAAAAGGCGCTGTTCGAGGCGCTGGCCAAGGCGGCATCCTACCACGTCGACGCCGGCAAGCTTGTCATCATTGACAGCGGCGGCCGCGACATTCTGCGCTTCAACGCCGCGAGCTAGCGCATCACCCAAGCCGATTACTCTCTGCGGCAGCTGCATGCCGATCACGTTGTGTTTCAGCGGGAATAGGCCGGGCAGGGGGCGCGTTAGTTCCACATAAAATGGCGGGTAAGGCAAACGGGACGTTTGTCCCTTCGTTGAAGCCGCCAGAATGGCTGCGGCTCGTTCTGGCCTTAACTCAAAGGAGTCCAGACATGAAAACGCACACGCTTATCCTTGCCGCCACCGGTGCATCGCTCCTTGCCTTTACCGGCCTTGCCAAGGCGGACGACCATCTCGTCAATGCTCTTGACCACGGTCTCAAAGCGGAGAGCCAACCGTTCCAGACCAACAAGGCCGGCCATAGCGGCGATCTCGCACCGGGGCAGGGCAGCCCGTTTTCAGGTGAAGAGACCAAGACCCCGTCCACCGACACGGAAGCGGCGAACGAACATGCGAACGTGAAGGAACGCCAGGCGAAATAGACCGGCAGAACCCGCCGCTAGGGGGCGGCGGGCGACATGTATCGGGCGACGATGCCGCATTTCATGCGATATTTCTCAATTCGTCGCGAGTTTGAATACCGCGCCATAGTGATAGGGCGGCACATCAACCAGCTCGGCGAGCTTGAACCCGCTCGCTTCCACCGACGCGGTGGTCTGTTCGGGTGACAGCCTCAGCTCGGTCTTTGGCCCGCGCGGCTCGCCCAGGACCGTGGTCTGCTCGCGCGGATACTGGTGCCAGTTGACGATGGCAAAACGACCGGCAGGGCCAAGCGTCGCGCGCACGGCGCGGGCAAGCCGCGGCCGATCCGGAACGCCGTGGAAAGCGTTGGCGATAAAGACGAAGTCGACGGTTTGAGGCACCAGCCTGGCAAGTTCATAGGCGTCGCCCGCCAAAAACTCGCAATTGCTCGCGCCTCCTTCGGCCAGCCGCAGCCTGGCGACTTCGAGCAGATCGGCATCAATGTCGATAGCGATCACATGACGGGCGACCCTGGCGATTGGCAGCGTGAACCAGCCGTCGCCGCAGCAGAGATCGACCACGTCCGTGCCGGGCTTCATGCCGACTGCCGCCAGGACACTGGCAGGCTCGGGCCACAGCGCTTCCCACCAGCCGCTGGTTGGCATTTCGGTGCCTTGGAAGAAACCGGGAATGGTGCTGGTCATGGCCTGGTCGGCTCCATTGTCGGGACCGCGGTTGATCCGCCCCTCCGAGCTTAACGCACCCGTGACCCGTCGAGGAGCCTGAAGCTGAAAATGTCCGCTACTGCATGTCGCGCAAAAGTGTGCAGCGGTTTTGCGATAATGACATGCATCAAGACAAGAAACTTGAAGCGCGTCGCATGAGGCCGGTCGAACGCGACGCGCTTTAGCAAAAAAGGCCGGCGTTGCGCCGGCCTCTTCGATGGGGTTCGGGATGCCGGCTCAGCCGACGATCTCGGTGTCCGAGAACCAGTATTTGATCTCCTGCGCAGCGGTTTCCGGCGCATCGGAACCGTGCACGGAGTTCTCGCCGATCGACAGTGCGTGCAGCTTGCGGATGGTGCCTTCGGCGGCGCTTGCCGGATTGGTGGCGCCCATCACTTCGCGGTTCTTGGCAATGGCGTGCTCGCCTTCCAGTACCTGCACGACTGTCGGGCCCGACGACATGGATTCGACCAGCTCGCCGAAGAACGGACGCTCCTTGTGGACGGCATAGAAACCTTCCGCCTCGCGGCGGCTCATCCACACCCGGCGCGAAGCGACGACGCGCAGACCGGCATCTTCCAGCATCTTGGTGATAGCGCCGGTGAGATTGCGGCGGGTCGCGTCCGGCTTGATCATGGAAAAGGTGCGTTCGAGCGCCATGGGATCGTCCTTGTGATGGAGAGTGGAATTGAGGGTGGCGGGCTCTATACAAGCCGCCCGCCGCCTTGCCAAGGGGAGGCCGGCCCGGCGCGCATTTCTGCGCTGGGGCGGCGGACTTTCAAGTCGAACCATGCCGCCGCTCCATCTTTTTGCTGAGCATCGGATTTTCCAGAAACCGTACTCACTTTGGGTCCGATCGACTGGCCGCCCTATAGCGCGTCGTCGTCAGCCTGAGACTACGTCGTCATAACTGCATCTCAATCGTCAGGTTGGCCGTGTCGCCAGCCCCGAGGCCTTCGCGGACCCGCACCGCAGTCTTGATCGGCAAGAGCAGACTGCCGGATTTCTTGTCGGGAAACAGCGATGTCCGCCATCTGGTCTGGCCGACGACGGCTTCCACGCCAAGCGAGCCCCAGGGCCTTGCCATCCCCAGCATCGCCGTCTTGATCCGGGCTCCAAGCTCCGGCGGCAGCGTCACGAAATGCCAGCCGCCCTTGCCCGGATAGACCCAGATCTGGGCCTGCATGTCGTAGCGAAACATTCTATGCCCTTCCTCAGGTTAAGGCCGTCACGACTGGCTTTGCCATGGTGTCTTGCTGGCAATGATGACGATCGGCGAAACCATCCATGACATCCACAGCCCTGCAGGGGGAGGAGTCATTCTTCAGCGCAAAGAGGATGGCAGCGCCGCCATTGCACTACCGCCTTATCACGATCGAAGCGCGCCGGACCTCCCAGCCTTCCCGTTCCAGTTCCGGCACGCTGTGTTCCTCCGAGGGATAGCCGACGCAGAAATAGCCGATCAGCGTCCACTCCGCCGGCACGTCCATGATCGTCGCCATCTCGGCCGGATCGAGGATCGAGACCCAACCCATGCCTATTCCTTCGGCGCGCGCCGCCAGCCACATCGTGTGGACCGCCATGACAGCGGAATAGTCTATGGTGGCTGGCATGGTCAGGCGGCCGAGCCCATGCCCTTGCTCGGTTGCGCGGTCGGCGAAAACCGCAAGTTGGCAGGGCGCCTCATTCAAGCCGGCAAGCTTCAGGCGCGAATACAGGGCGGCGCGTTCACCGCAAAAGCTTTGGAGTGCCTCCGCGTTGCAGCGCTCGAAGCAGGCCCTGACGGCGGCGCGGCATGCCTCGCTCTCGGCGACGACGAAGCGCCAGGGCTGGCTCAGCCCGACGGACGGTGCGGCGCTGGCAAGCTCCAGTAGCCGCTCCAGCGCTCCATCGGGGAGCGGCGTCGACTTGAACCGCCTGACGTCGCGCCGCCACAGGAAAAGGTTGGCGAGCGCAGCGCGAAAATCGGCCGGGAACTCTGGGTTTGCGGTCATGGCGCGCTGCCTTTGTTGTGATTGCCCGGTTCGCCGGATGTTCGTCTTGTTTGCTTCGATCCAGGCGCTGATGAGGCGCTTCGAGCGACACTTCGTCTACCCGCATTGTCGCATTTCGCCGGCTGGCAACTTTCAGCTAAGGCCGGACGACGTCCCTGCCGGCAACGCCGTTGGACCTCGATCGGCAAAACAAAACCCGCCTCGGCAGGCCGGGCGGGCGTCGGTGCGAATCATCACCATATCGGGATTAGTAGCATAGCTGCCGGCACAAAGCAAGAACAAAATGTGCCGCCGCCGATGAAAACTGCCGATTTCAACTCTCGAGGCGGGAGATCGCTGCCGCCACGACGTTGCGGCCGAGGCCGCCATGCAGATCGAGGCATCGTTCGAACCATTGCGCCACGACGTCGCCGTCGTCGAGCAGCCGGTAGGGCGTGGCGATGCGCGCCCATTGCAGCGCGCCGAAGACGATGTAGTCGGCAAACAGCGCCGACCGGCCGCCGATGAACGGCTGATAGCCAAGCATCGAGCGCAGCGGCTCCAGCGAGGCGCGGAAGCCGGCGAGCCCGGCGTCGCGGGTGGCGTAAACCGCCTCCAGGCGCTTGCCGAAGCGCTGCTCGCGGTTCTGCCGGAAATAGGCGGCGTTCGCCTCGTCCTGCATGGCGTGCAGGTCCAGTATCGCAGCGGTGGTGACGTAGGGATGGATGGTCAGCTGCGACCAGCGTTCGATGAAGCGCGCCGTCGCCTTGCCGCCGTCGCCGGAAAACAATGTCGGGCGCTCAGGATAGGCCTCCTCGAGATAGAGCGCGATAGCGAAGGAATCGGCGACCACCGTCTCGCCGTCGCGGATCACCGGAACGAGCTTCGAGACGCCGCCTTCCACCTTCGGCACTTCGAGGAAACGGGTCGGCTCGCTGGTGATGTCGAGCCCTTTGTGGGCCAGCGCCATCGCCGCCTTCCAGCAATGTGGGCTGAATGGGCGGGCGGCGTCGCGTCCGACAAGGTCATAGAGCAGAATGGTCATTGGCGGCAGCGTCCTTGCAGTCTAACTATGCCCGAAACAGACCCGCGCAGGGGGTCTCGCAGGTCGAGAGAAAATGAAACAGCATTTCAGGATGTTTGCGGCCTACAATCAATGGGCCAACGGCCGCATCTACGATGCCGCCGCCGATCTCGACGAGGAAGAGTTCGACCGCAATGTCGGCGCCTTCTTCGGTTCGATGATGGGAACGCTCAACCACCTCCTGGCAGCCGACCGTATCTGGATGAAACGCTTCACCGGCGAGGGCGACGCGCCGGCAAGGCTCGACACGGTCCTGCACCGCGCCTTGCCAGGCTTGCGGCTGGCGCGCGAGGCCGAGGACAAACGGATCATCGACTGGGTCGACGGCCTGAGCGACAAGGCGCTGTCGGGCCGCTTCTCCTACATGACCGTCTCGGATATGCGCACCGTCTCGCAGCGGCTGGCGCCGGCGCTCGACCACTTCTTCAACCACCAGACCCACCATCGCGGCCAGGCGCATGCGATCCTGACCATTCTGGGCAAGCCAAGCCTCGGACTGGACCTGACGATGTTCCAGCGCAGCGAGGAGGGCAGGGCTTTCGCCTGAACCTGGGGCGGCTGGTGAAGCGGACGGTGGATAGAGGGCGATCTGCCGAGATTGCAAAACGCGCCAAAACATTTTATGGAGCGGACGGTCGTGAGGGCGGCCGCTTCAGCAGCATTCAGCAGCAACAGCGAGAATTGGCACGCATGCCCAATGAACCCTTGCGCCTTGTGGCGTTCTTCGCCGTGGTCCTGGCGCTCCTCAACTCCGGTTATTATTTCCACCAGGGCGACATTGTCGCGACCATCTATTTCATGATCGGCGCTATTCTTGTGACCGCGGTCACGCGGATGAGCATCAGAAGGCAGCTGATTTAGGACCGATCTCCTTATCTGGCCGCCATCTCGACGGCTGGTTCGCTTCGACTGCGATCGAATTGAAAGCAAAGTCTTAGGACTTCGTTTGCGCTGTTGCTTCAAGGTAGCCGGCTGAAGCAGGAGCAAAAGCATGCAGATCGATTTGTCCCCGACGAGCTGGGGCAGGGTCGTGGCGGTTACCGTCGCGGGCACGGCGGTCTGCATTGCAGCCGCGTTCTTCGTCGATTCCTTCAATTTCCCGTATTTGTCGCCGGAAGCGCTGTGGCGGGCGCAGCTCACAGACCTGCTGCTGCCGCTTGTCCTGGCCAGCTCGTTCTTCTTCTTCCTCATGTGGAAAATGCGCCAGCTGGCGATCGCGCAGAAGGTACTGGCCGTCGTCGCGGCGACCGACAGCCTGACGGCGGTATTCAACCGGGGTGCATTTTCCATGCTCGTCGAGGCCTATCTCGAACAGGCCCGCAGCCATTCCGTCGTAAATGCCGGAGCCTTGCTGATCGTCGATGCCGACCATTTCAAATCCGTCAATGACCGCCTCGGCCACGACTGCGGAGACCAGGCGCTCAAGCTGATCGCCAGGACAATCCAGGGCCAGCTACGCGGCGCCGACATCGTCGGCCGGATCGGCGGCGAGGAATTTGCGGTTTTCCTTCCCGGCGCGGATCCTTCGCAGTCCTGGCTGGTGGCGGAGACAATTCGCCGGCGCGTCCGTGAGGCGGAGTTCACGCCTGGCGGCCGGCCCTGTCCTCTCACGGTCAGCATCGGCGGCGTCGCCTTCAGCGGGCCGACCACCTACGCCGAGATGTTCGTGGTGGCGGACAAGCACCTTTACAAGGCCAAATCGAACGGCCGCGATCAGGTCAGTTTCGAAACCGCGGCAGCGGGCGACCCGCCGGGCGGCGGCCCGATGACGGTCCATTGATGGTCGTTTCTGTCAGGCGGCGTAGCCGCCGAGGCCCCGGGCGACCGGCTTGACCGAGACTGCCGGCTGGGCGGCCGGCCAGAGGATGCCTGCCGTTACGGCAAAGGTGATCAGGGCGTCGCGTGCCGCTTCGGCCGAGATCTCGCCGGCACGTGCCGCCTCGCAGGCCTTCACCGCGGCGCCATAGCTCAGCCGGCGGCGCGAAGGCGGGAACTCGGTGAGGAATTCGTGCATCTCGGAGAACGAAGCGATCGTACGCTTGTAGCCGGCGCCAACGGTTAGGGCGACCGGGGTGGAAAACGTCCTGTCGTGCATTCTGGCCTCTCGAATGGGCGGAGGTCACGGCGGACGCCGTTCTCCGGTCTGGGGGTCGGGCAGAAACGCGGATCACGGCGCGAGGTTCCATGTTGCCGGTATTGTTTTTTCGCCGGCTCCGGGAGCGGTCGCCGGGCGAGCAGCGCCGACGTCGAGGCGGGTGCCTATTTCCACATGCCGCGCATGCGGGCGCCGAGGTCGACACGCACCTGCGGCTGGCGGCGCGGATCGTCCGGGGCCTGGACGCTGGCCCAAGCCACCTGTTCGAAGGCGCCTAGGATCGAGCGCGGGATGAAGCGCGTGCGCGAGGCATAGACATGGCGGTCGCCGCGCGCCGCCTGGCCGTGGACGAAAAAGCGATGCGGCATGACCAGGTGCAGGCTGTCCTTGGCCCGCGTCATCGCCACGTAGAGCAGCCGCCGCTCTTCGTCGACGTCCTCCTTGCTGCCGACGCCGAGATCGATCGGGATGCAGCCGTCGACGGTGTTGAGCACGAAGACGTTCTTCCACTCCTGGCCCTTGGCCGAATGGATCGTCGACAGGATCAGATAATCCTCGTCGCGGTGCGGCGGGCCGGCCTCGTCGCTGGTCGCGTCCGGCGGATCGAGTGTCAGCTCGGTGAGGAAGCGCTCGCGCGACGCATAGCCGGAAGCGATCTGCTCGAGCTGCAGGAGATCGGCCCGGCGCGTCGTTGCATCCTCGTGGATACGTTCCAGATGCGGCTCGTACCAGAGCCTGACCTGTTCGATGTCGGCCGGCCATTTTTGCGCGCCGGCGCGCAGGCCGCTATAGAGCGCGACAAAGCCCGGCCAATCGTCGGCGGCACGCTGCGGCGGCCGATAGCGGGCAAGCCCCATCGTCTCGTCAAGCGAATTTGCCATGGTCTCGACGATCGCATTGGCGGCCGAAGGGCCGATGCCCGGCAGAAGTTGCAGCACGCGAAAGCCGGCGACGCGGTCGCGCGGGTTTTCGGCAAAGCGCAGCACGGCCAGCAAGTCCTTGACGTGAGCTGCATCGAGAAATTTCAGCCCGCCGAACTTGACGAAGGGGATGTTGCGGCGCGTCAGCTCGATCTCCAGCGGGCCGCTATGGTGCGAGGCGCGAAACAGCACCGCCTGTGCTTTGAGAACGGTGCCGGCCTCGCGTTCGGTGAGTATCGCCTGGCAGACATAGCTCGCCTGCTCGGTCTCGTCGCGCACACTCACCAGCTTCGGCTTTTCCGCAGATTTGCGCTCGGTCCAGAGATTTTTGGTGAAACGTTCCGACGCTTCGCCGATTACCGCATTGGCGGCCGCCAGGATCGTCTCGGTCGAGCGGTAGTTGCGCTCCAGCATGACGACCTCGGCCGGCTGCGCGAACTGCTTGGGAAAATCCAGGATATTGCGCACTTCCGCGGCGCGGAACGAATAGATCGACTGCGCGTCGTCGCCGACCACCGTCAGCCCCGATCCGTCGGGCTTGAGCGCCGTCAGGATCGATGCCTGCAGCCGGTTGGTGTCCTGGTACTCGTCGACCAGCACATGGTCGAAACGTGCACCCAGATGCGCGGCGATTTCCGGCTCGCCGGCCATCTGCGCCCAGTAGAGCAGCAGGTCGTCGTAATCGAGCACGTTCTGCCCCTGCTTGGCCTCGACATATCGGGCGAACAATTGCTTCAGCTGTTCGGCCCAGCCGGCGCACCACGGGAACACCGAACCCAGCACCTCGCCGAGCGGCGCCTGTGCGTTGACGGCGCGCGAATAGATCGCAAGGCAGGTGCCCTTGGTCGGGAAGCGGGCTTCGGTCTTCGAAAACCCAAGCTCGTGGCGGGCGAGGTTCATCAGGTCGGCGGAATCCTCGCGATCGTGGATGGTGAAGGCCGGATCGAGGCCGATCTTCAGCGCATAATCGCGCAGCAGCCTGGCGCCGATGCCGTGGAACGTGCCGGCCCAGCTCAGCGCATCGGTAATCACCGAGGCATCGCGCCCCAGCACCTCGCCGGCGATGCGCTCGACCCGCTTGGCCATTTCCGCTGCGGCACGGCGCGAAAATGTCATCAAAAGGATGCGGCGCGGGTCGGCACCCCTGACGATCAGATGCGCGACCCGGTGCGCCAGCGTGTTGGTCTTGCCGGAGCCGGCGCCGGCAATCACCAGCAACGGTCCGGCGATCTTGCCGTCGCCATGTTCGACGGCAAGCCGCTGCTCGGCGTTGAGCTTCGCCAGATAGGCCGGCTGGAAGGACGAATCACGGGCGGCGAGGTTCATCGCCCATCAAGCATCGTTTCTGCTTTGTTCGCAACGGTTTGCGGAGCCGGAATAGGGCCCGTGAGCGAAGAAGCCTTGCGGGCAGGCCTGTCGACTAACGCTCGGGCTCGACGCCCATCCTTGCCGATTGCCGCCGTAGCGCCTCGCGATCGTCCTGTGGCGGTGGCAACAGCAGCGGATCGAAATCGTCGGGCACCTCGTCGATCACTTTCTTGGCGACGCGATAGGCAACATAGACGATTGCCCCGGCGATGAGCAGACGGATCATGCCATCCTCCATTGATTGTGGAGCAACCGGAGACGCGGCATTTTGTTCCCGGGCCTCTTGGCGAATGCAGGAACGACACCGGCCGCGCAACCAAATCGCCGACGCCTCGTTGTCGGGCGAGAGGAGACTGCGATGAAAAAGCGCTCAATCCTGCTGCTTATGGCAGCTCTGACTGTTGCGGGTTGCGACAACAATATCCAGCCGACCAAGGCCCCTGGCGACACGGTCGATCAGAACCCGCAGGTCGACAAGAATCCGGTGCCGAAGTCGACGACCGGCGGCGATCAGCCCGGCACGCCGCCGAAACAATGACCGCCTCAAATGGCGTCGATCGGACAAGCGGCGCCGGTCAAGGAAGGTGGCCGGCGCCGCTTGGGAGGAAGCTGATGGCGCCGGCCAGGCGGAGATCAGGCCCGCCGCACATCCAAGGATAGCCGAGTCTTTCCGCAGCGTCATGGTCGATAGCGTACAGACGGCACGCCCCTGTGGACAAACCTGCCGGCCACAGCAGCGTTTGTTCATCACATAGTTCGTTCTTCCCATGGAACAAACCAAGCTGCTGCGTGTTTGGATGTCGATCGGACGCTCCCAAGGCCGCCGTTCACGAAAGAACCCGCTCTCCTTGTCCCCCCTCAGGATAGCGGGTTCTTTTTGCGTCTTGCGGGAAGTCGCGGCGCGCGGGGTCGACATCACCAGCTTTGTCGGTTTTCGCGGCTTATGCGGCGAACCGGGGCTCAAGCCCTTGCGAAGCATGGTTGTCCCGTGCAAAAGCCCGGCCATGCTGATCATCAACGACCTTTCGCTCCGCATGGCCGGACGCCTGCTTCTCGACCATGCCTCGCTGACCTTGCCGGCCGGCAGCAAGGCTGGCCTTGTCGGCCGCAACGGCACCGGCAAGACGACCTTGTTCAAGGCGATCACCGGCGATCTCGCCTCCGAAACCGGCTCGATCAGCCTGCCCAAGAACACGCGCATCGGCCAGGTCGCGCAGGAAGCGCCGGGCACCGAGGAGCCGCTGATCGAGATCGTGCTCAAGGCCGATCTTGAACGGAGTGCGCTGCTCGAAGAGGAAAAGACGGCGACCGATCCGCACCGCATCGCCGACATCCACATGCGGCTGGCCGATATCGATGCGCACTCGGCCGAGTCACGCGCGGCCACCATTCTCGCCGGCCTCGGCTTCGACGATGCCGCGCAGCGGCGCCCGGCCTCGTCCTTCTCCGGTGGCTGGCGCATGCGCGTCGCGCTGGCCGCCGTGTTGTTTGCCGAGCCCGATCTGCTGCTGCTCGACGAGCCGACCAACTATCTCGACCTCGAAGGCACGCTGTGGCTGGAAAACTACGTGTCGAAATACCCGCACACCGTGCTGCTGATTTCGCACGATCGCGACCTGCTCAACCGCGCCGTCAACTCGATCGTCCATCTCGACCAGAAGAAGCTGACCTTCTGGCGCGGCGGCTACGACCAGTTCGAGCGTCAATACACCGAGCAGCGCGAATTGCAGGAGAAGGGCCGGGTCAAGCAGGAAGCCGCGCGCAAGCACATGGAATCCTTCGTCGAGCGCTTCCGCGCCAAGGCGTCGAAGGCGAGGCAGGCGCAGTCGCGCATCAAGGCGCTGGAGAAGATGAAGCCGATCGCCGCGATCGTGAACGACGCGGTGCGGCCGTTCTCCTTTCCGGAGCCGGTGAAGTCGGTGGCCTCGCCGATCATTGCGCTGAACAACGTCAACGTCGGCTACACCGAGGGCGAGCCGATCCTGAAGAAGATGACGCTGCGCATCGATGCCGACGATCGCATCGCGCTGCTCGGCGCCAACGGCAACGGCAAGTCGACTTTCGCCAAGCTTTTGGCCAGCCGGCTGAAGCCGGAGACCGGCAGCATGACGGTCGCGCCCGGGCTGAAGGTAGCAATCTTCGCCCAGCACCAGCTCGACGACCTCAGGCCCGACGAAAACGCCTATGAGCATGTCCGCCGGCTGATGCCGGAGGCGCCGGAATCCAAGGTGCGCGGCCGTGTCGCCCAGTTCGGCCTGACCACCGAGAAGATGAACACCGCCGCCAAGGACCTGTCCGGCGGCGAGAAGGCGCGGCTTTTGATGGGCCTGTCGGCCTTCGAGGGGCCGAACCTGTTCATCCTCGACGAGCCGACCAACCATCTCGACATCGACAGTCGTGAATCGCTGATCCACGCGCTGAACGATTTTCCCGGCGCGGTCATCCTGATCTCGCACGACCGCCATCTGCTCGAAGCGACCGCCGACCGGCTGTGGCTGGTCAAGGACGGCGCGGTTAACCCATATGACGGCGACCTCGAGGATTACAAGACGCTGGTCACCGGCGTCTCCGGCGACCGCCGCGGCAAGCGCGAGGCGGACAAAGCGTCGAAGGCCGACCGCCGCCGCGATGCAGCCGCGCGCCGCGCCGCCTTCGAGCCGCTGGCCAAGGAAATCCGCGCCACCGAAGCGCTGATGGACCGCCTCCGCAAGCGCATCGACCTGATCGAGGACGAGCTCGCCAATCCGGCCGTCTACGAAAAGGACCCCTCGACCGCGACAAGGCTGGCCAAGGAGCGCTCACAACTTGCGCAACAGCTGGCCGGCCATGAGGAAAAATGGCTGTCGATGTCGGCGGAGTACGAGGAAGGCACGGCGGAGTAGGTGAGCGTAATCTCCCCGCTCGTGGGTTCCCGCCTGCTGACAGCCATTTGGAGCCGCCGGTCGTTGGAGTTTGATCAAGAGCGAGTCACACCGACGACGTAGCGATTCTTCACGCCCCCCTCTGTCCTGCCGGACATCTCCCCCACTTGGGGGGAGATTGGCTCGTCATCTGGCCCTACACCTGGTTGTCCAAAGCAGCTAGTTTGCTCCCATGAATCAGCACGCGAAGCTCAAAATCGGCCATTCGGCCTGTCCGCATGATTGCCCATCGACCTGCGCGCTCGAGGTCGAGCTGCTCGATGAAAAGCGCATCGGTCGCGTCCATGGCGCCAAGGCCAATAGCTATACGGCCGGCGTCATCTGCGCCAAGGTCGCCCGTTACGCCGATCGCGTCCATCATCCCGACCGCCTGCTGAAGCCGCTGGTGCGGGCCGGCGCCAAGGGCGAGGGCGCCTGGAAGGAAGCGAGCTGGGAGGCGGCGCTTGATCTGGTCGCTGAAAAATTCATCGCGGCGGAGGCAAAATACGGCTCGGAGACGGTCTGGCCCTATTACTATGCCGGCACGATGGGGCTGGTGCAGCGCGACGGCATCGAGCGGCTCAGGCACGCCAAAAAATACTCCGGCTTCTTCGGTTCGATCTGCACCAATCTGGCCTGGACCGGCTGGATGATGGGCGCCGGCGCGCTGCGCGGCCCCGACCCGCGCGAAATGGCAAAGTCCGACTGCGTGGTGATCTGGGGCACCAACGCCGTGGTCACGCAGGTCAACGTCATGACCCACGCCATCAAGGCGCGCAAGGAACGCGGCGCCAAGATCGTCGTCATCGACGTCTACGAAAATGCAACGATGAAGCAGGCCGATCTCGGCCTGGTGCTGAAGCCCGGCACCGACGGCGCGCTGGCGTGCGCTGTCATGCACGTGCTGTTCCGCGACGGCATGGCCGACCGCGCCTATCTGGAAAAATACACCGACGACCCGCACGGTCTGGAAGCGCATCTCAAGACGCGGACGCCGCAATGGGCCGCTGATATCACCGGGCTTTCTGTCGACGAAATCGAGGCCTTCGCCCGTCTCGTCGGCACGACGAAGAAGACCTATTTCCGCCTCGGCTACGGTTTTTCGCGGCAGCGCAACGGTTCGGTCAACATGCATGCCGCAGCCTCGATCGCGGCGGTCACCGGCTGCTGGCAGTATGAGGGAGGCGGCGCCTTCCATACCAATTCGGGCATCTTCAAGCTCAACCAGGAGCTGCTCGAAGGCACACGGATGCGCGACCCCGCGATCCGTCATCTCGATCATTCGCGCATCGGCCCGGTGCTGACCGGGGCTGAGGATGCGCTCTATGGCGGCCCGCCGGTGACGGCGCTGCTGATCCAGAACACCAATCCGGTGAATGTCGCGCCGGAGCAGCGGCTGGTGAAGCAAGGTTTTCTGCGCGACGATCTGTTTTCCTGCGTGCACGAGCAGTTCATGACCGACACCGCCAAGCTCGCCGATGTGGTGCTGCCGGCGACGATGTTTCTCGAGCATGACGACGTCTACAAGGGTGGCGGCAACCAGCACATCACACTCGGGCCGAAGCTGATCGACCCGCCGGAAGGTCCGCGCACCAACCATTTCGTCATCGAGGAGCTCGGCAAAAGGCTCGGTGTCGCCGATCGTCCTGGCTTCGGCATGACCGAGCAGCAGCATATCGACATCATTCTGGGCAAGCGCGGGCTGGGCAGCTTTTCGAGCCTGAAAGAGCAGAAATGGGTCGATTTGCAGCCGGATTTCGAGGCGGCGCACTTCCTCGACGGCTTCGGCCATGCCGACAAGAAGTTCCATTTTCGCGCCGACTGGACGGGCCAGGCGTCGCCCAACCGGCCACCGAAAAGCATGGGCCTGTTCGGGCCGGTGGCGAGCCTGCCGGAATTCCCCGACCATGTCGACCTGATCGAAGTGGCGGACGCGGCGCACCCGTTCCGGCTGACCACCTCGCCGGCGCGCAATTTCCTCAATTCGACCTTTGCCGAAACGCCGGTGTCGCAGGCAAAAGAGCGCCGGCCGGAGCTGCTCGTGCATCCCGATGATGCGGCGGCACTCGGCGTCGCCGACGGCGGCCGTGTCGAGGTCGGCAACCAGCGTGGCGAAGTGGTGCTGCACGCAAAGCTGTTCGACGGCATCAAGCGCGGCGTCGTCGTCGCCGAAGGCATCTGGCCGAACAGCGCCCATGAGCGCGGCGAGGGCATCAACGTGCTGACCGGCGCCGATGCGCCAGCGCCCTATGGCGGCGCCGCCTTCCACGACAACAAGGTCTGGCTGCGCCCGGCGGATTGAGCGTCGGAACGATATCTCCATCCGGCCGTTTTCGCGTGGCGGGTGGAGGCATTGTCATGGCAGAAGTGTTGCCGGCGCCGGATCCCATCGGAAGGACACTGTCGTCCGGCGAACTCGTAACCACGATGTCCCACTTTCATCGCGCCGAGATTGCGCGCATGGCTGGGTGGCGTGACCGCCTGGACCGGACGAGCAACTGGGCGATAACCGTTGTCGCGGCGATGCTCTCCGTTTCGCTTTCGACAGCCAGCGCTCACCATGGCGTGCTGCTGTTTGCCATGCTGCTTGTCCTGCTGCTGCTGTGGATAGAGGCCCGCCGATATCGCTTCTTCGACTTCTATCGGGCTCGCGTGCGCCAGTTCGAACGGCACTATTTCGCGCAGATATTCTCGCCGCAGCCGGACTTCGCGTCCGATTGGCTGTTGATCGTCGGCGAGAGCCTGCGCGCGCCGAAATTCCTGATTTCGCAACGCGTGGCTTTGGCGCGCCGCCTGCGTCGCAATTACATTTACATGCTGCTGATTCTGCTGCTGGCCTGGATCCTCAAACTGTCGACCCCCAGTCTTCTGACCGAAGGCGTCCGCATCGGCTTCGTCGGGTCGATGCGTGAGGCCGTCGCCAGTGCTGCGCTGGGTCCCGTTCCTGGTGGCGCCATCGTCGTGCTGGTCGCCGTCCTCTATGCAGGCCTGCTGGTGACAGCCTTTCTGACAGAGAGCGACGACGGCGAACTCTCCTTCGGTGACGTCCACGTCTAGCAACGCAACGCCCTGTCGCGCGTTGTTGGACACGTGCATTGGGCGATGGGGGTTTCATGGCTTGGCAGGCTCCGACACGTTCCAGCCTGACACTGCTGGTTTGCGCTTTCGTCCCCGCGGGCGCGGCCTGGGCAGCGGAGACGCTCGTTGCCGGTACCCGGGCCTCCGGCATGGGTGGTTCGGGCGAAGGCGCTTTCGTCGCCGAGATCGTGCTTCTGCTGCTTGTTGGGCGCGGCCTGGGCGAAGTGCTGCAGCGTTATGGCCAGCCGGCAATCATGGGCCAACTGATCGGCGGCATCCTGCTCGGTCCTTCGCTGTTCGGCTGGCTGTGGCCGTCGGCCCAGCACCTGATCTTTCCCAGCGATCCTGCGCAAAAGGGCATGATCGACGCCGTCTCGCAGCTCGGCATCCTGATGCTGCTTTTGCTGACCGGCATGGAGACGGACCTGCGGCTGGTGCGCCGGGTTGGCGCGGCCTGTTTTTCCATTTCGGCGACCGGCATTGTGGTGCCCTTCATCTGCGGTTTCGCGCTGGCGCAATTCCTGCCGGACGCACTGCTGGCCGACGCGACGCAACGCACCGTCGCCGGGCTGTTCCTGGGCACCGCGCTGTCGATCTCGTCGGTCAAGATCGTCGCCATGGTGGTGCGCGAGATGAACTTCATGCGCCGCAACCTCGGACAGGTGATTATTTCCTCGGCGATTATCGAGGACACGATCGGCTGGCTTATCATCGCCGTAACCTTCGGCATCGCCACCAATGGCAGGCTGCAGTTCGCGCCGCTGGTGACCACCATCGCCGCAGTGGCACTGTTCATGGTGTTCTCCTTCACCATCGGCCGCCGTCTTGTCTTCACCTTGATCCGCTGGACCAACGATCAATTCCGCAGCGAGTTTGCGGTGATCACCATGATCCTCATCATCATGGGCGTGATGGCGCTGATCACCAACATGATAGGCGTCCATACCGTGCTGGGGGCGTTCGTCGCCGGTATCCTTGTCGGGGAATCGCCCATCCTCTCCAGCCATATCGAAGGCCAACTTCGCGGCGTCATCACCGCGCTGTTCATGCCGATCTTCTTCGGCATGGCGGGGCTTTCCGCCGATCTCACCGTGCTTGCCGATCCGACGCTTGCCATGCTGACGGGCGCTCTCGTGGTCATCGCCAGCATCGGCAAGTTTGGCGGCGCCTTCATCGGCGCCAGGCTCGCCGCCATGTCGTTCAAGGAAGCAATCGCCGTCGGCAGTGCCATGAACGCGCGCGGCTCGACCGAGGTCATCGTCGCCAGCATCGGCCTGTCGATGAACATCCTGTCGCACAATCTCTTCACCATGATCGTCACTATGGCCGTGATCACCACGCTGGCCATGCCGCCCATGCTGCGCTGGGCGCTCGGCCGGCTGCCGGTTGGGCACGACGAGCAGCAGCGGGTCGAGCGCGAGGCGTTGGATGAATACGGCTTCATTTCCAGGCTGGAGCGGCTGCTGGTGCTGGTCGACGACAGCAGGATCGGCAAGTTCACTGCATATCTCGCCGGACTGGTCGGCGGAGGCAGCGGCATGCCCACCACCTTGCTTCAGCCGAAGGACGGCCGAATTGACAGGCCAACCGACAGCAAAGGACAGGAGCGCACCCTGAAGGAAATCAAGAAGGGTGCAAAAAAAAGCGCCCGGGCGGTGAAACGGATTGAAGATACGCTTGTCGGCAAAGTCCACCTGACGGCCCGCACCGAATTGGAAGCCACCGGTGAGACGATCGCCGAGGAGGCCCGCAAGGGATACGGCCTGCTGCTGGTCGGGCTTGACAATGTGCTGACCGCCGATGGCGCCTTCGCGCCGGCCCTCAACGACATTGCCGGAGGATTTGACGGCCCGCTTTGCCTGGTCCTGAACGGCGGCAATGCTGGCGAAAAGATGCCGACGCTGAAGGCCGGCACCAGCATTCTCGTCCCCGTCAACGGTACTCAAGTGGCGCGTCGCGCCGCCGACTTGGCGCTGGCGCTGGCCCGTCCAAACCGGGCGCGGATCAAGGTTCTCTACGTCTCGCAAAAGGCAGCCAAGGGCCGCAGGTCGACATCGGTGTCGCATAGCCGCGAAGAGGCCGTCCTGAAAGACATCGCCGACCTGGCCAGCCGCTATGGCCTGCATATCGACACCGCGTTCCATACTCGCGTCACACCCGACAAGGCGATCACCCGGGAGGCGGCCAAAGGCGCGGCGATCGTCGTAATGGGCGTCACCCAACGTCCGGGTGAGGACCTGTTCTTCGGTGAAACCGCCGGCGCTGTTTTAGCCGCCTGCAACTGCCCCGTCGTGCTTCTGGCCAGCGCGCGGCCCAAGCACGACGCTGCTGGCGCCGAGCTGGCAGCGTGAATTTCACGGCGCATCAGCCAATCGAGAACAGATCGTCCTGTCCGGAAACCACAAGCCGCAAATCGACGACGATTCAAACGGCATCTGGCGCCGGCTCTTGCTGGTGCCCTGACGATCCAGATCGGCGACCCGATCGACCGGGAACTGCTGCGCTAGCTAGCGCCGAGATCCACGCGGTCTTTGCCTGGGCAGGAAGCGACGCGACCCCGCCATGTGACCGGCAGCCGACGACAAGGAAAGCTGATTGACCTGTATCACGCCTTTGAAAAGTTCGCCGGGAGGCGTGTTCGCCTTCAATCGCTCGACGTCTTAAAGCGCTTCGCCAAATCGGCCGAGCGCAGCTTCGAAGGTCCTGACGGTCAGATGAAGCAATTCCAGAAGTCGATCAAACGGCGAGCCTTTCTATCGCGGCATCGGCATTCGCACCGAATGGCAGTCGCAGGGCGACCATGGCATGGACATGGGAAGGATAAGCGGCGAGGCTATTCGTAAATTTTCGCCAGATTTCCCAGTCCTTCGGCAAAATTTCGCACCTGCTTCTGAATTATCACGGCGTCTATGGCGATCGTTTTGAGTTCATGGGCAAGCGAGAGTCCCGCCTCGGTCGTTTTTTTACCCATCAGTTCCTTGATATGAACCCATCTCGGCCTGAAATTCTTCACCATAAGCGTCATAACTTCAAGATTCGAGGTCATCTCCGGCCCAAAGAGACGAAGGCCGGACTCGATCGCTTTCATCTCAAGTCCAATTTCGATACGATCGCAAAAGATCTTCAGCTTGTTAATCTCTTCACTCGTCGGGCGGGGAGGAGATTTGACTTCGAACTTTTTGTAGTTTCCCGCCGCGCTTTCTGCGTCATTGGCAATTCCAAGAAAATAGTTTGCCAGATAGCCCGCGCGTTCTGCTGTAAGCCTATCGCTTCGCAAATTGAGTTTAATTAACTCGTCATGTCGTTTCTGCTGGCGCTCTTCGGTCTTGTTCATGGCATTGACCGTTATGAACGCTGCAGCGACTGCCAAAGCGCCCGCGAAAAGCGTCTGATAATCGTAAAGCCATCTGGCTTGATGGTTGAGGTCGGACCAAGCCATTCCCACGATGAAACCTATGACTGCCGAGGTAATGGCCACAAACCATGCTTCGTGTCTTTCCATTTCGGAAATCTCCCGCCTGATCCTACCGTGCGGCCAGCCTTCGGCAACAGGCGCTGCAAGCTAGCTCGCAGTTCGATGTGCTCCAGTATCGAGGCGGCGTCATTTCCCTATCGCCTTGTCAATGACCTCAGTAAAGTTCGGCGGTTCGATACTATCGCTGCCATGTCCTGGCGGCGGCCTGCACAGAGCTTGCAGGATCAACGCGCGATCCTCCTTCGTTGCCGCTTGCTGCTCGATCATCTTGTAGTACGTTTCAATGATCGTGGCTCGCTGACGCGCATCGTCCATCAACAGCATAGATCGCATATTGAACCGGACCACGAGTCTAATCAGCCAAAAATAAAGCGCCAGCGGTATTGTGACCACCACCAATCGGCTAACAGTGGCGACAGTCAAGACAACGGGATTCGTTACGTCGCTGTTTTCAATGCCAGCTGCCTCGGTTAGATGCTTTAGTAGCACGATGACTGCATCATTGTCGTAAATGGCCCATGCCGGCAGTACTACCAAAAGAATGAATAGGACAAAGCCAGAAGTCACAAGTGCCCACCAGGATCCGCTCGCGCGATCGGTCCAATAAATCCTTACGCCTTGATAGGCAGATCTCGCTTTTGTCGCATCGAGGAAGCTGGAGAGCTTATCGTCCGCATCTTGCGTACTGGCGTCGATGACTGCTTGGAACGCTTCGATCTGCCCGCTCAGATCCTTGGCCCGATTCTCAAAGGCCCCTGCCTGCTTCGCGGCATTTTCTGCTGCCTCCAGTGCACCGTTTGCGCGCTCGGTCAAACTTTCAGTGGTTTCTCGAAGGGTATTAGAAGTCAGCGCAGCTTGGCTTCTTAAGTCGTCAATGAGGGTGTTAGATTTGGATGTGATCTCTTCCAACCTCTCAGCAACAATGCCTGTTCCGTCGAGCGGGGCATCTTCCACAACTCTCCAGGCGGAATAACTACCCAACTCCCGGATGACGGCAAATGGCGTGTTTGTGATATTCGGTTTCACAAATCGCCCCATCTCGTAGATGAGGCCGGCAGCGAAAGCTGCAGCGATGTCTTCGGGGCTTTGTGCTCGAGATTTGCCTATCTTCACAGCTTCGTCGAGCGAGTCATTGGTAACAATCGGGATTTCAGAAAACAGAACGCTTCGGCCTTCAACTTCAAGCACTGTGGCAGGCGCAGTGGTTGTGGCGTGGTTGATCAAGCCATCCGTGAAATCCTTAAGGCTGCTATAGACATCGGTCTCATTATTTCTCAGGCGGATCATCCTTTCCGCAAAAGCCTGGGCAATTCCCTTATAGATCTCAGTCTGCTGCTGCGCGTAAAGAGAAGTTGCCTCGCGCGAATTTTGGCCACCAGGGTCGTAGCTGTTCATCTTCAGAATCGATCTGACGTCGTTATAAGTAATCGCGTCCACTCTGATTCCCCCTCAAGCGCTAAATACATGGTCTTTCAGGGCGCGATATTGCGCAAGTGGCAGAAAATTCTCTCCCTTCGGTGTCGCGCGGCGAGGCTCGGCATCGCGCTGTCGGCACTCCGGCAAGTGGCGGCAATGCCGGCCTCTCTTACTCGCCGCGCGATCAGCATTGCGAAAGGAACAGGAACAATACAAAGCGAACCGAACGGTTCGGTTCTGTTAACGGAGTGTATAGGAAGCGGTGGACGCCGGCTCACAAAATGTCCACGCTGAAAATCACCATTGACCGCATAACAAACTGAAAAGAAAGAAGAACATTGTGGCGCAAGGAGCTGCATGTCGAATTTCAAGCGGCCAATTTGGCGCACCCGTACAAAATTTTCGTGATTGGAAACGACAGGCTTGCCGACCCATCTCGGGGTGGTCCGAGCGACGCGAATTCCTCCCGAGGCACGCCACTTGACGGACAGACCAAAGAACTACCGGAGTACCGAAATGACCAAGCTCGCTCTTACCGCCGCCGCCATCCTCGTTGCCACCGGCACTGCTTTTGCCGGCAGCGACCATTATGGCTCGGACAACGTCAACCAGCCGGCCGCTGCTGCTGCTGCCAACGTCGACAACACCTTCACCGGTTCGATCCGCAAGCCAGTTACTTCCGAGCGTACCGGTGCCAAGATAACCTCCGAGTCGGTGGCGCCTGAATCCGGCCAAGGCATCTGGGGCCGCTGATTATCACGGCCCGCAACACAAAGAGCGGCGGGCTTGGCCCGCTACTCTTGCTTTCGCGTATCAACGGGCGTGTGCGCCGAATAGCATCCTGCGCCAATCGAATACGTTGATCTGCAGGTTTCATCTGTAGCCACAATCTCGGTTGCTGAAATCGTCCAGCAACGTGCACATCGGAAAAAGCCGGGTGCGTATTCGTCGGCGCGGACAGCGCTCTCATCTCGAATGCGTCGAAAGCAACGACAACTCACGAATGACCAGTACACTGGAGTACCTGAAATGACCAAGATTGCTCTTACCGTCGCCACCATCGTCCTCGTCGCCACGGGCAGCGCCTTTGCAGGCAGTGATCACTATGGTTCGGACGGCGTCAACCAGCCGGCCGCGCCTGTTGGCAACGCGCCTGTCGGCACCATCGACAGCGGGTTTACCGGTTCCATCCGCAAGCCGCTGACGGCCGAGCACAACGCCGTCGACACCGAGGCGACGACCCGGTTCGGCACGGATCAACCCGTAGTGCCCCAATCTGGCCGGGGCAACTGGGGCCGATAGTTCCTCAAACCCCGGAGCACGAAGAGCGGCGGGCTTGGCCCGCCGCTCTTGTTTGTGCGAAGCCGGGTTTGGCCGAAAGGTCGGCGATCCCCCGGCCTGTCAGGCAGTCCCTAGCGAAGATCCTTCGGCCAAATGCAGTGCGTCAGTCGGGCGCTGCCGAAGGTGAGACCGGTCCAATCGCCGTCGACGTCGAACCGAGCCAGGGCCGCGGTGGGGTATTTTTCCGCCAGCTTCTTCAGCGCCGCTTGGTCCGATCCAGCCCCGGCAAGCCCGCGCGCGAACTCCTCCAGCCCGGGATTGTGGCCAAGCACCAGCAGCGTTCCAGTCCCCGCCTTTACTTGCCGCACCTTGGCGAGGATGTCCGCCGCCGCTGCCTCGTAGAGCGCCTGGGAAAATTTGGCCTGCACCTTCGCCGGCAATTCCGCCGAGACGAGCCGCCACGTGTCGCGGGTGCGCAGCGCCGGCGACACCAGCGCCAGCTCCGGCAGCCAGCCGCGCCGGGCCAGTTCGCGCCCGACCAGTGGTGCTACCTTCAGCCCGCGCGCGGACAGCGGCCGGTCGACGTCGATGAGGTCGGGATCGTCCCAACTCGACTTGGCGTGACGCAGGAGCAGCAGTTGCTTCATGGATTCAACTCAAGTCCAAGGGATGTCGGGCTGAAAGTCTTTCCCATATCCGCCGCCATGTCTTGCACCTGTGACGGTATCAAAACTCGCCCAAAGTGCACCAAAGATGAACAGGCCTACACGCCGTTCATCTTTATCCCATCTGACCAAAATGTCTGCTTCAGTGATGGCCCAATCGCCCGATCGAACGTGAATTGCACCGACGACGGGACCTACTCGTCCGTCCTCGATCCGACAGAGATAAAAATATGCCGTGGCACTTTTCGGATCGTCCGCCTCGTCGTACTCGAAGACGCCGGCGAGATCACGCTTTGTCCGGATCGCGCTGTCGAAAACGTCCATTTGCTTGTCCGCAATCTATCAAAACAATGCCGAGACATCGCGTGCGCCATGCACGACGCGGACGATTTCGACCCGCTGTTCGGCCAGGCGATAAAGCACGAGATAATTGCCGATCGTCAACGCTCGCACATCGGCAGCGATGTCGGGCCTCTTGGGACCGGATTCCGGGAATGTGCCCAATTGCACGATGCGCTCGGCAATAGCATCCAAAAAGCGGTCCGCGGCAAGCGGGTTGTCCCTTGCAATGCCAAACCAAATATCGATCAGGTCGTCTTCTGCCGCCGGACTGCGGACAATGCGGATGTCAGCCATTCCGCCGGTTTTTGCTGGTGTTGCCCAACCGGCTGCGGGCTTTCCGTTTTATGTCCTCGATGTCGAACGGCGCAAACGGACCGCTCTCCAGCCCTTCCGTCCAGGCTTTCCGCAACCGCTCCGCTTCGGCCTCGCGCAAGGGCTGGCGAAGCCGCCATTCGCGCAGTGCCTCGCGGATCACTTCACTTGCCGAACCGTACTGCCCGCTGGCCACCGCGCCTTTGACCATGTCCAGCAGTTCCGGGGAAAGCGCTACGCTGACTTTTTCGACTGTCGCCATCAAACCGTCTCCTCACGAAGACGGTAGCAAAATTTGCTACCAAATTCAAGAACTGACCCTCACGGCGTGATCCGCGCCAGGTGCTCGAGATCGGTCTCTTCGCGCAGCGGGTCGGGCGCGATCACCACCGACGTGGCGTTGTCGGCATCGTCGGCGAAGCGCGAAAACACCGTGCGGCCGCCTTCCATCCGCGCCTTGCCTTCGGCGACAAGGCCCAACGCCAGCGGATAAAGCTGGTGCTCGGCCTTGAGCACGCGCGCGGCCAGCGTGTCCTCATTGTCGCCGACCATCACCGGCACGGCGGCCTGGGCGATGATCGGCCCGTCATCCATGTCGAGCGTGACGAAATGCACCGTGCAGCCATGGATGCGCATGCCTGCGCGGAGGGCCCGCGCATGCGTATCCAGCCCCTTGAAGGCAGGCAGCAGGGCAGGGTGGATATTGATCATGCGGCCCTGCCGCTTCTCCACGAAGCGCGCGCCGAGGATGCGCATATAGCCGGCCAGCGCGACGATCTCGGCGCCGAACGACAAGAGGGCCGCATCGATCGCCTCGTCATGGGCTTCCTTGCTGGCATAGTCGGAGCGCGAAATCACTCTGGTGGCGATGCCGCGCGCCGCGGCGATGCCAAGGCCGGCGGCATTGGCGCGGTCGGAGATGACGCCGACGATCTCGGCCGGATAGGCCGGGTTGCTCGCCGCCGCAACCAGCGCCGTCATGTTGGAGCCGCGCCCCGAGATCAGTACGACCGTCCGTTTCCTGGTCATAGGCCAATCGAGCCCCGATAGATGACGCCGGCATCGCGGCGCGGCACGATCTGGCCGATCGGCGTCACCGTCTCGCCGGCCTCCTGCAGAACGGCAGCGACCTGCGCCGCCTGGCCGGAGGCGACGACCAGGATCATGCCGATGCCGCAATTGAAGGTCCGCATCATCTCTTCCGGCGCGACGCCGCCGGTCTTGGCCAGCCATGAGAACACCGGCGGTACCTCGATGGCGCCGAGATCGAGCTCGGCCGAAAAATCCTTGGGCAGAACGCGCGGGATATTTTCGGGAAAGCCGCCGCCGGTGATATGGGCCAGCGCCTTGATGCCGTGCGTGTTGCGGATCGCCTTGAGGATCGACTTGACGTAGATGCGCGTCGGCTCGAGCAGCGCCTCGGCCAGCGTCGCCTCGTCATTGAACGGCGCCGGATCGCCCCAGCCAAGGCCGCTTACCGCGACGATGCGGCGGACCAGCGAAAAGCCGTTCGAATGCAGGCCCGAGGAGGCAAGGCCGAGCAGCACGTCGCCTTCGACGATGTCGTCGGTCGGCAGCAGCTGGCCGCGTTCGGCGGCACCGACGGCAAAGCCGGCAAGGTCATAATCCTTGTCGTGATACATGCCGGGCATTTCCGCCGTCTCGCCGCCGATCAGCGCGCAACCGGCCTGCCGGCAGCCCTCGGCGATGCCGCCGACGATCGAAGCACCCTGGTCGGGATCGAGCTTGCCGGTGGCGAAATAGTCGAGGAAGAACAGCGGCTCGGCGCCCTGCACGACGATGTCGTTGACGCACATGGCGACCAGGTCGATGCCAATCGTGTCATGCTTGCCGGCGTCGATGGCGATCTTCAGCTTGGTGCCGACGCCGTCATTGGCGGCGACCAGCACCGGATCGGTGAAGCCGGCTGCCTTGAGGTCGAACAGGCCGCCGAAGCCGCCGATCTCGCCATCGGCGCCCGGCCGGCGGGTGGCGCGCACCAGCGGCTTGATCTTCTCGACCATGAGGTTGCCGGCATCGATGTCGACGCCCGCTTCGGCATAGGTGAGCCCGTTCTTGCGCTTGCTCATTTCCGGCGCCTGCTCATCTGTTGCGCTTGCCTGTCGCTGTTTTCACTCGCGTGCGGGCTCTTCGCATGAACGGTTTTGCCCCGCAAGGCA
This sequence comes from Mesorhizobium sp. M0296, assembly GCF_040321675.1. Taxonomy (NCBI): domain Bacteria; kingdom Pseudomonadati; phylum Pseudomonadota; class Alphaproteobacteria; order Hyphomicrobiales; family Phyllobacteriaceae; genus Mesorhizobium; species Mesorhizobium sp. M0296. Next base: position 38,394 of record NZ_JAMYRZ010000025.1, read on the forward strand.
AGCGCGCGATTAATGGTGTTTTCAGTTGGATGCCGCGGGAACCGGGCGTGATACACTCCAACAATAAAAAGAAATCCCTGCCAGAATTGCGGCGAGGCCACCGACGGTGGCAAGAGACCTGATCTCACCGTCGAAGGGCTGAGTTCCATACGAGAAGCCGGCGGCGAGCAAAGCCGCCGCGGCAGCCCACAGACCTGGATTTACAACGACCGACCGCGCGAACAGGAACGCCACGACCGCAGCCGTCAGCCAGAGGGGCCAAAAGACGACCACGCCCACGGCCAGCTCAAGAGCGAAGGCCCACAGAAGATCTTGCGTCGCTATGTTGCGGTGCGGGGCTCCGAAAGATGCGAAAGCCAGCAGACTTTCTGTCAGTCCGGCCAGATAGCAAAGCGTTACTTGCCAAGCGATTGTGATTCTCTGCGCCATCGTCATTCAGCAGTGGGGAAATAGGCTGTCGCTTCGCGGGCTCTTCGCTTGAACGGCCGCACCTCGCAAGGATGACGGCGGGATCAGACGGTCTTGGCTCGACAAAGGAGTGGACAGTCGCCCAAGCTGCCCCCCCTTATGGACGCCTCTCTCGTTCCGCCAGAACCATGTCGACGCGGTCGAGTTGTGCCTTGGCGTAGCCGCTCAGCGCTATTCCGCCATTGTTCGTTCGAATCCAGTGCACAGCCTGCTTCACCCGCTCGTAGTGCCCAAGCTCGATTTCGCAGGCAATCAGCGCGAGGATTCGAACTGCGAAGGGCTGTGTGAATTCGTAAGGTTTGTCGAGCAACTCGCTATGTCCGGCGACGTAACTGGCGAGGTCCGGGTTCTGAGCCCTGATCCGTCGCGCCAGCTCGACATATTTCCCCAGCAACCTGTCTATGCTCGTCTGGTCAAGGTGCTCGAAGTAACGAGCATAAGCTTTCAGCTCATTGTTAAATATCGTTTCAGGATGAAACTGCGACAGTCCGGGCCAGATCCATTTTTTGCCGTACAGCCTTTCAAGCAACGGCCTGACGGTAAGAAAGTCCAGGTAAACGAGCATGTTCAAATGAACATCGCCATGGCTTGCAGTAAAGGCCTCTTCGAGAATCAGGCTGATATCGTCGCTCCGGTCGACTTCGAAGACGCCTTTCCGGATGCGGCGAAAGCCATGTCCCGTCATGAACGTATCGAGATACTTACGCGCTTCGCCAACGGCCAAAGACAAGGTTCCACTCCCTCTCTGTTGCGCATCGTGCCTTGCTAGCGGCCTATTAGTCCATCCACAGCGCGCCTTGTTTCCTAACGGCCAAAGGATAGCGCGCTTCGGGCTCGCTTCCATTTGGTTAGTTCAACGCTGGCTATTCTTCACGCACCTCTGCGTTGATTGCAAATTGCGCGGCGAAAGCCCGGATATAAGCCGGCCGAGCTTCCCCGCGCGCTACATAGGCAGCCAAGTTTTGATATTCGTCCAAAATGCCTGACATTCTTAGTCGCAGCAGCACCGATACCATCAATAAATCGCCTGCGCTGAACGTATCATCGAGCCAGTCGGCGACGCCCAAGTGGGCCGAGAGTTTGTCCAGCCGAGCGCGAACACGGTCCTTTACCAACGGCAAGCGCTCCTCGCTCCAAGGCTTGTCACGTTCGAATATTCTTGCCGTCGTTAATTCGAGGATCGGCGGCTCGACGGTGTTAAGTGCGGCAAACATCCACGTGATCGCACGCGCGCGGGCATTGCGATCCTTCGGCAGCAATCCCGCATGCTGCTCAGCAAGGTGAAAGACGATCGAGCCGGTTTCGAACAGCGAGAGAGAACCTTCCTCATAGGTGGGGATCTGGCCGAAGGGATGGATGGCCAGATGGCCAGGCGCCTTCATTTCTGCGAAGGAAACAAGACGAACCTCATACGGCTGCCCCACTTCTTCGAGCGCCCAGCGAACGCGCGTATCGCGCGCCAGTCCCTTGCCGCCATCGGGCGATCGTTCAAATGCTGTGATAGTGATTGTCATCGCGTCCGTTTCCTTGCTGGGCAAATTTCCTCGGCTTCCTATCGTGAGACGAATGAGCCTCCCCGAAATCGACATCGGTCTTGACCTATTTCATTGCTGGCGCCCTCGTGGGGAGATTGGCAGCTTCTGTGTCGCTTCTCACTTGCCGTAACCCTCCATCTCCATCATGTATCGACAAACAAGAGCGACGGGATATGCGTTTGACCATCCCCAACATGATCACGATCATGCGCTTCGTGCTGGTGCCGGCCGTGGTGCTGGCCATGCTGCAGGAACGCTGGGACTGGGCCTTTGCCGGCTTCCTCATTGCCGGCATTTCCGACGGCGTCGACGGCTTCATCGCCCGTCATTTCAACCAGTTTTCCAGGCTCGGCGCCTATCTCGATCCGATGGCCGACAAGCTGCTGCTGGTCTCGGTTTTCGTGGTCCTGGGCTTCAGCGGCGAACTGCCGCTGTGGCTGGTCGTTACCATGGTGTCGCGCGACGCACTGATCGTCTGCGCCGTGCTTTTATCCACCGTCATGGCGCATCCGGTCGAGATGAAGCCGCTCCTGGTGTCGAAGGCCAACACCGCGATCCAGATCGTGCTGGCGGCAGTGGTGTTGGGCGAACTCGCCTTCGACATCCGTCTCGATCCGCTGAGGCCGGCCCTCATATTGCTGTCCGGGGTCTTGACCGTGGCTTCGGCCGCGGCCTATCTCGTGGCTTGGCTGAGGCATATGAGCGGCTATGGCGAAGGCTCCACACCCGGCACCTGAACACGGGGCACCTGACCACCGGGCACCTGACGAACGGTCCATCGACGCTGAAGCTGAGGCTGCGGCAGCTGAGGCTGCGGCATCGGCATCGTTTCGCCGCCAGATCCGCTTCTGGCTGATCAGCGCCATCATCCTCGCCGTCTTCCTCTATGTGTTCAGCGGCATCCTTCTGCCGTTCGTCGCCGGCATGGTGCTCGCCTATTTCCTCGATCCTGTCGCCGACCGGCTGGAGCGGCTCGGCCTCTCCAGGCTGATGGCGACGGTGGTCATCCTCATCGCCTTCATCGTCGTCCTGGTGCTGGCCGTCGTCATCCTGGTTCCGGTGCTCGCCTCGCAGATGGCTGATTTCGCCAGGAAGCTGCCGGACTATCTGACCCGGCTGCAGGGCCTGATCACCAGCTTCGACCCGAAATGGCTGGAAGAGAAATTCGGCGTCGACGCCAACGGCCTGCGCGAAGGCCTGAACTCGCTGCTGACCTCCGGCTTCGGCCTCCTGACCACCGTCTTCACCTCGATCTGGAGCTCCGGCGTGGCGCTGGTCTCGGTCGTCAGCCTGTTCGTGGTAACGCCGGTCGTCGCCTTCTACATGCTGCTCGACTGGGACCGCATGGTGGCAATCGTCGACAGCTGGGTGCCGCGCGATTACGTCAAGACCGTCAGGACGATCGCCAAGGACATCAACACGGCGACCGCCGGCTTCGTGCGCGGCCAGGGCACGCTGTGCCTGGTGCTCGGCGCCATGTACGCCACCGGCCTGACGTTGACGGGCCTGAATTTCGGCATCCTCATCGGTCTGTTCGCCGGGCTGATCTCCTTCATCCCCTATGTCGGCTCGCTGACCGGCCTGGTGCTGGCCGTCGGCGTCGCCTTCGTCCAGTTCTGGCCGGACTGGACCATGGTCGCAGCGGTGGCCGGTGTGTTCTTCGTCGGCCAGTTCATCGAGGGCAACATCCTGCAGCCCAGGCTGGTCGGCAAAAGCGTTGGCCTGCATCCGGTATGGCTGATGTTTGCGCTGTTTGCCTTCGGCGCGCTGTTCGGCTTCGTCGGCCTGCTGATTGCCGTGCCGGCCTCCGCCGCCGTTGCCGTTCTGGTGCGTTTCGCCATCGCCCGCTATCTGGAATCGCCGCTCTACAAGGGCCATGCCGACGAGCCGGTGCCGCCGCTGCAGGTGCGGCGCCGCGGGGGCGCGCGCGGTTGAGCCAGATGCCGGACAAGATCGATCCGCCGCGTCAATTGCCGCTCGATCTAGGCCACGGCACCGGCTATTCGCGCGACGAGCTCGTCGTCTCCAGCACCAACAGCCAGGCGGCGGCGCTTGTCGACCGCTGGCCGGACTGGCCGTCGCCGGTCGTTGTGCTGGCCGGGCCGGCCGGCTCGGGGAAAACCCATCTGGCCTCGATTTGGCGGACCCGCGCCGACGCCGTGAAAGTGGAGGCCGGCCGCATCGGCGGCTGCATCGAAAACCTCGGTCCGCATCCGGCCCTGATCGACGATATCGATGCCGAACCGATCGATGAGCACGGCCTCTTCCACCTGATCAACGCGGTGCGCGGCGCCGGCTCGAGCTTGCTGTTGACGGCGCGGCGCTTCCCGTCCGCTTGGGGCGTCAGGCTGCCCGACCTGGCGTCGCGGCTCAAGGCGGCGGCTACCGTCGAGATCCACGAACCCGACGACCTCTTGCTGGCCGGCGTCATCACAAAGCTGTTCGCCGACCGCCAGGTCGAGGTCGAGCCGCATGTCGTGCAATATCTGGTGCGCCGCATCGAGCGCTCGCTGGCCACTGCCATGCGGGTCGTCGAACGGCTCGACCGCACCGCGCTGGAGCGCAAGACGCCGATCACCCGCGCGCTCGCCGCCGAGACCGTCAGCGCCATGGACGAAGGGCAGGGCGAGTTCGAGATATAGCGGGATGATCTCGTTTGGCGGGTGTGCTAATCAAGTCGATCTTTTTGACAGTAGGTATTGGAATGAGCCCGATCGTCAGACGAATCGCACTGATATGGCTTGTCTCATCGCTGTTCTGGTCGGCGATCGTGGTCAAAGAGATGTTCGATTACGCGGACTTGATGCTCAGGGCTTACGGCGAGGAGCCTGCTCATATCACCTGGCTCAGGCAAGCCTTTTCGGAGTTTTGGCCAGCTATTCCCTGGGGCTCGGCCGTGATCCTGGTCGTGGAAGTCGGAGGCGCATTACTGCTGATTTCAGGAATTCGGCTGATCCGGCACATCAGGCAAAAAGCCTCGGCGTGAACATCAGGGACCTCACTTCCGTCTGTGTCCCATTTCGAGAAAAAAGACTGGCACCTGTCTTGCAACAAAGAGCTTGCCGGCTAATCCCGGTCCTGATTGCGTATCAAATCAGGTAGTAGGCTCGCCGGGAGATGGGTGGTTGGGGTTCTCGCCCGGCGAGCTTGCCTTTGGCAGCATCGAATCGATAGCGCCATTGCGCGGCTGGCCTCAGCTCTCTCCGCCTGCAATCACCGCTCGTTCCGTGCCAAAGCGCTTGCGATAGTCGCCGGGTACCAGGCCGGTTATCCTGGCGAATACTTTGCGGAACGAGCCGGGATCGTCATAGCCGATCTCCCAGGCGATCTGGTCGATCGACCGCATCGTAGTTTCCAGCATCTCGCGCGCCTTGCCGACGCGCAGGTGCTGACAATATTCGGTCGGCTTGAGGCCGGTGGCGCTGCGGAAGCGCCGCAGAAAAGTCCGCTCCTCCAGCCCGGCATGCTCTGCCATAGCGCCAAGCGTCACGTCGCGGGCGCCGTTCGCCTGCAGCCAATGCTGCACCTTGAGAATCGCTTCATCGCCATGGGTCAGTCGCGGCGCAAACGGACTGTAAAAACGTTGCTCGCGGCCCGGCGGGTCGACCAGCATGAAACGCGCCGTGTCCATCATCACGGTCGGCCCGAGCACCCTGTCCACGAGCTTGAGGCCGAGGTCGGTCCAGGCCATGTAGCCGCCGGCGGTGATGATATCGGCATCGTCGATGACCAGCCTGTCGGCGTCGAGCAGGATGTCTGGAAAGCGCAGCGCCAGCGCGTCGCGATAAGCCCAGTGCGTCGTCGCCGCACGGCCGGACAACAGGCCGGTTTCGGCAAGCACGAAAGCGCCGGCACAGACCGAACCGAGCGTCGCGCCTGCCGTGTGGCGATCCCTGAGCCAGCCGGCATAGGGCGCGGCTGCTTCCCGAGCGATCGGATCTCCCAAGGTCGGCGGGAGGATAACCATGGCTGGTTCATTGTCGGCGCCGGGGTCGCTGTCGAAGGTGCGGACTACGGTGTGGCCCGCGTCCTCCAATTGCCAATGACTGACGCGAAGCCTCGCCGCCTCGGGCGACCGCTCGACAGCCAGCCGGTTTGCCAGCATGAAAAGATCGGTCAGGCCGAGCACGGCCGCTTCCTGCACGCCGGGATACAAGACAAGGCCGATTTCGATCAGATCACGCGCAGCCGTCATTTGTCAGTTTTGCCACGTTGATTGTCCGTTTTGCCAATGCTCACCCTGGCCGCACTGTTATAATTTGTCTAGCTGAAGGGGGCTAAAAGCTTCCCTGTTACCCCCCGACTTTTCCATCAAGGAGTAGGACGATGAGCACATTCACCACCCATGACGGCGCCGAGATTTTCTACAAGGATTGGGGCAAGGGCCAGCCGATCGTGTTCCATCACGGCTGGCCGCTGAGCTCAGACGATTGGGACAACCAGATGCTGTTCTTCCTCGAAAAGGGCTACCGCGTCATCGCCCATGACCGCCGCGGCCACGGCCGCTCGTCGCAGACCGCGACCGGCAACGAGATGGACACCTACGCCGCCGATGTTGCGGCGCTGGCGGAGCATCTCGATCTCAGGGATGCGATCCACATCGGCCACTCGACCGGTGGCGGCGAGGTGGCGCGTTACGTCGCGCTTTATGGCGGCGGCGGCCGTGTTGCCAAGGCGGTGCTGATCGGCGCCGTGCCGCCGATTATGGTCAAGACCGACAGCAATCCGGGTGGCCTGCCGATCGAGGTCTTCGACGGCTTTCGCGCCGCTTTGGTCGCCAACCGCGCCCAGTTCTACAGGGACGTGCCGGCCGGCCCGTTCTATGGCTTCAACCGCGAGGGCGCCAAGGTCTCGCCAGGCGCCGTCGACAACTGGTGGCGCCAGGGCATGATGGGCGGCGCCAAGGCTCATTACGACTGCATCGAGGCCTTTTCCGAGACCGACTTCACCGACGATCTCAAGAAGATTGAGGTTCCCGTCCTGATCATGCACGGGGACGACGACCAGATCGTGCCGATCGCCGATTCCGCGCTGCTTGCGGCCAAGCTGGTGAAGCACGGCACGCTCAAGGTCTACAAGGGCCTTCCGCACGGCATGTGCACCACCCATCCGGAGATCATCAATCCGGATCTGCTGGCCTTCATCCAGGGCTGACGGCTTGCATATCGGACGGGCAGCCCGGGCTCGTGCTGTCCGTCCGTCGCTTAAACATGACCGGCGACGGGAGACACACTCGAGCGTGATCCGCTTGCCCTGCCGACGAGATTTGCTTGATGAATGGTCGGAGTGGAGAGATTCGAACTCCCGACCCTCTGGTCCCAAACCAGATGCGCTACCAGGCTGCGCTACACTCCGAACGGTCTGTTGCCTAGTGATTTCAGCCCGCCAAAGCAAGCGTAAAAAGCCATCGGCCTTGCTGCCGGCGGCATTGCGCAGTAATGACGGGCTAGTGCATGGCCAGAGAACAGTAATCTGGTCTCGGGGTCGTGTGCTTGCAACCAGCAATGAGGTGGTCATGTCAGCCCGCATTTTCAGCCCAGCCAAAACCGCGATGCAGTCCGGCAAGGCCAAGACCGGCTATTGGGTGCTGGAATTCGATCCGGAGCAGCGCAAGAAGATCGATCCGCTGATGGGCTACACCACGTCCGGCGACATGCGCAGCCAGATCAGGCTGACCTTCGACACAAGAGAAGAGGCGGTCGCCTATGCCGAGAAGGAAGGGCTCGCTTTCCGCGTCGAGGAGCCGAAGGAAATCAAGCGCCGCCAGATTTCCTATGCGGAGAATTTCCGCTATGACCGCAGGACGCCCTGGACGCATTGATCCTATGCCGGCCCCGCCGGCGCCCAACAAATCAGCCGGTCATGCGGCCGGCCAGCGGTCCCGTAGCTCAGCTGGATAGAGCACCGGCCTTCTAAGCCGATGGTCACAGGTTCGAATCCTGTCGGGATCGCCAATATTTTCAGTGTCCATTCCGGACAGGTTCACTCGCCAGTCGCACAGGATTTCCAACACATGACAGCGATGGGCGCGGCGGCATTGCTGATCCTTGTCCTGACCTATGCCGGCGTCGCAATCGGCAGGATACCCGGGCTGCGCCTCGACCGGGCAGGCATCGCGCTGCTCGGCGGTGCGGCGATGATCGCCATCGGCGCGCTCGACATGGAGGACGCCTACCGCGCCATCAGCTTCGACACCATCACGCTTCTGCTCGGCATGATGATCGTCGTGGCGCATCTGAAAGTGTCGGGTGCCTTTCGCGCGCTCGGCGGGTTCGCCATCGAGCATGCGCATGCGCCGTTCATGCTGCTGGTGATGGTGACGCTGTTGACCGGCGTCCTGTCGGCGTTCCTGGTCAACGACGCCATCTGCCTGGTCATGGCGCCGATCGTCGTCCATGTCACCCGCGTCATCAACCGCAACCCGGTTCCCTATCTGATCGCCACCGCCACGGCCTCGAATTGCGGCAGCGTCGCCACCATCACCGGCAATCCGCAGAACATGGTCATCGGCGCGCTGTCGGGGATTTCCTATCCGGCCTTCTCGGCGGCGCTGGCGCCGGTCGCGGCGTTCGGCCTCGTCGCCGTCATCGTCATCATCCGCATCGTCTACCGAGCTGAATTTTCGCGCAAGGCCGAGCTCAGCCCCGAAGTCTATCGCGGCCGCATGCTGCCGGGGCAGGTGGTGAAGGCGGTGGTCGTCTGTGTCGGTTTGGCGGTCGCCTTCTTTGCCGGCGTTCCCGTTGCCAAGGCAGCGCTGATCGGCGGCGCCATTCTTCTTTTGACCCGCGCCATCAAACCTGAGCGCATCTATCGCGAGATCGATGGCCCGCTGCTGTTCATGTTCGCCGGGCTGTTCATCGTCGTCGCCGGGGCGGAGAAGACGCTGCTGACGCCCGACATCGTCGCCTCGGCAAAGGACCTCGGGCTGAATGATGTCTGGCGGCTGTCCGGCTTCACTGCAGTGCTGTCCAACATCATGAGCAATGTCCCGGCCGTGCTGGCGCTGAAGCCGTTCGTGCCCGGACTGGAAGATCCCAAGCGGGCCTGGCTGGTCGTCGCCATGAGCTCGACGCTGGCCGGCAATTTCACGCTGCTCGGCTCGGTCGCCAATCTGATCGTTGCCGAGCACGCGCGGGTCTCCGGCAAACCGCTTGGTTTCATAGCCTTCTTCAAGGTCGGCCTGCCGTTGACGCTGGTCACGCTTCTTGTGGGGACGGCATGGCTGGCGGCCTAAAAGCGGCCGCATTAGACCGGCCTCATGCGGCGCGCTTTAGGCTCTTGTTTTATGCATGTCGTTATCGCAAAACCGCTGCACACTTTTGCGCGGCATGCATCAGCCAGTCAGGGCGACGTCACCGTCAGATGGCCTTTCATGTTGGGATGGAAGCGGCAGAAATAATCTACCGATTCCGCCTTCTTCACCGTCAGGCTCGATGCCTTCTTCGGCGGGATCATCACTTCCCAGGCGCCGTTGACGGTTGCCGTGTGGGCGAACACGTCCTTGTTCACCCACTTGATCGTGTCGCCGACCTTCGCCTCGATCTTTGCCGGCGAAAACACAAGGTTCTCGATCGTCACCTCGATGGTTTCGGCCTTGGCCGGCGCGGCACCCATGGCCAATGCCAGCGCAACCCACAGATGCCGCCTCGACATCATTGGCCCTATCCTCACTTCAGCATGCCGGCGACGTGTTCGGCGTGCTGTTCGTGGCCCTGGAATATTTTCAGGCCGGTTTCCAGCAGGCTCTTCAACTCGGCATTGCTGGCCGACGGAATCAGCAGTGTTTCGAGCGCGCCATTGACCTGCTTGTGGTAGGCCACTTCGCTGGCGACATAGGCCTTGTCGAACGCCGCACCCTTGAGCTTGGCAAGCTTGGCACGTTCCTCTGCCGCTGCCTTGGTCAGCGCCTTGCTGGTCGGATTGTCCTCAGGCGTGACCTTGAGCTTCTTGACCAGGTCGAGAGCCTGTTTGTTGACCGCCTCGTGATCTCGCACCATGTCCTTGGCGAAATCCACGACCTCCTTGTTCTTCGATTTCTTCAGCGCCTGCTTGGCCGCCTCGACGTCAAGCACGCCCGCTGTGTAGGCGATATGTGCGATCTGCGGATCGGTCGGTTTGTCGGCAGCTTGCGACAAGGGCGCTGTGCTAAGCAGGAAAACTGCGGCCAGTGCCGTGGTCGATCGAATAAACATGATGCTCTCCTTCGCCCCGACGCGGAACTGCATCGGGCTTCGTTTCAGTGATGCTCATTGGATGCAGGTCGCCGCCAAACGTTCCCGCGAAAATCGGCGCGGCCTATCCGGAAAGACCAAGCCGCTGCATCACGGCATTGGTCAGCCGTTCGCAGCGCCGGCCCGCGAAGGGAAAGGCGTCGAGCAGCACCGGGCCGATCTGGTCGTCCAGCGCCTTGCGCACCAGCGCGCGGGCGCGGTGCAGCCGGGTCTTGATGGTTTCTGGCCGCACGCCAAGCAGTTCGGCGGTCTCCTCGATGCTCAATCCCTCGATGACGCGCGCCACGAACACCATCCGGTAGACATCGGGAAGACTGTCGGTTGCCCGTTCGACAAGCTCAAGGATCTGCCGTTGCGCCATCGTCCGCTCCGGATCGTCGCTCGGGTTGAGGGGAAACCGGATGATTTCGGCTTGCGGGTTTTCAGGCATCGCTACCATTCGCCGCCTTTTGCGCAAGCGGCCGAGCGCTTCGTTGATGACGATACGCGACAGCCACGTGGCGAGCGAGGCATCGCCGCGAAAGGCCTCGAGATGGGCAAAGGCGCTGACATAGGCCTCCTGGACGATGTCCTCGGCCTCGCTGTCGTTACGCACGACGCCTCGGGCGATGCGGTAGAGCCTTTGGTTGTGCGTCTTGATGATGGTGCGGAATGCATCGCCATCATGTGCCAGCGCGCGGCCGACAAGCTGCATGTCGCCGGAAGCGGCGGGCGTTGCCGTCAACGCAGCAGGCATGGCCGATCTCCTGATAGGCTTCTCATCGCGACATTGGATGCATCGGCCGACAAAAGGTTCCCGACCGATCCCGCCGGCCAGCCTCAATCCGTGTCAAGGACTGGCAGAGGCTATTCTACCGCCTTCACCACACCGCCGCCTCTATTTTGTAGACCGTTTCATCGGCCGATCGGTCGCCATGATATCGCTCAGGATCGCAATTTTTCCAGGCTGTTACGCCGATTTTCTGACCTCAGTATGAAAAGGTGCTGGCTCAGGCCTCAGCGGCCGCCGCCAGCCCGCGCGCCAGGTCGGCCTTCAAATCCCCTACATCCTCGAGCCCGATCTGCAAGCGCACCAGCGGCCCGTCATACGGGCCCTTGGCGATGGTGCGGTCGCCAAGGAATACCGGCACGGCAAGGCTCTCATAGCCGCCCCAGGAATAGCCGAGGCCGAAAAATTTCAACGCGTCGAGGAAGGCGTGCTGCTGCTTTTGTCCACCGCCCGCAAGAACGATCGAGAAGATGCCGCTCGATCCGCAAAAGTCGCGCTTCCAAAGATCATGGTCGGGATGGCTGGGCAGCGCCGGATGCAGCACCTGCGCCACGCCCGGCTGGCCCTCCAGCCAGCCGGCGAGGGCAAGCGCGCTCTTTTGATGGTGCTCCAGCCGCACGCCCATGGTGCGCAGGCCGCGCAGCACCTGGTAGACGTCGTCCGGCCCCGCGCAGCAGCCCATCGTGTTGAACGTCTCGCAAAGCTGCTTCCAGCAGTCCGCATTGGCCGACACGGTGCCGAGCAGCACGTCGGAATGGCCGGCCGGGTATTTCGTCGCCGCGTGGATCGAGATGTCGACGCCATGGTCGAGCGGGCGAAAGTAGAGCGGCGTCGCCCAGGTGTTGTCCATCATGACGATGGCGCCGACGGCGTGTGCTGCCTTGGCGATGGCCGGTATGTCCTGCACCTCGAAGGTGTTGGAGGCCGGCGATTCGGTGAGTACCACCTTGGTGTTGGGCCTGAGCAGCGCCGCAATGCCGGCGCCGATGCGGGGCTCGTAATATTCGACCTCGATGCCCAGCCGCTTCAGCATCGTGTCGGCGAAATTGCGGGTCGGATGATACACGGAATCGACGATCAGCAGATGATCGCCGACCGACAGGAAGGCGAGCAGCGGCAGCACCACGGCCGCCAGGCCGGACGGCACCGCGACCGTGCCGGCGGAGCCTTCCAGCGCATCGATGGCGCTGGTCAGCGCATCGGTGGTCGGGGTGCCGCGCGTGCCGTAGGTGTATTTCTGGCTGCGCGCCGCCATTGTCGCGGCATTGGGATAGAGCACGGTCGAGGCATGCACGACCGGCGGATTGACGAAGCCGAAATAGTCATGCGGGTTGTTGCCGGAATGGGCGAGCCGCGTGTTGATGCCCATCTCGCTGCCGTCTTTTGCCATTGCTTTTTATCCCATGAGTAGGTCGTTAGCCATAGTGCGGCGGCATTGGCCGCGCAACCGCACCGCACTCGCCAGGCCAAGGTCTTGAATATGCCAATTCAGCAATGCGCCGTAGATCCTCTGGACGGCTGCCAGGTGCGCTTGGCAAGTCACGGTCCGACTTTGCCGGCTTTATTGGCGCGCTGACCAATTTGCGAGCGCGTTTGTCTGCAATTTCAGGCATTTCAGGCGGTTGGTTTTCAAAGTCTTTCGGATTTGGTCATTTCCCTTGACCTCACAGGAATAATCGCCTTCGATGTTGTTCGTGAATGGGAGGCAGCGCGTCGGTTACGATGCGGGATTCCGGTAATGGGCCGGGATACATAGCTGCGTTCACACGGGAAAAAGTCAGGTTCGCCTGGAAAAAACAGAAAAGGGTCTGTGGGTCATGAAACACATTGCAATCGGCGTTTTGGGCGCCGCCGCGTTTGGATTCGCGGCTTCGGCGGCTTCGGCGGCCACGCTCGACGATGTCAAAGCGAAGGGCTTCATCCAATGCGGCGTCTCGACCGGTCTGGCCGGCTTCTCGGCGCCGGACGACAAGGGTGAGTGGCAAGGCATCGACGCGGACTTCTGTCGCGCTGTGGCAGCCGCCGTGTTCGGCGATGGCACCAAGGTGAAATTTACGCCGCTCAGCGCCAAGGAGCGGTTTACCGCTCTGCAGTCGGGCGAGATCGACATCCTGTCGCGCAATACCACCTGGACCATCAATCGCGACACCGCACTCGGCCTGAACTTCATCGGCACGACTTATTATGACGGCCAGGGCTTCATGATCAACGCCAAGAAGCTACCGGGCGTGAATTCGGCGCTGCAACTTTCGGGCGCGGCGGTCTGCGTGCAGAGCGGCACCACGACCGAGCTCAACCTTGCCGACTATTTCAAGTCGAACAAGATGGAGTACAATCCTGTCGTCTTCGAAAAGCTGGAAGAGGTTAACGCCGCCTATGACGCCGGCCGCTGCGACGTATACACCACCGACCAATCGGGCCTCTATGGCATCCGCCTGACGCTCGGTGCGCCGGCCGACCACGTCGTGTTGCCCGAGATCATCTCCAAGGAACCGCTTGGGCCGGCTGTACGCCAGGGCGACGACCAATGGTACCACATCGTCAAGTGGACCTATTTCGCGTTGCTCGACGCCGAGGAACTCGGCATCACCAAGGCCAATGTCGACGAGATGAAGAACTCGGACAGTCCCGAGATCAAGCGCGTGCTCGGCCAGGAAGCCGACACCAAGATCGGCACCGATCTCGGCGTCTCTAACGACTGGGTCGTCAACATCGTCAAGGCCGTCGGCAATTACGGCGAGATGTTCGAGCGCAATGTCGGCTCGGGCAGCCCGCTGAAGATCGCGCGCGGCATCAACGCGCTGTGGACCAAGGGTGGTCTGCAATACGCTCCGCCGATCCGCTGATTGAAAATGGATCCGGAAGGCAGATCGTCTGCCTTCCGGTCTCTCTTTCCAGGGGACTGTCGAATGGCATCGCAGGAAGTTCTTCGCGAGGAGCCAAGCCGCGGTTCCTTCATCAATGATCCTCGCGTCCGCGGCATATTCTTTCAAGCACTGGTCCTCGTCCTGCTGGTGGCGGGGGTCTGGTGGGTTACCCACAACGTCATCGTCAATCTGACGCGCTTGCACATCGCCTCCGGCTTCGGCTTCCTCAAGGGCCGCGCCGGTTTCGACATCAGCGAAAGCGCCATCGCTTATTCGTCGGATTCGACTTATTTCCGAGCCATCCTGGTCGGCTTCATCAACACCGTGATCGTGGCCGTCGTCGGCATCATCACCGCCACCATTATCGGTTTCATCGTCGGCATCGGCCGACTGTCGCGCAACTGGCTGATCAGGAAGATCTGCACGGTCTATGTCGAGGTCTTCCGCAACATCCCGCCGCTGCTGGTCATCTTCTTCTGGTATTCCGGCGTACTCGCCGTGCTGCCGCCGCCGCGCGAGAGCATCAATTTGCCGTTCGGCTCCTTTCTCAACCAGCGCGGCTTTTATTTTCCGCGCGCTGTCTGGGGCGAGGGCTCCTGGCTGATCCTGGTCGCCCTGCTCCTCGGCATTGCCATGGCCTGGTTCGTCGCCCGCAAGGCGCGGCAGCGGCAGATGGCGACGGGTCAGCCGTTCCCGGTGCTCTGGACATCCATAGCGTTGATCGTCGGCCTGCCGCTGCTGGCCTACGCGCTGAGCGGCTTTCCTCTGAGCTTCGAATTCCCGAAACAATCGACTTTCAACCTGGTCGGTGGCTTTCAGGTCAGACCGGAGTTCCTGTCACTCTATCTGGCGTTGTCCTGCTATACGGCCGCCTTCATCGCCGAGATCGTGCGCGCCGGCATCAGGGGCGTCAGCACGGGCCAGACCGAGGCGGCCGCGGCACTCGGGCTGCGCTCGGGATCGATCCTCAGGCTTGTCGTCGTGCCGCAGGCGATGCGCATCGTTATTCCGCCGCTGACCAGCCAGTATCTGAACCTGACCAAGAACTCTTCGCTCGCCATCGCCATCGGCTATCCGGACCTGACGGCGACTGCCGGCACTGTCTTGAACCAGACCGGGCAGGCGGTCGAAGGCGTGGTGATCATGATGGCTGTCTATCTCGCGCTCAGCCTGATCACGTCGGCGATCATGAACGTCGTCAATGCCAGGATGGCGCTGGTGGAGAGGTAGGGCCATGCAGGAACACGACATGTCCTGGGTGCGGACGGAGATGACGCTGGCGCAGCCGGCGCCGTCGAGCGAGCGTGGCCTCACCGCCTGGATCCGCAAGAACCTGATTGCCACCACGGGCGACACCATCTTGACCATCGTCGGCATCGCGCTGGTTGCCATGATCCTGCCGCAGATCGTCAATTGGGCTTTCATCAACGCCCAGTGGACGGGACCGGACCGCACGGTCTGCGCCACCGTGGCGCAGGGCGGCATCCAGTCGGACGGCTGGACCGGCGCCTGCTGGGCTTTCGTCAACGCCAAGTTCGGCCAGTTCATGTTCGGCACCTATCCTGTCGAGGAGCGTTGGCGGCCGATCGTGGTGGCCATCCTGTTCGTGGCACTGCTGGTGCCTTTGCTCATACCGCGCGTACCGCGCAAAGGGCTGAACGCCATTCTTCTCTTCCTGGCGCTGCCGGTCGTCGCCTTCGTTCTGCTGGTCGGCGGCATGTTCGGCCTGCCGCATGTCGAGACGTCGCGTTGGGGTGGGCTGCTGGTGACGCTCAGCCTGTCCTTCGTCGGCATTGCCGTGTCGCTGCCGATCGGCATCGTGCTGGCGCTCGGCCGGCGCTCGAACATGCCGATCGTCAAGCTGCTGTGCGTGATCTTCATCGAGACGGTACGCGGCATCCCGCTGATTACGGTGCTGTTCTTTGCCAGCGTGATGCTGCCGCTGTTCCTGCCGGCCGGCGTCAGCTTCGACAAGTTCCTGCGCGCGCTGATCGGCGTGTCGCTGTTTGCCGCCGCCTACATGGCCGAAGTGGTGCGCGGCGGCCTGCAGGCTATCCCCAAAGGCCAGTATGAGGGCGCCGATTCGCTCGGCCTCAGCTACTGGCAGAAGATGGGTCTGGTCGTCATGCCGCAGGCGCTGAAGCTGGTCATTCCCGGCATCGTCAACACCTTCATCGGCATGTTCAAGGACACCAGCCTGGTCATCGTCATCTCGATGTTCGACCTCCTCGGCATCGTCAAGCAGAACTTCTCCGACGCCAATTGGGCGACGCCGCAGACGGCCAGATCCGGCCTGGTGTTCGCGGCCTTCATCTTCTGGCTGTTCTGTTTCGGCATGTCGCGCTATTCAATGTACACGGAACGCCGTCTCGACACCGGCCACAAACGCTAAAAAAGGGGACCTTGTCATGGCCATAGAAAACGCCGTCAGCGCGGAAGAGATCAAGGTCAATGCCGCCAAGATGCACATTTCCACCACCGATGTCGCCATCGACATCATTGCCATGCACAAATGGTACGGCGAATTCCATGTGCTGAAGGACATCAATCTAAAGGTGATGCGCGGCGAGCGCATCGTCATCTGCGGCCCGTCGGGCTCCGGCAAATCGACGATGATCCGCTGCATCAACCGACTGGAGGAACACCAGAAGGGCAAGATCATAGTCGACGGCAAGGAACTGACCAACGATCTGAAGAAGATCGACGAGGTGCGCCGCGAGGTCGGCATGGTGTTCCAGCACTTCAACCTGTTCCCGCATCTGACCATTCTGGAAAATTGCACGCTGGCGCCGATCTGGGTGCGCAAGATGCCGCGGAAACAGGCCGAGGAAATCGCCATGCATTTCCTCAAGCGCGTCAAGATCCCGGAACAGGCCAACAAATATCCCGGCCAGCTTTCCGGCGGCCAGCAGCAGCGCGTGGCGATCGCCCGCTCGCTGTGCATGAACCCGCGCATCATGCTGTTCGATGAGCCGACCTCGGCTCTCGATCCGGAAATGATCAAGGAAGTGCTGGAGACGATGGTCGGGCTGGCCGAGGAGGGCATGACCATGCTCTGCGTCACCCACGAGATGGGCTTTGCGCGCAAAGTCGCCAACCGGGTGATCTTTATGGATCAGGGTCAGATCGTCGAGCAGAACACGCCGGCCGAGTTCTTCGACCACCCGCGCCATGAGCGCACGAAGCTGTTCCTGTCGCAGATCCTGCACTGATCCTGTACGCCGGTTCGGGACAAGACCGGCGGACCGGCCCTCTGCCTTGCTCGGGCCTTACGCGTATTCGACGAGCGGTGATGCTCGGGAGGATCTGCCCTTTGTTCGATGGCGAGCATCGGCAATTATTTTAGCACCCACAATCCTGCGACGATTGCCGCATATCGTGCAGCCTTGCCCAATGCGACAAGCATCACGAATACGCCGAGATGCATGCGGGCCGCGCCTGCCGCGACAGTGAAGGCGTCCCCGACGACCGGCAGCCAGGCGAATAGGAGCAGCCACGCGCCAAAGCGGCGAAAGCTCCGGCTGGCCCGCTGGTATCGTTCACGGGTGATGGGAAACCATCGCCTAGATTGCAGCGTATCGATGCCACGCCCCAGCGTCCAGTTCACCACCGAGCCGAGCGTGTTGCCGATTGTGGCGACCGCAAGCAGTAGCACCGGATCGCCACGGCCGCCGGCGATCAAGCCGGCGAGCACAACTTCCGACGAGACCGGCAAGATGGTTGCGGCTAGGAATGCGCTGGTGAACAGGGCGCCATAGATTGCCAGTGCAGCCACGTCGAGCGACCGGCTAGGCCTGCACGTCGACGACGCCCATCATGCCGAGCTGCTCGTGCTCCAGGATGTGGCAATGATACATCCTCCGCCCGGGGCGATCCTGGCGCAGCAAAAGCCGCATCGTTTCGCCGCGCGCCACGTTGACCGTGTCCTTCCAGGCGAGATAGGCCGGTTTCGAGACCTGCCCACCACGTTCGTGCTCGACCACTTGGAACTGCGTCCCATGAACATGGAACGGATGGTCCATGTCGGCCTTGTTGACGATTTCCCAGAGCTCGACCTGTCCTGTTTTCGACACCACGTCGATGCGGCCCATGTCGAACGCCGCGCCGTTGATCAGGAAGCCCATCTGCATATCCGTCGCGCTCATCGTCGTCGTTTCGGTGAACACGAAACGCCGGCTGACGGCAGGGGTGCCAAGTTGCGCAATTGGTCGAAGCTTTTCCGGCAGCGGAGGAAACGTCTCTGCAGGCGTGTCCAAAACATTGACCGTAAGCAATGTCAGGCCTGCATCGGCGGGGCGGCCTGCGCCCATCCAGCCGCGATCGTAGTCGAGCGTGCTCAGGGTGACGGGGCCGCGCTTCTCAAACGAGACGATCAGTTCAAGGCGTTCCGCCGGGCTGAGCAGGACATCCTTGGCTGCCACCGGCGCCTCCAGCAGACCGCCATCGGTGCCGATGATCGTCATGGGTGCGCCGTCGAAGGAGAGCCGCAAAAAGCGCGCGTTAGTCGCGTTGTAGAACCGAAATCGCCGCTTTGTTCCAAACGGGACGGATAGCGCGG
Organism: Mesorhizobium sp. M0296; assembly: GCF_040321675.1. NCBI lineage: Bacteria > Pseudomonadati > Pseudomonadota > Alphaproteobacteria > Hyphomicrobiales > Phyllobacteriaceae > Mesorhizobium > Mesorhizobium sp. M0296. Next base: position 56,822 of record NZ_JAMYRZ010000025.1, read on the forward strand.
GATTTTTTTGTCCATTGACCAGCACGTGATCGCCGACGCGCCCGTTCATCAAATCGACCATGGTGTTGTCCGGCATGGTGCCGTCGGCGGCAAGGCGAAGGTCTGTGAACATCAGCACAGTGTCGCCATACTCGGCCGGGATCGGGTCCGCCTTCGGCTTGACCACGAACGCGCCGGCAAGTCCGCGATAGACCTGCTCGGCCGTCTTGCCGTGCGGATGCGGATGATACCAGTACGACCCCGCGCTTCCTTCGGGCAGTTCGAAGCTGTAGGTGCGCTCCGTGCCCGTCGCAACGGGGTCCATAGGATTGCCATCCTGGTCAGCTGGAACCGGCATGCCATGCCAATGGATGGTGCTCGTCTCTTCAGGAATTCGGTTCGTGAATGCAATCTCGACACGGTCGCCTTCAGTCACCTCGATCAATGGCCCCGGGCTCATACCATTGTATCCAAGGATTGGCGTGTCGAGCCCTTCTGCAAAGCGAACCATGGCGGGTTCAGCCGTGAGGTTTGCTCTGAACAGGCGGGGCGCATTGGCTTCATTGGCTAGCAGCGGCAACTCGCGCAACGCCTGGCCCTCAGGCAGCATGGTCGCGCTTTTTGGTGCCGCGCCCATGTCGTGGCCCGCGTGCCCCATATCCATGCCGGGCATCTCGTCCATCTTCATCTGGGCGATGGCGCGCGGGCTGGCGAGAACCGTGGCAACGCCTGCCGCCAGAAAACAGCGTCGATCCATGTGTTGTCTCCGAGATTAAGGTCACGCGCGTCGGCACGCGGTGTAACTCACGTGGCACGCTCCGTAGCCAGGTTGACATTAGCCTCGGTCACGTCATGCCGCCGTCTTCAGCGCCTTTCAAGCGGGCGACACAGGAGGCGGAGGTCATGCCCTCGATCCCAATCTGAATCGCGGGAGCGGAAACAGGCTCGGCTGGGGTTATGAGCGACAGCGTTCATGGGTTTGCAGCTCCAACTGGGTAACTGCGACACGATAAAGGTTCCCATCACGGGAAGGTCAAGGGGCAAATTTCGAGCGCTGCTTCGGCACCACAGCGATGATTTGAGCTGGCTCAAAAGCCCTTGACCTTCCTGTGATGGGAAGCCCCATGACAACCCCACTAGAGGAGAGCCGCAATGATAAGACTGACAGTTCCGGAAATGAACTGCGGGCAGGCGTCATCAGATCAGTCGGTTACAACGAAAATTGGCCTGCCTGAACAGCGTACGGTCGGCGCGGATCATAAGCGCGCCAGCCGCGTTTGTTGCCATTAGGAGTTGTATAACAAGCCGAGTGGGCGAGTGCGGCGATAGGTCAAGGGTTCATCCTGATGCTCATCCAACCGATCGATTATTTCCTCGTCGTCTGGTTCGCGCTGGCGCTGGCTTCGACGCTTTATGTCGGCTTCGACCAATATCGCAACAATCCCGAGCCGGTGGTGATGAAATGGGGCTTCATCCTGGTCACCCTCTATATGGGTCCGCTCGGCTTGCTGCTTTATGTGCTCGCGGACAAGGAGCCACGGCCGGGCGAGCATGATGTGTTCACCCGGCCGCTCTGGAAGCAGGGCGTCGGCTCCACCATCCACTGCGTCGCCGGCGATGCCACCGGCATCATTCTTGCCGCCGCCGTCACGGCGGCGCTCGGCCTGCCGATGTGGATCGACCTGATCGTCGAATATCTCGCCGGCTTTGCCTTCGGCCTGTTCATCTTCCAGTCGCTGTTCATGAAATCGATGATGGGCGGCACCTATTGGAAAAACGTACGCAAGAGCTTCCTGCCCGAGTTCATCTCCATGAACTTCATGATGGCCGGCATGGCGCCGGTCATGAGCTTCCTGATGATGGGCCGCGACATGCGCGCGATGGAACCGCCGGAGCTGTTGTTCTGGGGCGTGATGTCGATCGGCGTCATCGCCGGCTTTGCGCTTGCCTACCCGGCCAATGTCTGGCTGGTCGCCCGGGGGCTGAAGCATGGGCTGATGACACAGCGCGCGCAGGCAGCCGGCATCGATGGTCGAGAGCAGCCTGCAACGAGGCAACATGCGCAGATGCAAATGCAGCAGGCCGACGCCAGTGGCCATCGCGGACAGCGCCACGATATAGCTTCCCACAAAGGCAAAGGCGGCGGCCATCACATGGAGACAGATGCCACAACGCCGCAGGTGGCTGCCCTGGGTGCCGTCTCCCTGCTGGCGCTCGCCATCGGCATGATCGCGCCGGCGAACTGGCTGAACCTGACGCTGTCGGCACGCGACGTCGGCGGGGTGATCATGCCGCGAGGCATGATCATGGATCGCGACACGCCGGCTGATACGATGCGCGACATGGCCGCTACCGATCCACGCCTCGTGGCCGCCTCTTATGGCCTGACGGCAAGGGGCGACCAGGAACTGCCGTTTCGGATAGAGAATGGCATCAAGGTGTTCGAGCTCAGGCCTTCAGTGGTCCGCTGGCAGATCCTGCCGGACGTCGCGGTCGACGCCTATGCCTATAATGGCCAGATTCCCGGCCCGCGAATTCACATTCGCCAGGGCGATCGGGTCAGGATCAACGTCACCAACGGCCTGCCTGAGGAAACGACGGTGCATTGGCATGGCTTGATCCTGCCGAACCAGATGGATGGGCCGGCCGAGATCACCCAGGCGCCGATCGAGCCCGGCCAATCCTATTCATACGAATTCACCGCAACCCAGCACGGAACCTATTTCTACCACCCCCATGCCAAGCCGGACCGGACCCAGGCGCTCGGCCTCTACGGTGCGCTGATCATCGATCCCGCCAATCCCGCCGACGAGGTCGCGGCCGACCATGATTACGTCATCCAGCTTCAGGAATGGCTGGTGCGGGAAGGGCTGACCTACCCGTCGATGCCGATGGACGGCGGCATGCCGAATTTCTTCACCATCAACGGCAAGGCCTATCCCTCGACCGAGACGATCCCGATGAAGGTCGGCGACACGCTCAAGGTGCGGTTCATCGGCACCAACAACGGCTTCATCCATCCGATGCATATCCATGGCGGACCGTTCGAGGTCGTTGCCCGCGACGGCGAGACGGTCCCCGCTTCGGGTCGTTTCCTTGCCGATACGATCAACGTCGGGCCGGGTCAGCGCTACGACGTGATCTGGAAGGCGCAGCGTCCGGGCAAATGGCTGATCCATTGCCACATCCCGCATCACACCACGAACAACAATGTCGAGGAGAAGGGCGGCGGCGGGCTGATGGTCGTGATCGATGTGACATGACCGGCGTCGCCTTGGCGCGTTCCATCCGCTGCACCGGACCGGACACCATGCAGTGGCTGAAACCATATTTTCTCTTAAGCTGATGTGATCTGCCAGACAGCGACGCCGGCAAGGGCGAGACCGGCGGCGCCCTCGATGGCCCGGGAGATGGTTTCGAACAGCCGTGGCTGGCGCGCGAAAAACTGTACAAGCCGTTCCCGAAACACGATCGACAACACGGCGACGCAGGACAGCGTCAGCGCCACGCCGACCATCATGGTGATGGCAAACAGGACGCCCGCTGCCGGAACACCCCTGGACATCGCGAAAGTCATAGCGAAAAGCGTAAGCGGACATGGGATCAGGCCTGCCATGACGCCGACAGCCTCGCCCTCGTGCCTGTGGTGATGGCTGTGGCTCAAAGCGCGCCAGAGCATCCAGACGCCAATGAGGCCGAGCAGCCCGCGACTGATGTGCTCCAGAAGCGGAGCGCGGCCGACGCTGCCCAATGCTATTGAGACCAGTGGCAGCGAGAGAGCCGCAATCAGAACGGCAATCGTCACATGCGTGAACGATAGCGTGATAGATACGAGCAGACCACGCGAGACCTTCGCATCCGAACCGGCAAGATACGTCGCCAGGACGGCCTTGCTGTGCCCCGGCGTCAGCGCATGGGCAGCCCCGAACACGACGCCCATCGGCAGGAAGGCCATGAACGCCAGCCAATTGCCTCCGGCCGCAAGCAGCTTGATCTGTTCGCCGAGCGTCAGATAGATCGTGCGCTGAAATTCGACGAGCGTCTGGAACATCGGACGAGACTAGCAGAAAATCGGCGAGCGTCAGTGCATGTGGCCGTGGTGATGCGTGTGCTCGTGAGGATGGTCGTTCTCTCCACGTTCCGTTGAAAACTGCACATTCGCCTCAGCCAGGGCCGGCATATGCTGGGATAGTTCGTCCTTCAGCGCTGCGGCGATCTTGTTCGCCGCCGACAGCGGCAGGGTTTCGTCCGCGGCAATTGCGATGTCGGCGTGCAATCTATGACCGATCCAGCGCGCCTTGGCATCGACAATGCGCGCGCCCGGAACATGCTCGGCGGCATGTCGGATTTCGTCTATCACACCGGGTTCGATTCCATCCAGCATGCGGGTCAGCACCGAGCGGGCCGATTGCCAGACGATACCGAAGATCGCAATCGTGATCAGCAGGCCGACGATCGGATCGGCCAAGGAAAAGCCGAACCAAACGCCGATGGCTCCGATGACCACGGCAAGGCTGGTAAGTCCATCTGTGCGGGCGTGGTAGCCGTCGGCAATCAGTGCCGCGCTGTTGATTTCGCGACCGACGCGGATACGGAACACGGCAACCGCCTCGTTGCCGAGGAAGCCGACAATGCCCGCCGCAGTCAGCCAGCCCAGGTGTGTCACCACTTGTGGATTGATCAGCCTGTCGATGGCTTGGTAGGCAGCGACTACAGCGCTGAACAGGATGATGAGCACGATGATGATGCCGGCCAGATCCTCGCCCCGGCCCAAGCCATACATGAAGATCCGCGACGGCTTGCGCCGCGCCAGAACGAACGCAATCCATAGCGGGATCGCCGTGGTCGCATCGCCGATGTTATGGATCGTGTCGGCCAGCAATGCCACGCTCCCCGACAACGCAACCACGACCATCTGCAATGCCGCGGTGATGGCCAGGATCACGAACGACCATTTGATTGCCCAGATGCCCCGGTCGGTGGTGGCAATTGTCGCGTCGATGACGCCATGGCTGTGACCGTGCGGACCGTGATCGCCGTGATGATGTGCGGCGTGCGAGCCGAACCCGAGCCAGTCCAGAATGCGGGCTACGATGGCATTCATAGATACTTCGCCAGCTGCTTGAGTTCCGCCAGCGAGTTGCCGCCGGTTTCCACGCTGTCCGTCAGGCAATGCTCGATGTGATCGTTGATCAGCTCGCGCTTGGCGCTGCTGATCGCTTTTTCGACTGCATGAAGCTGCTGCGCCAGGTCAACGCAAGGGCGATGCGCCTCGATCATCGCCAGCACCGCCGCAAGGTGGCCTTGCGCGCGCTTCAGGCGCTTTATGATGGAAGGATGCGAGGCGTGGAGGTGATCTGACATGCTTGAGCATATCCTCCCGGGGAGGATATGCGTCAAGCTCTAAGTCAGCTGTGCAACGTTCGGAGGGGCTTCACCTTGAGCATTGCTTGTTCTATGCCTTTCCCATGAAGAAGCTTGCCCGTTTTCTTGGCCTGCTGGTCGTTGCAGCAGTCCTTGCGGTGGCGCTGGGCACGCTGCTGCCGCGCCCGCTCTGGCCGGCGGCCGTTGCCGATCCGATCGGCACAAGCCACCGTATCCTGGTGCTGCAAAATCCGATCCACACCGACATCGCCATCCCGGTCGACGACGATGTGCGCCGGCGCTTCCATTTCCTGGTCGATGCCGGCATTCCAGCAGACATGGCGGAGGTCCGCTACATCGTCTTCGGCTGGGGCGGCCGCGCCTTCTATCTGGAGACGCCGACCTGGTCGGAGCTGAAGGCGGTGCCGGTGATGAAGGCGCTATCGGTCGATGCCTCGGCAATGCATGTCGACATTTCCGTCGACATCGCCGAGCCGCATCGCGACGTCGCTGCCTTCGACATCGGCGAGGAGCGGTTTACGGCGCTGCTCGATTACATTGCGGCAAGCTTCCGGCAGGGGCCGAACGGGGCCATCCCGATCGAGAGTGCGGCCTATTCCCGCTTCGATCGGTTCTTCGAAGCCAATGGTCATTTCAACGCGCTGATCGGCTGCAACACCTGGACGGCGGCGGCACTGCGCACGGCCGGGCTGCGCACCGGCTGGTGGGATCCGCTGCCGGCCTCGCTCGGCCTGTCGATGCGGCTTTACAATTGAAGAGGGTTCCGGCTGATCAACGCCGCGATCCTTCGCGCCCCCCTCTGTCCTGCCGGACATCTCCCCACGAGGGGGGAGATTAGCGGCTTCGGCGCCTTGCTAGGTCATGCAACCTTGAAGATTGGCGAAAGCCAATGTGATGGCCAATCTCCCCCCAAGTGGGAGAGATGTCCGGCAGGACAGAGAGGGGTGCTGTCCAGGGCGCTGTCCCTCCAGCCTGTCGTGCGTATCATCGCGCGCCATCGTCCAACGCCCGCCAGCCATAGAGCCAGTCGAGATCGGCGGCGAGTTTTTCGGGCGAGCGCATCGCCAGGAACAGGTTGCGGGCCATCGCCACCGGCCCGGCCGCATGCCAGGCGAGGCGGTTGACGACGCCGCGGCGGGCGACCTGGGCGACGCGCGGCCGCCGCGCCTGTTCCCAGGCGACAAGCGCGCTGCTGAGATCGGCAGGCGAGGTGGCAACCAAACCGGCAAGGGTTACCGCGTCCTCGATCGCCATCGCCGCGCCCTGTGCGGCAAACGGCGTCATCGCATGCGCCGCATCGCCGATCAGCGCGATGCCTTCCGGCGTCGTCCACCGCCGCTGCTCGACGGTGTGGATCGGCCATGCCGTCCATGGCGCGGCCTCGCTCGCCAGACGGACCAGCGCCGGCGCGGTACCGCGCATGGCGCTGGCGAGGATGGCGGGGTCGGCATGCCCCGACCAGCCCTCGGCGATGCGCTCGCCCTTTGTGAAGGCAGCGAGGTTGAAGGCAGTGCCACGGCTGACCGGATAGGCGACCATATGGAAGCCGGAATAGAGGAATGCAGTAACACAATCGGGCTCACCGATCGCCGCAAAGGTTTGTCCAGCGGGGCTGTCGGCGGCCACCGTGGCGCGCCAGGCAAGCTCGCCCGAAAACCGGCTTCTCCGGAAATCGGCTGCGTTGCGGGCAAGCGTTTCTCGCACCGACGACCAGACGCCATCGGCGCCGATCAAAAGACAGCCAGCCTCGACCGTGTCGCCATCAGCCGATGCAGTGACGGTAACACCTTTCGATCCGGCTGCGATGTCGGTCACCCGCGCGCCGGCGATCAGATCGATACCGGGCTGCTCCGAAACTCGCTGCATCAGCGCTGACTGCAGATCCGCGCGGTGGGCAACGAGATAGGGCGCTCCCCAGCGCGTTTCGGCCGCCTGGCCAAGCGGTACGCGCGCCAGCTTGCGCAGCGTGGCGGCATCCTTGAGCACGACCGCCTCCGGCCGCACCGCCGTCGCCAGCAGCCGATCGAGTACGCCGAGCTGCCGTAGGATGCGCGTCGCGTTGGGCGAAAGCTGGATACCGGCGCCGGCAGCCTCGAGGTGCTGCGCCTGTTCGAACAGTTTTGTCCGATAGCCGCGCTCGGCGAAGGCCAGTGCCGCGGTCAGCCCGGCGACGCCCGCCCCGGCGATGACCACCTGCCGGGACTGCGTTTCCTGCATCAGGGTTGTCGCGAAAGAATCAGGCGGCCTGGTCGAGATAGAGGCAGCCCGGCGGCTGCGTTTCCAACGCCTTCAGCTTCGGCGAATAGCGATAGAGCGTCGAGCAATAGGGGCAGACTTTTTCATTGTCGTCGCCCATGTCGAGAAATACATGCGGGTGGTCGAAAGGCGGATTGGCGCCGGTGCACATGAATTCCTTGACGCCGATGTCAATTGCCGGATAGCCCGCATCGTTCTGGAAATGGGGAATGGAACCGCCTGCCATCGTCGTCTCCTGATCTTGTCGATTGCATCTGGATCATAACCCGTCTCTTTGCAAGATCGATGAAATGAAACTGTCGCAAAAGCCTGTCAGAGGATAAGTTAAGCCGGTTAAGGCTATGGTCGTCGAACGGTGTGGGAAGAGCGGAAACCATGAACGAACTGAAGCCGGTGCAGAACGAATTCATCACCGTCGAGGCGGCGAGCCGCGAAGGCGGCAATCCTGACCGCTTCGTCAACCGCGAGTTTTCCTGGCTCCAATTCAACCGGCGCGTGCTCGAAGAGTCGCTGAACGCCAATCATCCGCTGCTCGAGCGTGTTCGCTTCCTGTCGATATCGGCCGCCAACCTCGACGAGTTCTTCATGGTCCGCGTTGCGGGTCTTGCCGGCCAGGTGCGCGAGGGCATCGTGCTGAAGAGCCCGGACGGACGCACGCCCGAGCAGCAGCTCGAACAATTGCTGCGCGAGGTCGAGCGCCTGCAGGAGGACCAGCAGAAAAGCCTTTCGGCGCTGATGCTGCTCCTCGACAAGGAAGGCATCGAGAGCATCACCCGCGATGCGCTGAGCAAGGACGAGAAGATCTGGCTCGAGGACCATTTCCAGGAGCAGGTATTTCCGGTGCTGACGCCGCTGTCGATCGACCCGGCGCATCCGTTCCCGTTCATTCCCAATCTCGGTTTCTCGATGGCGTTGCAATTGCGCCACCGTAAGAACGGCGAGGAAATGAGCGCGCTTTTGCGCCTGCCGGTGGCACTGAGGCGCTTCATCCGCTTGCCGGATCGCAAGCGCCATGTTCGCTTCATCCCGCTCGAGGAGGCGGTCGGTCTTTATATCGGCAAGCTGTTCCCGGGCTACGAGGTCAAGGGTTCCGGCACGTTCCGCATCATCCGCGACAGCGATATCGAGGTCGAGGAAGAATCAGAGGATCTGGTGCGCCTGTTCGAGACGGCGCTGAAGCGGCGGCGCCGCGGCTCGGTTATCCGGATCGAATTCGACCGGCTGATGCCGCCCGAACTGCGCGACTTCGTCGCCGGGGAGCTTGGCGTTTCGGCAAGCCGCATCAGCGTGCTCACCGGTCCGCTGGCGCTCAGCCAGATCTCGGAGATCGTCGCCGTCGCCCGCGACGATCTGAAGTTCACGCCCTACAATCCGCGCTTCCCCGAGCGCATCCGCGAGCATGGCGGCGATTGTTTTGCGGCGATCCGCGAGAAGGACATCATCGTCCACCACCCCTACGAATCCTTCGACGTCGTGGTGCAGTTCCTGCGCCAGGCAATGGCCGATCCGGAAGTGGTGGCGATCAAGCAGACGCTCTATCGCACCTCCAACGACAGCCCGATCGTGCGCGCTCTGGTCGACGCCGCCGAGGCCGGCAAGTCGGTGACCGCGCTGGTCGAGCTCAAGGCGCGCTTCGACGAAGAAGCCAACATCCGCTGGGCCCGCGACCTCGAGCGCGCCGGCGTCCAGGTGGTCTTCGGCTTCCTCGAACTGAAGACCCATGCGAAAATGTCGCTGGTGGTGCGGCGCGAGGACGGCAGGCTGCGCAATTACGTGCATCTCGGCACCGGCAACTACCACCCGGTCACGGCACGCATCTACACCGACCTGTCCTTCTTCACCACCGCCCCGACGATCGCGCGCGATGTCGCCCAGTTGTTCAACTTCATCACCGGCTATGCCGAGCCGGCCGAGCAGATGCGGCTGGCCATATCGCCGTTCACGCTGCGCGACCGCATCCTCCAGCACATTTCGGATGAGATCAGCCACGCGCTGGAGGGCAGGCCGGCCCGCATCTGGATGAAGATGAACGCCTTGGTCGACCCGATCGTCATCGATGCCCTCTACGATGCCAGCCGCGCCGGCGTCGAGATCGATCTCGTCGTGCGCGGCATCTGCTGCCTGAGACCGCAGGTGCCCGGCCTGTCGGAGAACATTAGGGTGAAGTCGATCGTCGGCCGTTTCCTCGAGCACAGCCGCATCTATTGCTTCGGCAACGGCCACGGCCTGCCATCGGACGGGGCGATCGTCTACATCTCCTCGGCCGATCTGATGCCACGCAATCTCGACCGCCGCGTCGAGACCATGGTGCCGATCACCAATCCAACTGTGCACGAACAGGTGCTCGGCCAGATCATGCTTGGCAACATCATGGACAACCAGCAAAGTTTCGACGTATTGGCTGACGGAACCTCCCGGCGCGTTGTGCTGGAGGAGGGCGAGGAACCGTTCAACGCGCAGGAATATTTCATGACCAATCCGAGCCTGTCCGGACGGGGCGATGCGTTGAAGTCGCATGCGCCCAAGCGCATCGCGCAGTTCAAGCGCCGCAAGAAACAGAACGCAGCGACGGGCTGATGATTTCAGCGTCCCAGGGCCGGCTTCAGGACCGCCGACCGCTGTCCATCATCGATATCGGATCGAACTCGATCCGTCTTGTCATCTATGAGGGGCTGGCGCGCTCGCCGACCTTGCTGTTCAACGAAAAGATGCTGGCCGGCCTCGGCCGCGGCATCGTTTCGACCGGAAAGCTCGATCCCGAGGCGGTGACGCGCTCGATGGAAGAGTTCCGCCGTTTCCGCGCACTCTCCGACCAGGCCGGCGCCGAGCGCATGTATGTGCTGGCGACCGCCGCCGCTCGCGAGGCGGTCAACGGCCCCGACTTCATCCACCGCGCCGAGGATGTGCTCAAGACCGAGATCCAGGTGCTGAGCGGCCGCGAGGAAGCCCATTATTCGGCGCTCGGCGTCATTTCCGGTTTCCATCCGGCCAACGGCATCGCCGGCGATCTTGGCGGCGGCAGCCTCGAGCTGATCGATATTGACGGTGAGACGATCGGTGACGGCATCACGCTGCCGTTGGGCGGCTTGCGCCTGCAGGACATGGCGAAGAACTCGCTGACCCAGGCGGCAAGGATCACGCGCGAGCAACTGGCGCGGGCGAAATTGCTAAAGGGCGGGCAGGGCAGGACCTTCTACACGGTCGGCGGCACCTGGCGAAATCTCGCCCGGCTACACATGGAAATGACCAACTATCCGCTCGGCGTCATGCACCATTACGAGATCGGCATCGAAAGCGCCGCGAACTTCCTCCGGCAGGTCGCCAAGGCCGAGATCGACAAGATCAAAGGCATCGAGGGCATCTCCAAGAACCGCCGTTCGCTGCTGCCCTATGGCGCAATAGTGCTGCAGGAGATCATGGCGGCGATGCAGCCGTCGAAGATCATCGTGTCGGCGCTGGGCGTGCGTGAGGGCTTTCTCTATTCGCTGCTCGACAAGGCCGAGCAGAAAGCCGATCCGCTGATCTCGGCGGCGGAAGAGCTTGCCCGCCTGCGCTCGCGCTCGGTCGACCACGCGCATGAGCTTGTCGAGTGGACCGGCAAGGCGTTCGCCGCCTTCGGCATCGACGAGACCAGGGATGAGGCGCGCTACCGCCACGCCGCCTGCCTGCTCGCCGATATCGGCTGGCGTGCCCATCCCGAATATCGCGGCAAGCAATCGCTCAACATCATCGCCCACGCCTCGTTCATCGGCGTCGATCATCCCGGCCGCGCCTTCCTGGCGCTTGTCAGCCTGTTTCGCCACGAGGGCGTGTTCAATGAAGCCGCTCCGGAAATCCGCGGGCTGGCGACACCGCGCTATCTCGAACGGGCCCGCGTGCTGGCCGCGCTGCTGCGCGTCGTCTATTTGCTGAGCGCGGCAATGCCCGGCGTCATGCCGCGACTGAAATGGGAAAACCGCGGCAATGGCGTGCTGGCGCTGGTGCTGCCGGCAGCGCTGGCCGATCTTTACGGCGAGCGGCCCGCCGGCCGGCTGGCACAGCTGGCAAGGGTCACCAACCGCCGGCTGGTGCTGGCGGTCGAGGGCGGGCCCAGTGTTTCGGTGAAGTAGCTTCAGGCGCGGCACTGAAATGGATGCCAATCGCGACGACTGCACGCTGAGGGGAAGAAGATCGTGAAATCCAGTCAAATCCTGCCGCTGCTGCTTTCCGTCCTGTCATTGTTGATTGTCGACGCGGCCAGAGCTCAGACGGTTTCCAAGGTTTCCGTTGCTGCAAAAGGCGCGTTTGAGTTTGAGAAGAGTTATCCAAAAGGCGCAGACGGCAAAACACCATTCAATCTGCTCAAAGGTTTTTTAAAACCTAAAAGTGGGCAAAAGATAAATTACTTTGTATTTAGAATAAGCGACGAAATGATCAAATTTCAAAGATCGATTTCGATGAACACGTTTTTTGCGGACGTTAATCTCTGTCCTGGCGCTGTCGATCGAACTCTGTCCGTTCATCAGCCCCTCGGCAACTTTCTTGACCCTGTCGTGGGCCGAACCGACCTGTTGCCATACCTGAAGAGGGCAAGCCTGATCCAATTGCGTAACTACCTGTATGTCGCGATTGACAGCAATCTTCGGAGCTACTCCCCCAAGGGCGCAGATCAATATGGATATGAATGGCTGCCGATCGCGGTGGAAAGCAGACTGGTTTGCCTGACCATCAGCGTCGGTCAAATGGGGCATGGCGCCTTTCTCTCTCAGCCCATAAACATAACCAGGCTTGCGGAGTTCGTCTTTCTCGACAGCAAATGAGCCGAGCCGGGCGGCAGCTTAGCCAGTCCCTGCAGCCATCCGGCCGTCGGCCGACCATGCACCCGCGCCAGCCATCGCCAGCGCCAGAAAACCGCCTGATATCGCGATGTCCTTCATCAGCATCTGCGAATGCATGAAGGTCAGCGTCGGATCGCCGCCGCCCTGGCCATAGTGGCCGATGAACGCTGTCGCGACGCAAAAGGCGGCGAGCAGCAGCGCCACGATCGGCGTCTTGAGGCCGACGAGGATGAGCAGCCCGGCGATCAGTTCGAACAGCCCGGTGCCCCAGGCAGCCAGCGTCGGCAGCGGCAGGCCGAGGCCGGCGAAATAGCCGGTCGTGCCGGCAATGTCGGCAAGCGCATGGAAGCCGGACGGCACGAACAGTGCGGCGAACATTAGTCGGGAAAGCAAAAGCAGCGCATTGCGGGGCATGGCAACCTCCGTTGTCGGCCGGGTGGCCAAGAGCCCGATCCTAGCAGAATTCCGGTCAGCGGACCGACAGGCACAAACGACAACGAAAAAGGGGCGCGGAAAATTCCGCGCCCCTTTGTTCAGGAAATGCTGGGCTGCTTCAGCCGCGCTTGGCGTCGATTGAATACGCGCCTGGGCCCGAGGAGGCGAGCACGACGAAGCCGCCGGCAATGCCGAGGTTCTTCATGAAATTGATCATCTGCATCTGATCGGCCCAGCCGGTGTGGGCGACCAGCGCGGTGGCGACGGTGAAGATCGCCATTACCCAGCCGACGATCCGGGTCTGGAAGCCGACGAGGATGGCCAGGCCGCCAAGCAGTTCGATAAGGCCGACGACAATGGCGGTCACCATCGGCAGCGGCAGGCCGAGGCTGCCGAAATAGCCGGCCGTGCCGGCAATCGCCGTCAGCTTGCCGAAACCGGAAAGCAGGAAGATGACCGAAAGCAGGATGCGGCCGAGCAGGATCGTGCCCGAGGCGCCGGAGGCGGTGCCGGAACCGGCAAACGAAGTGTTGGTGGACGTGTTGGTGGACATGCGTAACTCTCCAGAAGGGTTTGGCCAAACGGCTTGGGATACCCGTCTAGTTAGCGCAGGCCGACTGTTCACCAAAGATGCCAGATTGGTTACGGATTGTTCACCCAGGTAACGTTTTCGCGATCAACTTACCCTGGGTGCGTCATGTCCTCCGGCCGCACCAGCCGCTCATAATCGGCTTCGCTGACCAGCCCGGTGGCCAGCGCTTCCTCGCGCAGCGTTGTGCCGTTCTTGTGCGCCGCCTTGGCGATCTTGGCGGCGTTGTCATAGCCGATCGTCGGCGCCAGCGCCGTCACCAGCATCAGCGAACGGTCGAGCGCTGCCTTGATGTTGTCTTCGCGGGCCTCGATGCCGACGACGCAATTGTCAGTGAACGACACCGAAGCGTCGGCCAGCAGCTGCACCGACTGCAGGAAACAATAGGCCATCAGCGGATTGTAGACGTTGAGTTCGAAATGGCCCTGGCTGCCGGCGAAGCTGATCGCCGCATTGTTGCCGAAGACCTGCACGCAAACCTGCGTCATCGCTTCGCACTGGGTCGGGTTGACCTTGCCCGGCATGATCGACGAGCCCGGTTCGTTTTCCGGCAGCGACAATTCACCGAGGCCCGAACGCGGGCCGGAACCGAGCAGACGGATGTCGTTGGCGATCTTGAACAGCGCCGCCGCGCAGGCATTGATGGCGCCGTGCGAGAAGACCATGGAATCATGGGCGGCAAGCGCCTCGAACTTGTTCGGCGCGGTGACGAAATCGATGCAGGTGATTGCGGCGATGCGCGCCGCCACCTTTTCGGCAAAGCCGACCGGTGCATTGAGGCCGGTGCCGACCGCGGTGCCGCCCTGTGCCAATTCCTGCAGGCCGGGCAGCGTCATCTCGATGCGCTTGATCGAGGAGGCGACCTGCGCCGCGTAGCCGGAGAATTCCTGGCCGAGCGTCAGCGGCGTCGCGTCCTGCGTGTGGGTGCGGCCGATCTTGACGATATGGGCGAAAGCCCTGGTCTTGGCGTCGAGTGCCGTATGCAAATGTCTTAGCGCCGGCAGCAGGTCGTGGATGATGCGCTCGGCGCAGGCGATGTGCATTGCCGTCGGATAGGTGTCGTTCGACGACTGGCTCATATTGACGTGGTCGTTGGGATGCACCGGCTTCTTTGATCCCATGACACCGCCCAGAAGCTCGATTGCCCGGTTGGAGATCACCTCATTGGCGTTCATGTTGGACTGCGTGCCCGAACCGGTCTGCCAGACGACCAGCGGGAAATGCTCGTTGAGCTTGCCGTCGATGACCTCCTGGGAGGCCTCGATAATGGCCTTGCCGATTGCCGGATCGAGCCGCTTCAGCTCCATATTGGCCTCCGCTGCCGCCCGCTTGACGATGCCCAGCGCCCGCACGATCGAGGCAGGTTGTTTCTCCCAGCCGATCTTGAAATTGGCCAGCGAACGCTGCGCCTGCGCGCCCCAATAGCGGTCGGCGGCGACCTCGATGGGACCGAACGTGTCGGTTTCGGTTCTGGTCTCTGGCGCGCTCACGTGTCTCTCCGGTTTGCAATTTGCAATCGGCGTATCGCGTTGCACAAATGCCTTCAAGCGGAGATTGCGGGTGACGGGAATGCAAATCGGTTGAAGGTGCTGGCAATCTCCCCACTTGAGGGGGAGATGTCGCCGAAGGCGACAGAGGGGGTCGGTAGGTCTTGACGCAACTCCCATAGCGGACGGAACAGGCTGGTGTTCCACGCGAGACGACCCCCCTCTGTCCTGCCGGACATCTCCCCCTCGAGGGGGGAGATCGCAACCTCATCCCGCCGTGTATCCTCCATCCACGGCGAAGATTCCGCCGCTGGTCCATGCCGCTTCGTCGCTGCCGAGATAGACCGCGATGCCGGCAAGGTCGCTGGTCCGGCCGATGCGGCCGAGCGGGTAGCTGCGCTCGACATAGGCCTTGAGCTCGGCTTGCGCGGCCTCAGGCAGGTTTTCGATCGACCTGCGCCGCATCGCTGTGTCGACCGTGCCGGGCGCGATGGCGTTGACTCTTATGCCGCGCGCCCCGAGCTCGAAGGCGAGCGACTTGGTCAGCGAATTGAGCGCGCCCTTCGACAGCGAATAGAGGCTGGACGGCCGCTTCGGGATCATCTTGTGCGCGAAATAGGACGAGATGTTGATCACCGAGGCCGCGCCGGGCGCGAGATGCGGCAACAGCCGCTGGGTGAGGAAGAATACCGCCGTGACGTTGAGTGCGAAGGACTGCTGGAACTGATCCTCACTGACGGTTTCGAACGGCACAAGGAACGCCACGCCGGCATTGTTGACGAGGATATCGACAGGTGGGCCGCGCCTGGCATGCTCGACCACGGCATCGATCCCGGCGCTGGCCGACAAATCGGCCGACAGCGTTTCGACATTATCCCCGAGCTGCTTGCGGGCGGCGTCGAGTTTTTTGCCGTCGCGGCCGACGATCAGCACGTCCGCGCCTTCGCGCAAAAACGCCTCGGCGATTGCCAGCCCGATCCCGTCCGAGCCGCCGGTGACCAGTGCCCGTTTGCCGCCTAGTCTCATCCAACACTCCCGCGCACTGCCGTCTTGTCTGGTAAAGGAGAGCAGCGCCGTTGCCGATTGTGGTCAAGCCGCCGGCCTATCCTACAATATGAACTTTCGGCTGATGCGCCTGGCTATTCGGCAGCGGCTGCACCGCGCCGAACAGCCAGCCGGGTAGCGACGAAATTCTTGACCTGATGAATGGCCTGTTCACGCGTAACGCTGCCTGGCTGCAGGCCAAGCCGCAACCACAGCCCGTCGATCAGGGCGGTGACGCCGAAAGCGATCTCGTCAGCATCGCGTGCCGGCGCCAGACCGCGCAGGCCGGACAGCAGGTTGGAGCGCATGCGCGCATGGATCACCTTCTGGATGCGGGCAAGCTTTTCGTCGCGCGGAACCTCCGCGCAAAGTGAAAGCCAGGCGTGGCAGAGGGACGGCTGGAAGAGATGCGGCTCGAAATTGCCTTCGATGATGGCCTCTATCCGTTGCATTGGCGTGCGCGCCTGTCTCAGCCGCTCGACCACCGCATGCCGCAGCACCAGGTTCGATTCGCGCATGGCATGCTCGAACAGCTCCCGCTTGCTGTTGAAATAGTGCAGCACGATGCCTTTCGACGCGCCGGCCTGTGCCGCCACTTTTTCTATGGTCGCGCCAGCTATGCCTTCGCGCTGAAGCACGGCAAAGGCGGCTTGCCGCAGCTCCTTGCGGCGTATGTCGCTGAGACGCTTGAGTTTCACGGGCCGGGATCCTGCATCGAAAACCGACGTTGACATTTTTGTCCGCCGAGATCAATGATTGACCACTGGGACAATATAAAAACCGAATGGTCAACATCGTTGGTGAAATGAGGAGAACCGAAATGCTTCGTAGCCTTGGAATAGGCGCCTCGCTCTGCGTCCTGCTGGCGATCCAGCCGGCCTTTGCGGCTGAACCTGAGCAATGCAAGGTCGTGCGCATGGCCGAGCCTGGATGGAACGACCTTGCCTTCACCACCGGCGTCACCAGCGTCTTGCTCGATGCGCTCGGCTACAAGCCGGCAAGCTCGCTTCTGGGCATCAACGTCATCTATGAATCCTTGAAGAACAATGATTTGGACGTGTTCCTTGGCTATTGGGATCCGGCGATGATCACCTACTACGAGCCCTATAAGAAGGACGGCTCGGTAGACGATGTGCGCGTCAATCTCGTCGGCGCCAAATACACCTTTGCCGTGCCGACTTACGTGTGGGAGGCCGGCGTCAAGGATTTTGCCGACCTGCAAAAGTTCGCCGACAAGTTCGGCAGGAAGATGTACGGCATCGAGCCGGGCTCGAACCAGCTGATGATGGACGCCATCGCCGATAAGTCGCTCGGCCTCGATGGCTGGCAGGTCGTCGAATCGAGTGAAGCCGGCATGCTTTCCGAGGTCGGCTACGAGATCAAGGAAAAGCGCTTCATCGTCTTCCAGGGCTGGGCGCCGCATCCAATGAACACGATGTACGACTTCAAATATCTGAGCGGCGGCGACAAGTTCTACGGCCCGAACTTCGGCGCCGCGACGGTGACGACGCAGGTGCGCAAGGGCTATCTGCAGCAATGCCCGAATGTCGGGCAGTTGCTGAAGAACCTCGCCTTCGATATCGATTTCGAAAATCTCGGCATGGGCTATCTCATCAATGACGGCATGAAGCCGGAGGAAGCCGGCCTGAAGGCCCTCAACGAGAATCCGGATAGGCTCGGCGCCTGGCTTGCCGGTGTCACCACATTCGATGGCAAGCCCGCGCTCGATGCAGTCAAGCAGCAGCTCGGCCTGTGATATCGGCCGATCAGGCGGGCTGGAACGGCCGCAAGCGCAAGGTCGGTGCCGGCTGCACTGAAACGGCCTTCGTCGAAATCGCCGGGCAGGAGCCCGCGCTGGTGCTGGTGCACGGCTTCTCCGACACGAGCCGCAGCTTCTCCTTGCTGGCGCCGCATCTCGCCGGGCGCCGGCTTGTCATTCCAGACCTGCGCGGGCATGGCGCCTCGCCGGCCGGGACACGTGGCTTCGCCCCGGCGGATTTCGCGGAAGATGTGGCGAGTTTGATCGAGCGATTGCGGCTCGAGCGGCCGGTTCTGGTCGGGCATTCCCTGGGCAGTATGGTGGCGATCGAGGCAGCCGCGCGCTATGCCGAGATGATCGGCGGCCTGGTGCTGATGGCCGGAACGCTACGGCCGCAGATCGGTGAGGATCACCCGATGACCATTGGTGTGCGGGCGCTTCGAGACCCGATATCGCCGGCCGATCCGTTCTATGACTATTGGCATGCCTGCGAGGCCGAGGTTCCAGCGGAATTCCTAACCATGACTGCGGAGGAGGCGTCAGCCATGCCGGCGGCACTCTGGCGCGCAATCCTGGAGCAGGTTCGGCGCATCGATCTGACCGACAAGGCGCGCATGCTGCGCCTGCCGGCGCTTGTCATTGCTGGCGCGCACGACCTGCTCTTCGACGAAACGCACCAACGGCGGCTCCTCGAAGAAATCCCTAGCGCCGCGTTCGTGAGCGCGGTGCGATGCGGACACAACCCGCACTGGGAGGATCCGGCATTGGTCGCGGCAGCCATCGGCCGGTATTTCAAGCTCGGTACCAAAGCTGGACCCCAGCCGACAGCCGAAGCGACCGGTAGTCCGGGCTGAGAGCAGTCATGAATCTTTCCGAATACGTGGCGTTGGATGCCGTCGCCCTGGCCGGGCATGTTCGCTCGGGCGAATTGTCGGCCGTCGAGGTCGTCGAGGCGGCTATCGAAGCGATCGAAAGCATCAATCCCGCCCTCAATGCCGTGACGCTGATCGATGCGGACCGGGCGCTTTCCGTTGCGGCAAGCTGCAACCGGCAGGCGGCACTCGCCGGCATTCCTTTTCTGGTCAAGGACACCGGCGTCAATGTACGGGAGTGGCCGACGACGCACTCGTCGCTCTACTTCAAGGATGCCGCGCCGAAGCCCGACAGCGAGATCGTCCGGCGCTGGCGGGCCGCCGGTCTGATCTTGCTGGGCAAGACAAACACGCCTGAATTTGCCAACGACTTCGTCACCGAACCCAGCTTTCGCGGCCCCACCTCGAACCCCTGGGATCCTTCGCTGACGGCGGGCGGCTCAAGCGGCGGAGCTGCTGCCGCGGTGGCGAGCGGCATGGTGCCGGTCGCCCACGGTTCCGATATCGGCGGATCGATCCGGGTGCCGGCTGCCTGTTGCGGCGTGTTCGGCATGAAGCCGTCGCGCGGGCTCATGCCTGTCGGGCCTGGTCGAGGTCAGGTCGGCGCCGGGCTCTACGCCGAGAACGTGCTGTCCCGCACCGTTCGCGACAGCGCCGCCATGCTGGACATGACTGCCGGTCCAGAACAAGGAGCGCCTTACTCCGTGTCCAAATCGGTGCCGTCCTACCTGGACTGGCTGTCTTCGCCCGGCGAGCGTCTGCGCATCGCATGCCTGGCGCGCCGGCCGGACGGCACGCCCGTCGCGTCCGAGATCGGGGCAAGATTCCAGGAAGCCATGATCCTCCTCGAGGACAGGGGGCACGAGGTCACAGAGGCGCGTTTCCCGCGGGAAGCCAGCGCCGAAGCGGACTGGAGCATCTTCTGGATGTCGGAGGTCGCGCGGCTGGTTGACGAGCGCGCCGACGAGATCGGGCGGATGCCGGGGGCTGGCGAAATCGAAAGCCTGACTCGTCACGCGCTCGACTGTTTTCGGCGATCCTCGGCCGCCGATTATCTCAGGGCGCAGGACCATGTGCACAGCGCTTCGCTGGCGATGGCGATGGCGTTCGATGGGTTCGACCTGATCATGACGCCGACGACGGCCGAGCCTACGCCCCGGCTTGGCGCCATCCATGGCGATGGTGCTCTCTTCGATTACGAGGCTTGGGCGAGCCGGGCCTACGGCTTTGCGCCTTTCACAGAAATCTTCAACGTCACCGGCCAACCGGCCGCCAGCCTGCCGCTTTTCCAGTCGAAAGACGGCCTGCCGATTGGCATCCAGCTCATTGGCCGCAAGAACGAGGATCACCGGCTGCTGCGCGTTTGCCTTGATCTGGAGCAGGCAACCGCATGGACCACGCGTTACCAGGTGATCCACGGCAGGCATTTTCAGGCGTGAACCAGACAGGGGTTCAGTGCACATAGGTGGCTTTCAACGGCGTTGTCACGCCGGCGTTGGCTGTCCGAGCAGCGACCGCGCCGTGGGCGCCAGGCGCAGAACCTCCACGGGCCTGGCCAAATCCCGCTGCGCGGCCTGCTCGAACACTTGCCACTCCGGGGATGCGGCCAAGGCTGCCTCGCGGCGGGCATGTGCATCGGCGCTGGCGAAACCGGTGATGCTGATGAAGACGTTTTCGCTGGCCCGCACCGGCAACCGCGGAAAGCTGTTTTCGGCATGCTCGGTAACGAAGGCGGCGAGCGGCGACGCGCCAAATGCGGCGAGCACTGGAAGGGCCGCGGTCTGGAAGTCATTGGCGAAACGGGCTTCCAGGCCCGGTTGCAAATGATGAATCCTGATGACAACAATTGCCTGCAAATCACTGCTTGCGCTCGGTTTTTCGAGGTCCGCCTGGGGTAATCGTTGCAATCCCGAGAGGTCTAGGCCGGCGCCTGGCCAGGCCGGCTTCAGCAGCAGCACGTCGTCAGAATCGATCATCGTGGCGTTGGCGCCCTCGCGCCAGGCAGCCCAGACCGGCCCGTCATAGAAGGCGGTCAGAGCGTTTTTCCGCGCTTCCATACCGCCGAAGCCGCGCAGCCAGACGAACATATCCGGCCGGTCGAGATCGCGGAACTGGCCGATGATGGTCATCCCCGCGGTTTCCTGGCCCTCGATCAGGTGATTGTCGAAGATGCCGATCAGCGTCTCGCGCCTGCCGGGTTTCAGCGTGTATCGCCTGAGTTCGACAACGGGCGAGGCGAGCATATCGGGATTAGGTATGGCGTTCAAAGGCAGGTTCATTGCGCGATCTCCAAAACAGGACAGTCATCCTGTTTTACAAAACAGACCGGTTGTCCTGTTTTGTCAATCTGCTATCGTGTGAAGATGTCAGCAGAGATATCCGCTCGCCCAAGTTCGCGTGCTCAAAAACGCACCAACGACCCCGAGGGCATGCGCAAAAAGGTGCTCGATGTGAAGCAGCCAGAAGCGCCAAGGGACCCCGAAAGAGAATACGTTGAGGCTGCCATATTGCACCGTCAACTACTTGAAATGGGGGATGTCAAAGGATCGAATGCGGCTCACGACCGCTTAATCCGCGCAATAAGAGAGATCAGGAACCGACCTGATCTTGGCCGATCTTTTCTGTTGGGAACCCTGAGGCATACAGACGAAAATGTCAGGTTCTGGAGTGCCGGGCACCTTTTGCCACTCGAAGAAAAAATGGCTCTTGCCGATTTGAAGAGCCTCGCAAGAGACGCGAAATCGTCGGTGGTTAGTTTAAGTGCCGATGTGACCGCAACGGAGTGGCGAAGAGGCACGCTGGATATTGATTGGTTCATGAAAGAGTAGAAGCAGCGCCTCGTCCGAATCGATCACTGGGCGTTGGCGGCGTCGCGCCAAGCAAACCCTACCGGCTGTTTTACAAAACAGACCGGTTGTCCTGTTTTGTCAATCTGCTATCGTGTGAAGATGTCAGCAGAGATATCCGCTCGCCCAAGTTCGCGTGCTCAAAAACGCACCAACGACCCCGAAGGCATGCGCAAAAAGGTGCTCGATGTCGCCGAGGAGGCGTTTCAGGCACGCGGCTATCATGCGTCCAGCATGGGCGACCTGATGGCGACGGCGGGCGTCACCGGCGGCGCGCTGCACCACCATTTCCCAACCAAGAAGGCGCTCGCGCTCGCAGTGATCGAGGAGCGGGTCGCCGCCGCCGTAGAAGAGACATGGATCGCGCCGGTGCGGATGGCTCCCTCAGCGCGCGAGGGCGTGCGCTCCGTGTTCGCGGCCGTCGCGGCGGAGCTGGAGCGGCAGGGTTTCGTGCGCGGCTGCCCGCTCAACAACCTGGCGCATGAACTGGCGCTTGCCGATCCGGATTTCCGCATTGCCCTTGCCGGCATTTTTTCTACCTGGCGTCAGGCGATCGCCGACAAGATCAGCGCCGACCAGCAGTCGGGCCGGGAGCTGGGCACCGATCCGCAGCGCTTCGCAGCGCTCGCCGTCGCCAGCTATTCGGGCGCCATGTCGATGGCCAAGACAGCACAGGACGCAGGCGTGCTGCGTGACTGCCTGATGGCGTTGGGAGCAGGGAGTTATGTCGTCCAAAACAGGAACGAGGCGACGTAGCAGGATACTGCACAGAGCCCTCTGACGCCGGCAGGACAGTCGCTCACTATGACCGAGGCGGGGAGGCCGAGCTCTTAATTCGGCAGCGACTTGATCAGCTCGTAGCCGACCACGCTTTCGGCACTGGTGCCCTCGTCATAGCGCCTGGCCACAACTGCCTGCAGGTCGGGTGCGTAAAGCGCGATGAATTCGTCCCGCGTCTCGCCGGCCTCGCTCCTGATCGTCTGCTTGACCGCGAGCACGGAGTATTTGCAATCACCCAGGCTGAACGTCTCCTTGCCCTTGACGTTGATCTCCAGCGTCTCGGTGCCCTTCGGCGGCTTGTTCGGTGCGAGACGGGCAAATACGATCTTGCTCTTGGCACCCGCCTTCAGCGGGAACACCTTCCTGAGATCGGAAAACGGGATCATCGCCAGCTGCCCCGTGCTGCTGTCGCGAAACACTTCGATCAGCCCGCCGAACAGGTACTGCGACTGCGGCGATTGCGACTGGTATTTGTTGGCAACCGCCACCATTCCGCCCGCCGCCGGACGAAATTCGCTGTGGATGCCGGGCCTTTCGAGAATGAAGCCGGCCTTGGCCGATTTGGCGTCGATGCACCCGGCGCCATGCGCTGCGCTCGTCACCGCCAGAATCGCCATTGTCATGCCGATGGATGCAGTTTTCAAGGCGTCCTCCTCTGCCCGCGCAAGTTGAATGCCGAAAGCAATGCCAGACCTGGGAGAACGTGTCGACACACTTTGCGAGCAACTGGACTGCCGGTCCGCGTCGTGCTGAATTTTAGCGCATGATGTATCGCATTCCCGCCCGGCCGGTTTCCCGGCGCAGCTTCCTGATGCAGGCAGCGGGCCTTGCCGCGGCCGGCGCCGTTTCGCACCCGGCCTTCGGCCAGACCGGCCAGCGCATCCCGCCGATCGACGCCACTTTTCTGTTCATCGCCGATGTCCATGCCTGCCGCATGGCAAACGGATTGAGCCCGCATTGCGAGCAGGAGGGCAAGACCGACGCTGCCTTGCTGCGCAACGTCGCCGCACTCAACGGCGTCGGCGACAGGCAATGGCCGGCTGAAATCGATGGCATTGCCACCGCCCTGCGCTCGACGGGCAAAATCGGCACGCCGCTCGGCCTCGTCGTTGGCGGCGACATCACCGATGATGGCGGCGGCCAGATCACCCAGCCCAGCGAGGGCACGCAGCTGCTTCAGTTCAGCCAGCGCTACCAGCAAGGCGTCGGCCCCGACCGCGTGCACATGCCGGTCTATGTCGGCCTCGGCAACCACGACCTCGACCAGAACGGCCCGCGCTCGCATGTCGACTGGTACCGCCGCGAAATGCGCGACTACGTCGAGGTCAACCACCGCCCCGGCGTGTTCTTCAAGCCGCCTGCGCCGGCGACCGACTACGATGTCGGGACCGATTGCTACTCATGGGATTGGGGCGGCCTGCATCTTGTCCAGACGCACCGTTTCGCCGGCGATACCGGCCATGGCGCCGTCAGCAGCCTGCCATGGCTGAAGCAGGACCTGGCGACTTATGCCGGCGACGGCCGCCCGGTCATCCTGTTCCAGCATTATGGCTGGGATACTTTTTCGATCGAAAGATGGGACGCCGCCGAGAAAACCTTCGACGACGGCGGCAAGGGTCCGCCCCACTGGTGGAGCGAAGCCGACAGGCAGGCGCTGCTGGCTGTGCTGAAGGGTTACAACGTCGTCGGCATCTTCCATGGCCACCAGCACGCGACGCCGATGATCTACCACCGTGACGGGCTCGACTTGTTCAAGCCGAAGGCCGCCTTCATGGGCGGCTTTGCGTTGGCGCGGGTGACCGGAAACAGCATGGATGTGGTGCTGGGCGAAGCCGCCGGAGATCATGGCGAGGTCACCTTCACCAATGCATACAGCAAAAGCCTGACTTTCTGACGGGCAGGAGAGGGCCAAAAAAGGCGGCCGAGCCGCCTTTTCCTCGTTTGCGAAGGGCCACCCTCAAAGCGCCTTCTTCACCTTGTCCTTCACGTCGCCGTAAGCCTTCTGCATCTTGCCGGTCGCCTTGTCGACGTCGCCTTCGGCCTCGGTGCGCCTGTTGCCGGTGGCCTTGCCGGCGGTCTGCTTGACCGAGCCCTTGGCTTGCTTGGCAACGCCGGCAACCTGATCCTTGTTCACCATCTCGCATCTCCTGAACCGTTCGCCTGGAGAAACGGTCGCGGATCGCTTAGGTTCCGGGTTCTGCCCGTCGATTGGGATAGCTTCCGGCCGCGAAGCCGACAGGATAGGGTGCACCAGAACGCCCGAACAGACAGGGCCGGAGGGACAATGGCTGAATTCACGCTCTTCATCGGCAACAAGTGTTTTTCGTCGTGGTCACTGAGGCCATGGCTGGCGATGAAGCACCTGGAGATCCCGTTCGAGGAGGGTTTTGTGCGCCTGCGCACGCCCGAGACCGCGGCCAATCTGGCCAGGATATCGCCGACCGGCCAGGTGCCGGTGCTGAACCATCGGCTGCCGAATGGCGAGGTCCGGATCGTCTGGGAAACCCTTGCCATCCTTGAATATCTCGCCGAGCTGTTTCCCGGGAAAGAGCTTTGGCCGGCCGACATCGGCGCCCGCGCGCTGGCCCGCTCGGCGGCGACAGAGATGCATTCCGGCTTTCGCGAGGTCCGCTATGGCTGGCCGATGAATTTGCGCCGGCCGAAAGGCTACAAGCCGCTCGACGCCGAAGGTGAGACGCAACGGGCGCGCATCGAAGGGCTATGGCGCGAATGCCGCGAAAAACACGGCAAAGTCGGCCCGTTCCTGTTTGGCCGTTTCACCGCGGCCGACGCCATGTACGCGCCGGTCGTCACCCGCTTCGACACCTATGGCGGCACGCTGGCGCCCGACACCCGCGCCTATGTCGACGCCGTGCTTTCAATACCGGCGATGCGCCACTGGTATGCCGAGGCGGCGAAAGAGCCTTGGCCGGAGCCCGGTCCCGACGAATAGAGCCGAGCAACCGAGGAGCCGGTCTTCCGCTTTGCGGCCCACGGCCTATCTGAAGCTCGGGCAGGGGCCTTGGAGACTTCACAATGACTTCTGTTTCTTCCGCACTGGCCGGCAAGGTCGCACTCGTCACCGGCGCCTCCTCGGGCATCGGCGAGGCAACCGCTGTGGCGCTCGCAGCCGCCGGGGCCAAGGTGGCGATTGCCGCACGTCGCGCCGATCGTCTCGAAGCGCTGGCCGCACGTATCGAAAAGGCCGGCGGCACGGCGCTCCGCATCGAGGCCGACGTCACCAGCAACGACGATGTCACCGCCATGGTCGACAAGGTTGTCACCGAATGGGGCCGGCTCGACATCCTCGTCAACAATGCCGGGGTGATGCTTCTGTCGCCGGCCGCCGAGGCGTTGCTCGACGACTGGCGCCGCATGATCGAGCTCAACCTGCTGGCGCTGATGGGCGTCACCAAGGCGGCGCTGCCGCATCTCAGGGCCGCCAAGGGTCACATCGTCAATGTCTCGTCGATCGCCGGCCGCGTCGCCAATCCCGGCGCCAGCGGCTATGCCGCAACCAAGTTCGGCGTCGTTGGCTTTTCCGAATCGCTGCGCCGCGAAGTCTATGCCGATAAGGTTCGCGTCACCGTCATCGAGCCTGGCCTTGTGCGCACCGAACTCGGCGACCATGTCACCAACCCGGCGGCGAAGGCCGGGCTCGACCAGCGGCTCGCCGCCATGGAGGCGCTGACCGCCGAGGACATCGCCGCGGCCATTCTCTACGCCGTGGGCCAGCCGGCACACGTCAACGTCAACGAGATCGTCATCCGCCCGACCGACCAGGAACGGTGAACGGCGTCAGATATTTTCGCTACGCCTCAAATCCCGCCCGCAGGAAATCGCCACACTCCTCGACCAGCCGCGACGGGTCCCTCGCGAGGTAGACGCCGAAATCCGCCATCGGCGCCGGCGGCAGGTTGAAGCGTCCGTTGAGGCTTTGGCAGTCGGGCGGTAGTCCTTCCTGCAGCAGAAGGCCGATGCCAAGCCCGGCCCTCAGCGCCGAGATCAGCGTCGCGAAAGTCGACACGCGGCAGCCGATCTTCCAGCCGATCCCGGCCTCGGCGAGCGAGGCCAGCATTCTGTCCTGCCAGGAGCAGGCGCCTTCGAAGATGATCAGCGGAAGCTCGACCTCGTCATCGATCTCGATCATGCGGCTTGCCGCCCAGACCAACTGTCGTGACAGATGGCCTCGCGGCGCCTTTGTGAAGCGCGCCGGATCGGCCATGACGATGTCGCATTTTCCTTCGCCCAGCGACTTGCTGAGATCGCTGCTGCTGGCTGATGTCAGCTCGATCTCCACGGAAGGATGCCGGCGGCGGAAGTCGGCAATGATCAACGGCAGCCGTGTCACCGCCAAATCCTCGACGATGCCCAGCCGGACACGGCCGACCAGCCTGCGGCCTTCTATCTCGCGCCTGGCATCGTCGCCGATCGCGATGGCCTTGCGGGCGAAGGCGAGCAGGATCTCGCCGGCCTCGGTCAGCGTCACGCCGCGCGGCGAACGGCGCAGCAGCTCGGCGCCGACTTCACCCTCGAGGCGCTGAAGCTGCATACTCACCGCCGCCTGGGTGCGGGCAAGCCGATCGGCGGCCCGGCTCACCGTTCCCGTATCGGCCACGGTGACGAAGGCGCGCAGCAGCCTGATGTCGATATCTCTAGTCATAAGAATTCCTGATAGCTGTGTCAGCACTATCAGGCTACCCGAAAGCCCGATCTGAATTCAAGGTCCGCTCGCACCAACGAAAACAGGAGCAGCCACCTTGTCCTACAGACGAAGATTTGAGGAGTTCGGTGTCGCCTGGCCGTCGCTCGATCGGCCCGCTTTGCCGTTCTCGCCGACGGTTCGGGTCGCAGACATCGTCTATGTCTCCGGTCAGATCCCCGAGATCGGGCAGGAGATCGCTGCGATCGGCCAGGTCGGCGCAGAGATCGATCTGGCCGCGGCGCGGAACGCCGCCCGGCTCTGCGCGGCCAACATCGTCTATTGGCTGGACAAGGAATTGGACGGCAATCTCGACCGCGTCGTGAGATTCGCCAAGCTGACCGTCTATGTGAACGCGGCGGCCGGCTTTGCGGCCTATTCGGAGGTCGGCAACGGAGCATCCGAATTTCTGCTCCATGTTTTCGGCGAGCGTGGCGAGCATGCCCGCTGCTCGCTCGGCATGGCCGGCTTGCCGGCCAATGTTCCGGTCGAAGCCGACGCCATTGTGCATGTCCGCTGATGCACGCCCAAAGCATGCACTCAGGGCTTATCCGGGAGTGCGCAGTGAAACCAGAGGAGGCTTGGCTTGATAAGTACAAATCTTGAGGGGCGGAAGGCGCTTGTTCTCGGCGGAGGCAAGGGCCTGGGTTTCGGCGTCGCCGAAGCGGTCGCGGCGAAAGGCGCGGAGATCATCCTGGTCGGACGAGGGGAGGAGACCCTGGATGCGGCGCGGCGCGCGATCGAGTCCGCCGGCCCCGTCTGCTCGACCTTCAGCGCCGATCTTTCCGATAACGACAGCGTCTCCCGGCTGATCCGTGCCATCGAGGACGAGCATCAGCGGATCGACATCGTCCTGCTCAATGGCGGCGGCCCGCCGCCCTTCGCGGCCAGCGTCTTCGATGCGAGCGTCTGGGAGAAGCAGTTCACCAGCATGGTGCTGAGCCAGATGCGTATCGCCATCTCTTTCCTGCCCGGCATGCGGGCGCGGCGCTGGGGACGCATCATCGCCGTTTCCTCCACATCCGTCCGCGAGCCGATCCCCGGCCTCACCGCTTCGAATGCGTTGCGCGCGTCGCTTGCCGGCTGGGCCAAGACCCTGGCCGGCGAAGTGGCGGCGGACGGCGTCACCGTCAACCTGTTGCTGCCTGGCCGTTTTGCGACGGACCGGACGAAACAGTTCGACGCGATGGACGCCGCCGACAGGGGTGTGGACGCTGCTGTGATCGCCGCCGAGAGTCAGGCCGAAATCCCGGCAAAGCGCTACGGGACCCCCGCCGAATTCGGCGCGGTTGCCGCATTCCTGGCCAGCGACGACGCCGCCTATATCACCGGCGTGGCTTTGCCGGTGGATGGCGGGCTCAGCCGGGCCATGCCGTGAGGGGCAGGCGGCGCGAATGGTCGCATCACAGGAACGCCCCTCGTGCCTTTTATCTGCGCGGGGGGCGTCCTGTTTGTCGTCCGCCTCTCTCAAGATCGCTCTTTCAAGAACGGCTTTCGACACCGAAAGAATGCCCGCGATGCCAAAATGGTTCCCGGCTGATTGGTTTTTTCGGCGGGCAATAGCCCGGCTTTCACCGTCCGATGTGCTGGCGCGGGCCGCCGCCGCGCGTCTCCGCGAGTGTGGCAAATCAAAAAAATTGACACAACGCGCAAAGAAGTCTATAAGAATTTTGTCGATATTTGTTTGACCGACTTTTGTTATCCGCGTGCTTAGGCGCGCCTTTGGCGAACTTCCCCCATCAAAATCGAGACAAACGTTGTTGTGCATCCGCATGACGGCGAACGAATATTTGCCATGGAAAGGGTTCGTTATGAGCACAGGCACAGTTAAATGGTTCAACGCCACCAAAGGTTTTGGTTTTATTCAGCCTGACGACGGTTCTGCCGACGTTTTCGTCCACATCTCAGCCGTCGAGCGCGCCGGAATGCGCGACATCGTCGAGGGCCAGAAGCTTGGCTACGAGATGGTCCGCGACAACAAGTCGGGCAAGATGTCCGCCGACCAGTTGAAGGCGGCCTAAAACGGAATTAAGCCTCACCGGTGACCACGGATGTACTGGCACCGGTGAATGGCAAATTCCAGCGCATGATCGCGGGGATGTTAAGTCCCCGCTCATGCGCATGAGAAGAACGTTTCCTTGCGCGTCTCTCGGGATGCGCGGGCGCTCTTATGGAAGGTCAGGCGGTGCCTGGCCTTTTTCATTTTTGCGCTTCGATCGCCGAAAGAGCGCCGCTCGACGGCCCGGACGTGCTAAGGACGTTCCAGCAATTTGAAACCGGCTGCCGTATTGCTTTGTGCGGGATCCTGGCCGAAAGACCAGTCTCGCCACTTTTCGGCGGCGTGCTCCGAACCGGGAGAAAGACCTTGACCGCAACTTCAAAAAAACCCCGCGACCAGGCCGAATCCATTTTCAGCAAGACGCGGACCCAGTCGATGTCGCTCGACCGCATCAATTCCGAACGGGATGCCGTCAGCCAGGCCCGCGAAGCCAAGACCGCGCGGCTGCGCGAATTGCGCCTGGAGAAGGAAGCCGACGACATGGCGGCGGCGGTTGCGCTCGCGGCCTCGCCGAAACGCGCAGGCAAACGCTGATGGCCACCAAACGCGTGCCTCAAAAGGCGATCGCCGCAGATTCGACCATCGCCGATGTCGTGGGCGAACTAGACAAGCCGGTCGAATATGTCCGGCGCGTGCTCGAAAAGCTCGAGCGCTGCAGGCGTGTCCACGGCGATGCCCAGGTTCGGCTCGGCGTGCGCGGTCGTGCCGAATGCCCCAATTATCTGATCGAATACGTCCGGGAAAACACCAAGACCCGCGAGCGCGTGACCTTTCAGGATGCCGCCTACAGCGGCAGCACGCATCGCGAGCTGGCGCCCCGGCACATCGAGGAAGCCAGGAACTGGTCGCCCGAAGAAATGAACATCACGGCCGTTTCGGCGCTCATCGGCCGCCTTCGCAATCCGAATGCGCCATCATCGCGTTTCTCTGACGAGGATTGATATGGCAATCAAGTTTTCCGCCAAGGGCCAGCCGGCAGCGCCTGCTGCCGCCGTGAAGCCGGCCAAGCCGGCCGCCGCGCCAAAAACCGGCGAAGCCGCCGAAGCGGGCACCGATCTGTTCAGGTCGCCGGCGGAAGCACCGCCGCGCAAGCCCAAGAAGAAATAGCGTCCTTGCAGCAAAATGCCGACCGGAAATCTGCGCCAAGGCTGCTTGCCCTGGCGGTCGCAGAGGATTTTTCGTCGCCGCAAGAGGGCGCCGGTCCGATTGCCTTCGATTGCCAGACCTGTGGCGCCTGCTGCGCCTACTCGTCCAGATGGCCGCGCTTCTCCACCGAGGATGACGCGCAGCTCGACCTTATCCCGCAAAAATACGTGGCTGCCGACGAAGCCGGCATGCGCTGCGACGGCGCGCGCTGTTCCGCATTGTGCGGCGAGGTCGGCAAGTCAACCGCCTGCGGCATCTACGACATCCGCCCCGACGTCTGCCGCGCCTGCATGCCGGGCGATGACGACTGCCTGATGGCGCGCCGGGCTCACGGACTGCCGACGCCGTAATGGCGGCCCTCGGGCTGGCGTCCCAGTTTGAATTTCGTCAATCAGATGCGCGAAAGTCGCTGCGGTAGAGGCCGGGTGATCGTCCGGTCAACCGTTTGAATGCCTGCGAGAACGACGGCACCGATTCATATCCCACGGCGCGCCCGATCTCACCGATGTTCTGGTTCGTTTCCCGCAGAGCCCTGGCGGCAAGGTTCATCCGCCACCGGGTCGCATAGGATAGCGGCGGCTGTCCTACCAGTTGAGCGAAGCGACGCGCGAAGGTGGCTCGAGACTGTGCCGCGCCGCTGGCAAGGGAAGCGATAGTCCAGGGATTGCCCGGCTGCTCGTGGATCATGCGCAAAGCCTGCGCAATGCCTTTGTCGCGCAAGGCGCCAAACCATCCTCCTGTTCCGAGAGGCTGATGTTCTATCCAGGCACGCAGCAAGAAGATCAACGTGCTGTCGAGAAGGCGTGGGGCGACAATGTCGTGGCCGCCGAGATTGCCTTTCGCTTCGACCCGCAGAAGTTCCAGGGCAAGCCGCAGCGGCTCGCTGGTGTCGATCTGATTTCGGGTCAAATGGATCAGCGGAGGAAGCAGCGAAACCATCGGGTATGGCCCGACGCCGTCGAGTGAATATCTCGCACAAAGAAGAGTTGTCGCGCCGCTCTCGCTTTTCGGTTCCGCTCCGCTCCGATTCGCGGAAAGGACGGCGGATATCGATGCCGTCGGTGCATCCGCCGGATTGCAAAGGGCATGCCCGATACCGCTCGCGACAAGGATGACATCTCCCTCGCCTAAGCGGATCGGCTCCCTTTCACCGGCTAGCCGCAACCAGCATTCGCCGTCCTGTATGACGTGGATAGCGGCATTCCTTGTCGGATCCACCGAAATACCCCATGGCCGATGCAAGGTCGCGCTGCCGATCATGGCGCTGCCAAACCGCAGCGAAGCGAGAAGTTCGGACAAGGCGTCCATGAGAACCATCCTCCGACAATGAACCAGACGATATTAGACGATTGGATAAGAATCCAGGCGAATAGCATATCGACCATCTCACAAGCGTGGCTGATTATGTTGGCAATGTCGGCCGGGCCTGCGGACGCTCCTGTCCACAACAGGCAGAAGCAGGCACCTGAAGGAGCAAAAACATGCGTGACGAACCATCAAATCCAGTTCCAGCCAAGATCCATAATTCGCTCGAGACCAACAAGGCGATCGTCCTGGACTTCATCGACAAAGCAGTAAACCAAGGCAACATCGAAGCTGCTTCGATGCATTTTGGCGAACGCTACATCCAACACAATCCGAACATTGCCGATGGTGCGGACGGTTTCAAAGCCTATCTGCAGCAGCTCAAACAGTCATTTCCCCTCGTGAGAGGAGAGGTGAAGCGGATTTTTGCCGAAGGGGATTTCGTCATCGTGCACATGCACGCAAAACGCGAACCCGAGGAGGACGGCCTGGCCATTGTCGACGTTTTCAGGCTGAAGGACAGCAAGCTCGTCGAACACTGGGAAGTTCGGCAGCCTATTGCCGATAGCAAGCTGCACGCCAATAGCATGATCTGAATGCGCATAGGCTCTCAGGTTGGCTTGTGCCCGCACGTTTCGCTGATTACGCTGGCGGCGGCAGGGCCAGCACCGGGAGACCATCTGTGAGCATCGAATTTCTGTTGACGTCGCTGATTGTCGTGGCTTCGCCCGGTACCGGCGTTCTCTATACCCTGAGCGCCGGGCTTTCGCGTGGTGCGCGCGCCAGCATCATTGCCGCTTTCGGCTGCACGCTCGGCATCATTCCGCACATGGCGGCCGCCATCACTGGCCTCGCGGCTCTGTTGCACACCAGCGCCGTCGCCTTCGAGACGCTGAAATATCTCGGCGTCGCCTACCTGCTCTATATGGCCTGGAACACGCTGAAGGAGAAGGGCGGCCTGAGCGTCGAAGAAAATGTTGCGCCGCGCTCGGCCGGCAAGGTGATCACTTCGGGCATCCTCATCAACATCCTCAATCCGAAGCTGTCGATCTTCTTCTTTGCCTTCCTGCCGCAATTCGTCAGCACCGCCGAACCGCATGCGCTGTCGAAGATGCTGGAGCTCAGCAGCATCTTCATGCTGCTCACCTTCGTGGTCTTTGTCGGCTATGGCATTTTTGCCGCGTCGATCCGCAGCCATGTCGTGTCGCGGCCAAAGGTGCTGACCTGGATGCGCCGTACCTTCGCCGGAGCCTTTGTCATGCTCGGCGCCAAACTGGCGCTGGCGGACCGGTAGACAGGAAGATCGCGGGCAGCGCCAACCTAACCCTTCACGTAGCCCATGGCCTCGACGATCTGCCCGCCCGCCACGCGCATCAGGTTGACGCCGCGCAGCGATCTGCCGTCGGCCATCCAGTAGCGCCAGCGGATCGTCGCCCGGTCGCCGGCGACGAAAGTTTCTTCGATGTCGAAGCGCGTGCCGGGTCCGGTCGCGATCGCCGACCACAGTTCGACGCAGGCGCCCTTGCCGATGCGGCGGGCGCCGTCGGGGGCCGGCGTGGTGTTCTCGATCACGCAATCTTCCGCCACCAGATCGTCGAGCGCCGACGGGTCGTGGCGCTGGAAGACGTCGTTGTAGAGCCGCATGATCTCGGCCGTTTCGGCGGAGCGTTTGGGCGTGGCGATGTCGATGATGAGTTCCTGTGTCATTGGATATTCCTTCCCTTCAGTGATCAATATCGGTTTCGACGAGGCGGGGCTTGAGCGTGATCGCGGCGACGCCGGCCAGCGCCCGCGATACGAGGCAGCTCTCCTTGGCGATCTGCGCCAGCCGCTCGAACTCCGCCGCCGCCAGCCCGGCGACGCTTGCCTCCGTCTCCAGCTCGATGCGGGTCAGCGTCGGTCCGGCCGCGGTGGCGCCGAGATGTGCTTTCGCGATCGTATGGATGCGTGCGGGAGTGTAACCTTCGCGGCCGAGAATGGCGCTCAGCGCCATCGAGAAGCAGCCGGCATGCGCCGCCGCAATCAATTCCTCGGGGTTGGTGCCGGGACCGTTCTCGAAACGCGACGGGAACGAGTAGGCGCCTTCGAAGACGCCGCTGCCGAGCTTCAGCCGGCCCGAACCTTCCTTCAACGATCCCTGCCATTGGGCCTCTGCTTCACGAATGGTCATTGTGTCTCTCCTTTGATTTGAGGGGTCGATCAGATTTTGCGGCGGACCAGTCAGGCGCTGTCGACGACCACTTTCCCGAAGACGTCGCCTTGCTGGAAATAGCGATAGGCGTCGTTGGCCTCGTCGAAGGCGAACACCTTGTCGATGACAGGCCTGAGCCGATGCACGGAGATGGCGCGCAGCATGGCTTCGAGGTTGGTGCGATGGCCGACGAACAGGCGGCTGATGGTGGCGAGGCTGCGCTGGTAGACCTGCTCGCGTACCGCAGCACCCCATTCCGGCATGTCGGCGGTCGAGACGACGAGGTCGGCGCCCAGCGCCTGCAGCCGGTCCAGCTTCTCGTTGCGCGAACTGACTGCCACGACACGGCAGCCGAGCAGCTTGGCGAATTGCAGCGCAAATAGCGCGACGCCACCTGAACCGATGACAAGAACCCATTGGCCGGGCTTCGGCATTTCGGCCGCCGTCACGGCATTCCAGGCGGTCAGGCCGGCGCAGGTTAGTGTCGCCGCTGATGCCAGTCGAGATGATCGGGAAGCCGCACCGCCCATTGCTCGTCGAGCACGGCGTATTCGGCCAGCATCCCGTCCAGCGTGCAGCCAAGCTGGTCGATCAGACCGGCATTGATGCGGCCATCGATCCAGCGCGCAAAATAACTGCCGGTGACGCGGTCGCCGACGGCAAAGCGGGTGACGGCCTCGCCGACGGCAACGACTTCGCCGGCGCCGTCGCTCAGCGGAATAACGCCTTGGCGCGGCGCCAGCGGGTAGGTGCCGTTGAGGATCATCGTATCGCGGCGGTTGAGCGAGGTGGCGCGGACACGCACGACGATCTCGTGCGGCTTCGGCGTCGGCTGCGCCTCGTCGCGCATCACCAGGCACTTGGTCCCGCAGGTTCCTTCAAGACGATAACTGCGCATTTGCCTCTCGATATGTAGACTGATCTACATATTATGTAGACCTATAATGCTCACTCCTGACAGAGGTTGACATGGCGAACGACACCCGTACCCGCATACTCGAGACCACGGGACGCCTGCTTCGGCAGCGCGGCTATCACGGCACTTCGCTCAACGACATATTGAGCGCCTCAGGCGCGCCGAGAGGCTCGCTCTATTTTCATTTTCCGGGCGGCAAGGACCAGCTGGTCATCGAGGTGACGCGCGACAGCGTCGCCGATGTGACGCAGAGGCTGGACGCCGCACTCGCTGCCGAAAAGGATCCGGCGGTGGCCGTCCACCACATTTACCAGTCGGTCGCCCGCATGTTGGAGGACAATCGGTTCACGCTCGGTTGCCCGATCGCGCCCGTGGTGTTGGACTCGCCGACAGACGTGCCGGAACTGGCCGAATTGTGCCGGTCCGCCTTCGAGCAGTGGATAGGCTTGCTCAGGGCGGCCTTCGTCAGGGCAGGGGTGCCCGAGCGCCGCGCGTACGCGCTCGCATTGCTGGTCGAATCATCGCTGGAAGGGCTGATGGTGATCGCACGCGCCACCCACGACCGCGCTCCGGTGCTGGCGGTAGCCGATGAGGTCGCGGCGCTGATTGAGGGGGCATTGCCGGCCAAGAGTGCCGCTGCCGCGGTGCATTGATGTTTATGCCTTCATCGCATCGAAGGCGGCGCGGCGTTCCGCCAAAAGGGCCAAGGCTGCAGCTCGACGATTGATGTTCTGCGCCGCCGCGACGCCTGGAAGTAACGGCATGGATCCTAGGGTCTCCGCAACGTCGCTTCGCTCCTGCTCCGCCCTAGGATGACGAAGCGAAGGGTTCGTTCAGCCAATCTCGAAGGTTTGCGATTTCGCTGTCTGTCGTCACCCGCTACACGGGGACGCACTCCCAATCTCCGCCACATCAACGAAAAAGGGCGGCATCGCTGCCGCCCTTTCCGTAAGCTTGCGAGATTGGCTGGATTAGAAATCCATGCCACCCATGCCACCCATGCCGCCGCCGCCCATGCCGCCAGGCATGCCGCCGCCAGCCGACTCCTTCTTCGGAGCCTCCGCGATCATGGCTTCGGTGGTGACCAGCAGGCCGGCGACCGAGGCCGCGTCCTGCAGAGCCGTGCGCACAACCTTGACCGGATCGACGA